>NZ_JBDKXB010000002.1:0-295051 GCF_041197575.1 Thioalkalicoccus limnaeus | reverse complement strand
ACCAGGGATGTTACTTTTCGAGGCCTGACCCCCGCCCCCGCGCCCGAAATGCTGCATTTCAAGACCTGACCCCAGACCCTATGGACCCTATGTGATCACTACCCTCGAAATGTTGCATTGCAAGACCTGACCCCGAAGCCTCGATCTCTGCCCAACCTCCCGGGGCCAGCTCTCATGCGGCAAGTCGCTGGGGCTTGGCTTTGGGCTCTGGATACGGGCGATTCATGTTCGCACATGCCTCCAGCCAAGAGGCCATCGCCAAGCTCATTTCGTGCAGGGCTTCTTGCTGCGTCTCGCCAAATGCGGAACAGCCAGGCAAATCAGGGGCGATCGCAATGAACCCCTGGTCTTCATCGCTCCAAAATATCTCTACAAGGTATCTATTTGCCCTGTCCATACTTGTCCACCATTTCGATCAATTGCCTGGCCTGATAGGCTTTGATGTAACCGCCCCGGTTCTGAAAATTTAGCAGGGTAGGCTCGCCAAAACGACCATAAGTTCGATGAGAACCTTGTCCGCCTTGGCATTCGAAAACCAATGACTGCGCAATCCGGCAGGCATCCTCGAAACGCACGCTCTTAGGGTTGGCGCGCAAGGCGGCAAAACGCTTGTCGCGCTTGGTCATACAACCGCATCTTCTCTTGTCAGGGGACGGCTAACGGCTAATGAGTGCCCTCTACTCCTCGCGCCTCGCAAAAACTCTACGGCGAGCCCGCCGCGCCGTCAACAAAATAGGTGACCCGTATGTTTCCTTGACCCCTGCAGTGACCGGCCCGAGGCATCAACGAGGTGCAACAAGGTGGGTGTCCCGTAGATCCACGGAATTTAGACCCTGCCGTCTTCTCCTACAGCCCGAAATGTTGCATTTCAAGACCTGACCCCCTGCCCCCACGGCCAACATCCTGGCGGTGCAGAATCTGTTCTCGCGCAACCGCGGGCGCTCCATCAGCGCCAACGAGGTGCGGCGCTTGACGCCGGAGTCGGTCGCCGAGCGGGTCGCCGACCCCAACTTGGCGTTGGCCATCCAGAGCACGGTCCTGGCGATGCGCGGCCAGCAGGCAGCGATCGAGCTGCTCGAGCGCGAGGCCTGGCGGCAGACAAAGGCGTCGCCGACCTGGCGAGCGCTGCAAACCGTCAGCGGCATCGGGCGTATCCTCGGGCTGACCATCGTGCTGGAGACCGGTCCCATCGAGCGCTTCGGGCACGTCGGGCACTACGCCTCCTACTGTCGTTGCGTCGGCAGCCAGCACGTCTCCAACGGCAAGCAGAAGGGTCAGGGCAACACCAAGAACGGCAACAAATACCTCGCTTGGGCGTACGTCGAGGCGGCCAACTTCGCCGTGCGCTACAACCCGCAGATCAAGCGCTATTATCAACGCAAGCGCGCCAAGACCAAGGCCGTGGTGGCGACCAAGGCCGTCGCCCACAAGCTGGCGCGCGCCTGTTACCACATTCTGCGCGAAGGCCGCGCGTTCGATGTGAACCGCGCCTTCGCCTGAACCAAATCGGGCATGCCTCGGTGAGCTCGGACACGGGGTTGGCGAGCAGCCACCAGATCTGATTGAGCCCCGAGGCATTCCCGCCGAGGATGGCCACCGACACGGAGCGACAGCGTATGTGACCGAGACGCCCCCGCCGCTGAGCCACAACGGGGTTGGGTGCGCTCCACCGGAGCGTCAGCCAGAGATCTGTGAACGCACGGCCCGCCTCCAGGCATGGCCGTGTACCACTTGGACCTTGGCGGGGTACTGACGATTTTCTGGGGCTCGCATGAGCCACGGGCCGGGTGTCTTCTCCCCATCGGGAGCAGCCCCAGCGCCTAGAACCTGAAGGGTGACTGGTGCGGATCGGCTCCGCAACCACCACAAAGAGAACCGACGGCGCGTCCAAGGCACAACGCAGCGTTTCGTGGATAATTGATCCAGATCATCGCGCCAGGCCGCGAGGAACTTCTGTCGCCTCTTGACCAGGGTCAGCTAAATGGTGACCCCCTGCCCCCTTCCTTTTCGAGGCCTGACCCCCGCCCCCGCGCCCGAAATGCTGCATTTCAAGACCTGACCCCTCCTCCCTCGGAAGGCCGCGCCGGACGTGTCGCGCCGCCTAAGCGGTCGAAAATCGCCGACGGCCGGTTTTGACAATTTTCGTCACTTCTTGACCGGGAAGGTCGGTCGCGGTGGCTGGCGCGCGCGAGCGGCGTGTGGACGGCTGGTGGCATCCGGGTCGGCAAGGCTTTCGGAACAAGCACCTGCGGCGGGCCGGGGCCAGCGCGACAAGGTTGGCCCGATTGCTGCTGTCATCAGGCCAGGAGCGGAAGACGGCGCGCGGCCAGGTGGCCCGAGGGGTCTTCCGGCATTCCGGGTTCGACGACCATCCATGATCCACAGAGGACATTACGATGCACAAACAGCAAGGCTTTACCTTGATCGAACTGATGATCGTCGTCGCGATCATCGGTATTCTGGCGGCGATTGCGATTCCGGCGTACAACGATTACACGGTTCGCGCGCGGGTGACGGAAGGTCTGAGTCTCGCCTCTCCAGCGCGGACTATCGTTGCTGAGAACATTCAAACCGGTGCGGCGGCGGCTGGACTGGGCTGGGAGGAACCTGACTCGACTGATATCGTCGATGAAATCACTATTGGTGACGATGGGACGATCACCATCGTATACACCGCTCTCGCACGAGACGTGGAGATCACTTTGACACCAGATCCAACGTTCGCGGCGGGCGAGGTCGGCGAGGGGCGAATCACATGGGTATGCGAGGTTGACGAAGCCGATAATAATAAATATGTGCCTGCGAATTGCCGTGTCGGTGCGGCTGAATGAGTTAGCGTTGGCATCCTGATTTCCCTCAAAACGAAAAGGCGCCATCCGGCGCCTTTTCAGTCTCCGGAAAGAGGTTAGATCGCATGGCCATCGCGGCTCTGCTGCTCGGCAATTTCTTAGTCGGCATTGCACTCCTGCTCGGTGCCGACCTCGCCGACATCATCGGCGCCGAGCTCGGTGCGCGCCTCCTGATTGGCTTTACTGTGGTGCCCGGGTTGGTCATGTTGATCCGGCAACATCGGCCACATTGGCAACGGCAGCAGCAGGGAATGGGGTCAGGTCTTGAAATGCAACATTGCGTCCCCTCCAAAAACCCGTTTCGGCGACCGAGCGCGGGAAGGGGGCGTCGGTCGACCCCACGCAAGGGAATTACGGTGGCAGTTCAGGGTAATGCAAGCGCAACCGGGGGTCAGGTCGCACATGTAACGTCCAATCGAGCGTGCATTCCCGTGCGCGTCCCGCGCGACCTCTACGAGCAGGCCAGTCGGGTACGCCGCGGAAGTCATTCGGTCGGCGGTTCGTCCACCGACGTCACGTCCGTGGAATCATGGTAGGTCTCGATGCCCAGTCGCTCGGCGACCTTGCGCGCCCGCGCGTCGATCATCGGCGAGATCACGATCAAGCGCGCCGCCTTGCGTTGGTGCCGCGCTTCGTAGAAGCGGGCCTTGCGCTCGAAGATGTACATCCCGGCCTTGTCGATCGACGACTTCAGCTCGCAGATCAGCAGCAGGGGGAAGGGGGTCAGGGGAAGGGGGTCAGGTCTTGAAATACAACATTTCCGGAGAAGACCGGGGGAACGCAGGAGCACAAGGAATGGGGTCAGGTCATGTCTTTTGCCCGCTGTGGGCTCAGCTACCGCTTGTGGCACTTGGCTAGTCCAGCCTAGACTAATTCCAGATCAACCGACTTGAACGGAGGACGCGGGTGGAACGGGCAACCGCGCTACACGCGGTACGCCTTCCCTCCCCGCCTGAACGGCGGGGTTTCTCGCACACGAAAGATGCTAGCCGTCAACACGTTGCAAGCGAAATCCTCGCTGTCTCGCTTGGTGGAAGCGATCGAGCAAGGGCGGGAGCGCGAGATCATCATCGCCCGTAATGGTCGTCCCGTCGCCAAGTTGGTGGCGGTGGATGCAGGGCCGGTCGGCCAACGTCTCGGCGTCGCCAAGGGTAAATTCGAGGTGCCTGACAATATCGACGCCCATAACGAGGACGTGGCACGGCTGTTCCTGGGGGGAGAGCGGGCTTGAATCTGCTGCGCGCCCGGGTCAGTGCCGTTCGTCCGGCTCGAAGCACTCTTCGAGCGTGGCAGCCATTAGCCAGCAGCGCGAAGGACTGGCCATCACCGAGCGGCGCCTCGGCCTCCGCTTTAGGCCGCTAGCCGTTGCACGCCTAAAGCAGCCTTCTGGCCTTCCAACTGCCAAAGATCGTACGCCGCCTGGTGCGCCAGCCAGCTTTCTGCGCTTTTGCCAAAGGCCAGTTCCAGGCGCAGCGCCATCTCAGGGGCCAAGCTCGTCTTGGTGTTGACCAGTTCAGACAGCGCCTTGCGCGAGACCTTCAGGGCGCTAGCCGCGTCTTTGATCGTCAGTTTCAGCGGTTTGAGCCACAACTCCCGTAGAAGCTCGCCCGGATGGGGCGGTTGATGCATGCGCATGGGCAGCCTCGCTTAGTGGTAGTCCAGATAGTCGACGACGTAGGCGTCGCCATCCTCGAAACGAAAGATCACGCGCCAGTTGGCCTGGATGGTGAGTGCCCAAAACCCGGCACGGTCGCCCTTCAGAGGATGCAGGCGCAAGCCCGGCGCATCCAGGTCCGCCACGCGCCGCGCCTGATCGAGCAGCGCCAACGTGAGCCGCAACCGCTTTGCGTGTCGGGCTTGAATGCCCGCCCGACTCCCTGTGACGAAAAATCGCTCCAGCCCCTTATGGCGGCAATGGGGTCAGGTCTTGAAATGCAACATTTCGAACTGTAGGAGAAGACTGTGGGGTCCAAATTTCGGACCAAACGGCGGGCCGTGACGGTGTTCGCAAACGGAGGAGGGTCAGGTCTCAAAAAGTAACATCCCTGGCTCCCTTCTCCTGACCCGACCGCAAAGGCCAGCGCTTCGGAGGGCTCTCCTTTTGCCGGGTACCATCCCGTCTCTCTCCCCACGCGGCTCCCCGTCGCGCTCGTCGAGCAGGCATCCAGCGTCCGTTCCGCGCGCGGACGAACCCTCTGGCGCCAGCGGGCGGCTCAGAGCAACTTGACCAGGGCCGCGATCGCGGCGACCTGGGCGAACATCAGCGGCACGATCCACTTGAGCAGATCGACCTTGGTGCGCGCCACCTCGCCGCGCACCTGCTCGATCTCCTTGAGCAGCCGCAACTCGGTCTCGCGCAACGCACCGCGGACCTGCTCGATGTCCAGCTTGAGCTCGGCACGGACCTGCTGAACCTCGGCGCGGACGCGCTCGATGTCCAGCTTGAGCTCGGCGCGGACCTGTTCGATGTCCTGCTTGAGTTCAGCACGGAGCTGTTCGATGTCCTGCTTGAGCTCGGCACGGACCCGCTCGATCTCGGCGCGGACCTGCTCGATCTCCTTCTGCAAGCGCAGCTCGCTCTCGCGCACATGGCCCTGGGTCGCCAATTCCGGAAGATGCGGGTAGCGCTCTTCCAAGCGCTCGAAGGCCTCGGCGATGACGCGCGCCCGCGCGCGCTCGTCCGGGGCACTGGTCAGGGCTTCGTAGAGGGCAACGCTCGAGTTCATGGCTTTACTCTGCCATCGGGTGGGCGCGATGGCAAGGCGCCCGAGCAGCGCGGTGGATCAGGGACCGTGTCGGCACGGAGGATGGGGTCACCATTTAGCTGACCCTGGTCGAGAGGCGACAGAAGTTCCTCGCGGCCTGGCGCGATGATCTGGATCAATTCTCCACGAAACGCTGCGTTGTGCCTTGGACGCGCCGTCGGTTCTCTTTGTGGTGGTTGCGGAGCCGATCCGCACCAGTCACCCTTCAGGTTCTACGTGGGGAAGGGGTCTTGAAAGGGGGAAAAGGTGTCAGGCCTTGTCTTTTGCCCGTTTCGGGCTCAGCTTGATCGCAAGTGCTTAACTGGGGGTCCGGTCAGCACCTGTCACGTCCACGTCGAATCGAGAGTGCATGCACCCTGGGTGCGTCCCACGCGACCTCTATGAGCAGGCCAGCCGGCTACGCACCGGGAGTCATTCGGTCGGCGGTTCGTCCACGGACGTCACGTCCGTGGAATCATAGTAGGTCTCGATGCCCAGTCGCTCGGCAACCTTGCGCGCTCGTGCGTCGATCATCGGTGAGATCACGATCAGGCGCGCCGCCTGGCGTTGGTGCCGCGCTTCGTAGAAGCGGGCCTTGCGCTCGAAGATGTACATCCCGGCCTTGTCGATCGACGACTTCAGCTCGCAGATCAGCAGCACACCGTTCTTGACGATGATATCGAGCTCGATCTGCTCCGGACGTCCGAACACCACGCCCTCGTCATCGAATTCGTTGACGTTGAGCACCTGCACGCCGAAGCTGTCTTCGAGGATTCCGGCCAGGGCATTGCGAAACGTCGTCTCGGAGTGAATCCCCCACCGTGCGCCCAAAGCGCCGATACCGCGGTCGAATTTCTTCGCCTGCGCCATGATCTCCTCATGGACCCGGTCGAAGTGCCGAGCATTCTCCTCCCACTTGCGCGCCTGCTCTGCCCGATCGCGCTCGGACTCGGCCTTCTGCTCTTCCCACCTGCGCGCCTGTTCTTCCCACTTGCGCGCCTGCTCCTCCCACTTTCGGGTCTGCGCTTCGCGATCGCGCCGCAGCTCGCCTAGCAGGGCATAAAACCAGTCCTCGGTCTCGCCGCGCGACGGGTGATGCTGACGCGTCAGCTCCAGGACATAGTCACGAAACGCCGAATCCTCCCGCAGGATCGCCGGAAGCTCACGCTTAATGGTTTCTTTCAGGGATTCAGCTGTCATCTCGAAGATACTCAGAACGTCCTAGGACGCTAGTTTATGACCATAGCCATAGCAGCGGCTCGGGGTCAAGAGGGACTCGGGGCGCGGGGCGGACGGGGTCACCATTTAGCTGGGCATGGTACGCGCTCCATAACTACGGCTACGGCGTACAGCCTGGGGATATTCCAGGGCGTGTCTCCGGTTACACCCTGCCCTCGGCTGCTAAAATGCACTCAATCCAATCAAGCAGCTATCACCATGACCGATGTAGAGAATCTGATCATTGAGCATTTACGCGCCTTGCGTTCTGAGATCCAGACGTTCCGCACTGAAATGCAAGGTGAATTTCGAGATGTCAAGGCCCGCCTCAGCACGCTCGAGGTTGCCCTTTCCGGCGTCAAGCGCGACCAGGCAGAATCCTTGGCGGACTATGCCCGTCAGCAGATGAGCTTGGATCAGATCGTCGAGCGGATTCAGCGCATCGAGCGTCGCCTGGAGCTGTCGGACGGATAGCCGCGTAGGGCACGAGATTAGCAGCGCCCAGGAATGGGGCCAGGTCTTGAAATGCAACATTTCGGGCTGTAAGCAGGGGGAGGGGTCGCACAGCCCCGGTGACCGCTTACCGTTCGCCGTTGCCGTTCGATGTGGCTTGCCTTTGGCGGGTAGGGCGTAGCGTAGTGACGACTTCGCGTTCTGGCAGCGGGTCGAGTTGGTTGGGACGCCCGCGCGGTGCCGAGCTGGGGCTCGGCGCTCCCAGGGGCCGGGCTCAGGCCAGGGGCCTGCGGGATCGGACAAGCCGGGTAGGATACGTACCGCGCACCCAACGGGCCACCCACGCCCGTTCTTCTCCTCCCCCGACTAGGATCTGGGGTCGCAAGCACCAACACTCCTAGGCCGCGGTGCGGTTGGATACGCACCACGAACCATCCGGCGACCAACGGACCAAATGCCCCACTCCGTTCTCCTCCCTCGACCGCAAAAGAGACCGCTCCGGCGGTCTCGCCTTTTTCGGGTTCCCATCCCGTCCCTGCCCCACGCCGCCGCTGGCGCTACGGATCAACCCCGACCCGCGCTCACCCTCTTGCTTGTCCGGCGCTTGTCCGGCCAGATTGGCCTGGCCTTCGGAAGGGGCAAACAAGGTCGGTTCTTGAGTCTTCTAGGTTCCGTTTTGGTCCTTTGCGGGCTATTATGGAGCCTTGCTACGGAGGTTCACATGTCCATCAACGTCAAGCTGTCAGAAACCCTTATTGAGTGCGCCAAGCGCCACGGCGCGGCCGAGCATCGTTCGGTACCCAAGCAAATCGAATACTGGTCTCGGATCGGAAAGATCGCCACGGAGAATCCGGATTTGCCCTTCAGCGTCATCCGCGACATCCTGCTGGCAGATCAGGAAGAACCCGTAGGTGAGTATCAGTTCGGCTGATGCGCATCCTTGTCACGCCCACCTTTGAGCGCGCGGTCAAGAAAATGCACCGTTTGCAAAAGGCGGCGCTCGATGAAGCTGTGCGCACGATCAGTGGCCAACCAGACGCGGGCGAAACCAAGGTTGGCGACCTTGCGGGTGTGAGGATCTATAAATTTCGCATGGGTGAGATGCTGTCCCTGCTCGCCTACCGCGTTCTGGACGAGAACACGGTCAAACTCCTGATGGTCGGACCACATGAAGACTTCTATCGCGATCTCAAGCGCATTGAACATTGACCCAAACCAGGCATGGCGAGCGGAGGGGCTGGGGTCAGGTCTTGTCTTTTGCCCGTTTCGGCCTCGGCCTTTTGCTCTTCCCACTTGCGCGCCTGCTCGGCCCGGTCGCGCTCGGCCTCGGCCTTCTGTTCCTCCCATTTTCGGGTCTGCGCTTCGCGATCGCGCCGCAGCTCGCCTAGCAGGGCATAAAACCAGTCCTCGGTCTCGCCGCGCGACGGGTGATGCTGACGCGTCAACTCCAGAACATAGTCGCGAAACGACGGATCCTCCCGCAGGATCGCCGGAAGCTCACGCTTGATGGTTTCTTTCAGGGATTCAGCTGTCATCTCCAAGGCTCTCCGAACATCCTAGGGTGCTAGGGCGGCTAATTCTCGACCATGGCCATAGCAGAGGCTCGGGATCAGTTCTCGCGTCGTCACAATCAGGGCTCAGACGGGTGGCCGGGGGCTCCCATTGCACGTCCTGGGGTGTCTGACAGCATCATCCTCCTGTCGAGGAGAATGTCCAGAAGCCGCCCGGCAGCGGTCAGGGCGAGTTGCCGCGGCTCGAACCGTCTTTCGCTCCCCTAACTCCCATGGCTGGGGCCACCCCGTAGCATGAAATCTCTCGACCGAAGACAAGCCAGCTGGCGTTCGGCTGCGTATTTCACGTTAACGCACGTTCGAGCAAACCCACAAACCGCAGCTTGCGAACCAAGGGCTGGCCGATCCGGGTTGGCTGGATCAACAGATCGATATCACCGCCAGGTTCATCGTCATCGACTCGCGACCCGAATAGCGTCACGCGCGAATGTCGCGCGAGGCGCCTCGCCTGTTCGCAGCAGCAACAAGAACGAAATTCGGTCACGCTCGCCGGCCGCGAGCAACTGCCGGGCTCCGTCAAGCGCCGCGTTATCGGTGGGATGCCCCGGGCGCGGACCGTCGGCGATGATGAAAAGCTGCGACGGGCGCTGCTCGCGCAGCACCGCGAAGGTCTGCTCGGTGTGCTGCGGGCGGTTGAAGACGATATAGGCGATGGGGCTTTGGGTCATGGTTTATTTCAGTGCCTGCGCGCACGCCTGCTCGATGGCATCAAACACCGGGTTGGGGACGGTGAGCTGGAATTGCTTCCGCCGGTTCCTCGAGACCTTGCCATTGTTCTGTAACGCGGCAATCACCAGGGTGGTGAGTGCACTGCCGCGCACATCGAAGGCGTCATCGATTTGGCGATACACCCGATCGAAGCGATCGAGAAATTCGGTTTCTTCGCGCAGGTCTTTCTCGAGTGCTTGTCTGGCCATGTCGAGGCTGAACTCGACGACCTGCGTTGCATCCCAGTAGCGATAGAGCGCCTCATCACCCTGAAACCGAAAGTCGTAGCTTTCGTCGGCCAACCAGCGTACCTCCCAGTGGCGGCGCATGGGTATGGAAAAACTTTGCAAGGCGCTCAGATAGGCCGCTTCATTGCGTTTCATCGCCACCGAAACCGGTAACAGCAATCCATTGGCCAAACGGCCAGACTGGCAGAGCGCGTAGTGAAACAGGAAGCGTGACAGGCGGCCGTTGCCATCCATGAAGGGGTGAATGAACACGAAGCCGAAAGACGCGATAGCGGCGGCGACCAGCGGGTCGATCCTTTTCGCCAGCGCGTTGGCAAACGCCAGCACCTCGTCCATCAGCGCATGCACCAGCTCGGGTGGTGGCGGCACATAGGTGATACCGGCCGCGCCCCGCAGTGGTCCGCGCAGCCAGTTTTGTTCGTGGCGATAGGCGGCGGCTCGATCCAGCGGATTGGTGATGGCGGCGTTTTGCAACGCGACCAGATAGTCCTCGTCCATCGGCCGCGGCTGGTGCGCCTGTTTCAACAGCGCGACGAAGGCTTCGGCCTTGTCCGGCGATGGTGTCTCCCGCTCGATCGCGAATGACGTTTCGGTCTCGTGCAGATAGGCCCAGGCGAGTGCCCGATCGGTCGCCTGCGGCCCGAGCCCGGCCACGAAGGTGTTCGCCCGGTCGAGAATGTCGAGCGCGAGCAAGCGTTCAATGGCCGGCGTGCGCTCCACGGTGACCGCGTAACGCAGCGATCCCAGTCCGTTGAAATTGACCTTCCAGCGCGCATTGCGCTGACCGGGCGCGGTCAGGTAGCGCCTGGCATCGAACAAATCGACCGTTGGCCCCGCGATCGCAAAGTCGCCGTCGATGTCGCGGCCGTTGAAGGCCTCCCACAAAAAACCCAGGACGCGCACATAACGACTCGATGGCGTGGCCTGCACCCGGCGCCGAATGTCGCTGTCCGGAATCCGCGTGAGCGCCTGCGCCAGGACTTGCAGGTTGACCCCTTCATGCTTGAGCGCAAACAAGAGCTGATCGAGTGGCTGATCGGCTTCGGGCGCGACCTGCGTGGGCACCAGCAAGGCCTCTGCGGTTCGCGTCACACGCGAAACCGGCGCCAACCGCGCCGGCCTCGACAGCGGGAAGGTCGCGAGCCGGAAGCGCTCGCAGAGCCATTGGTAGCCAAGCCAACCCATTTTTTCTTCAAAGGGCCAGGATTTTGTTGAAGAACACCATTAGGCACCTTTTTTTGTTAGAGCCCCGTTACCGCAGCACCCGAAGCCCACGCCGGCACCAGATCCGGTCGACCAAACAGTGAAAGAATCCGGGTGCCGCAGACAATCACCTATCAGCACCATGCCCGCCGCCTCACCGAAGAACCAGTCGAGCGTCCCGGACACTGCCCGCTTGCAGCCCAGGTTGGGCGTCGCGAAACAGGGTGCGGACCTCGCAGGGTCAATCGACTGCTGTTGCGATCTGCTGCGCCTGCGCGCCGCGCTCAGCCTCGCGCGGGTCCGGCTTCCGGCCGTCGGCGACGACATACAGACGTGCCGGAGGCGCCGCGCGGATGGCTGCGAGACCGGGGCGGTTGGGTCGGGGCGATTGAACAGCAACAGGAGAAGAGGGACTTGAGTCATACGGTATCTTCATCCGCACATCGGGCATCCGGGTCAGGGCAAAGACGAGGACGTCAAGTGCAAGTTCGATCAGAGGGCATTACCCGCCTCGTCGCTACCCGTTGCGGCGTACCGGTCGATCCCCCGATTCGGATGCAGGCTACCGGAAATACCGACGATCCGCGCCTGAGCGGGGAGGCCGAGTTGCGCGCGGGCGCTGGCCCGGTCACGCGGCCTAAAACGCGCGGGGTCGATGGTACTCTGCAGCGTCATGACCGGAACGCGCGGGACCAGCCGGCGCAGGTACTCGGACAGCGGCTCGCTGACCGCCGTGATCGCCGCCGCCTCGCGGAGTACCCGACGGTAAAGCCGGCGCATCCCCGGCAGTCGCGTCAGGCCGAAGCTCTCGTAATTGTCATAAAGGTCGATGACATAGGGGCGGTCGAGCCGTCGGGCCAGATAGTGCGTCAAGACCGCATGCGGGGCGTCCGATCCGCCCAGCAGCACATTTGGCTCGAAGTCGTGCAGTTCTCGTTGGATGGTGCGCCAATAGGCGGGCAGACCGCCGATCCACAGCGGTCCGGCGTCATATCCGTGCCAAATCAGCGAGCCGCCGTTGGCACTGACGGGGTCGCGACGTCGAATCGATCCGGCCGGTCGATAGCTCAGACAGAACACCCGCACCTCATGCCCAAGCTCGGCCAGGCCGCGCGGCAGTTCATAGAGCCGTGCATAGCGGTCGCTGATGACGTCCTGTCCCATGTAACCGCGTTTCCGGAACACGGCGATACGCATGGTCGAAAAACTTTGATGCGGCGAATCGAAATCTTGAATGAAGCTGAATATTTTCGGGATCGATCGTCATTTTGAGCGATCTTTCATGCGTGCGATCATTTCAGCCATTTCGTCGACCATTGTAAATGCTATTCGCAAGGTCAGAATCAACTCTTCGATATCGAGATGGTATTCATGCGCAATTTGATTGCGGATCTCCCGAATTTCCTGCCAGCGCTGTACGGAATCGAGAAAGCGATAACGTTCCAGAAGATTCAGGATGTCGATGATCGGCACGGACTCGACCGGCTCTTTCAAGATTTGCACGGTAAACTGACGAAACAGTTGTACGCTCATGACATCCTGAAGTTTGGAGAAACGATAGGCAAACTGATCAAGCGTTGCGATCAAATCCGGGTTGCGAGTCCTGAAGTGATCCAGCGTCAAAGGGGATGGGCAGCGTTGCATGGCTTCCGACAAGGCTTGAAGATGCCGACCGCATTCCTCGTATAGTTCCGTCAGCGGTCTCATATCGGTTCCCCTGTCCGTTTTGCGTGATCCTGAATCGACGACGGTGTGCTCTTTTCAATCACGACATCGATTTTCCGATCGCCCAACTCACGCCGCAATTCTGCACAGAACCGCAAACGACGGCCGACGATTTCATCGGCAGACCAGTTGCCTGGAATAAAGAGGTCAATGTCTCCGCCATGACGATCATCATCCAGCCGAGAGCCGAACAATCGCGGGATCGTTCCAAAATGTCGCAACCCTGCCGCGCGGATTTTTTGTTTCTGATCTTCGGTCAGGCGCATGGTGGTGGTTGGTTGTTTCAATACTCGGAAACAGGTGAATGTCAAAACCGGACGCTTTGATCCGGCCGGTTGCGCGAAATGTTACGATAGCACAACATTTTCCATCGATCTAAGCGACCTGGAGCCGCGGGAATGGGGTCAGGTCTTGAAATGCAACATTTCGGGCTGTAGGAGAAGACGGCAGGGTCCAAATTTCGGACCAAACGGCGGGCCGTGACGGTGTTCGGGTTGTCTTCTCCGCCGACCGGCCGGCGTAGCGGACGACACTCGAGCTCGTGGGGCTAATCTGCCATGTGGCCTGGAGTTCTGCAGAAGGGAAAGGTGTCAGGTCTTGTCTTTTGCCCGTTTCGGGCTCGGCTTGATCTAAAGTAAAGTGCGTGACCGGGTGCGCAACCGGGGGTCCAGTCGCACCTGTCACGTCGACGTCCAATCGGAGGAGTGCAGCCCGGGCGCGTCCCGCGCGACCTCTACGAGCCGGCAAGCCGGCTGCGCACCGGGAGTCAGTCGGTCGGCGGTTCGTCCACGGACGTCACGTCCGTGGAATCATGGTAGGTCTCGATGCCCAGTCGCTCGGCAACCTTGCGCGCCCGCGCGTCGATCATCGGTGAGATCACGATCAGGCGCGCCGCCTGGCGTTGGTGCCGCGCTTCGTAGAAGCGGGCCTTGCGCTCGAAGATGTACATCCCGGCCTTGTCGATCGACGACTTCAGCTCGCAGATCAGCAGCACACCGTTCTTGACGATGATATCGAGCTCGATCTGCTCCGGACGTCCGAACACCACGCCCTCGTCATCGAATTCGTTGACGTTGAGCACCTGCACGCCGAAGCTGTCTTCGAGGATTCCGGCCAGGGCATTGCGAAACGTCGTCTCGGAGTGAATCCCCCACCGTGCGCCCAAAGCGCCGATGCCGCGGTCGAATTTCTTCGCCTGGGCCATGATCTCCTCATGGACCCGGTCGAAGTGCCGAGCATTCTCCTCCCACTTGCGCGCCTGCTCTGCCCGATCGCGCTCGGACTCCGCCTTCTGCTCTTCCCACTTGCGCGCCTGCTCTTCCCACCTGCGCGCCTGCTCGGCCCGGTCGCGCTCGGCCTCGGCCTTCTGTTCCTCCCATTTTCGGGTCTGCGCTTCGCGATCGCGCCGCAGCTCGCCTAGCAGGGCATAAAACCAGTCCTCGGTCTCGCCACGCGATGGGTGATGCTGACGAGTCAACTCCAGAACATAGTCGCGAAACGACGGGTCCTCCCGCAGGATCGCCGGAAGCTCACGCTTGATGGTTTCTTTCAGGGATTCAGCTGTCATCTCCAAGGCACTCAGAACATCCTAGGGCGCTAGCGCGGCTTGTTCGTCACCATCGCCATAGCCGGGGCTCGGGGTCAGTCCTCGCGTCGTCACAGTCAGGGCTCAGACGGGTGGCCGGGGGCTCCCATTGCACGTCCTGGGGTGTCAGACAGCATCATCCTCCAGTCGAGGATGTGGAACGGCCGACGATACGCCGTCGGTCCCGAGGGGGCGCGGTCACGATTTAGTGCGATTTCCCCCTGCTGTCCGTCCGTCCAGGTTTCACCGAGATCGCGCATGCGCGAACAGTCGCCACCCGACCACAAAGCGAGACGATACGGGAGGTTGACATCGATTAGGAAACGCGGCATCAGGCGACATGGCGCAGCGTATCGCGAGGGGCCATCAAGTGAGCGGCAAAGCGCAGGCAAGCATCGATGTCTGCGGGCTCGAGCGAGGGATACTGGCACAAGATCCCGTCACGGGTTTCTCCGGCGCTCAGACAGCCGAGAACCGTCTCGGCGGTGATCCGCATGCCCCGGATCGTCGGCTGCCCATTGCAGTCGTCTGGGTGAACGGTGATCCGGCCATCCAAATATTCGAGCGAGGCGTCATCGTCGATGAAGGCATTCATCGCGCTTTCGGTTCCAAGTCGGATAGACGTCTAAATGATAGCAAGGTCGAGAAGAGAAAACCGGGCGCTTCTCTGGATCCTCTCCGGCAATGGGACGGGGGGTGTGACGGTGGGCGGATAGCCCTAGATTGCCGGCGAAGGCCCCGGTGATGGCCGCTCGGGACCGACCACCACAGGTGTCGGGTGGAGGCTCGGACGTGGGCGGAATGGCCAGCTATAATCGGGCTTGTTTCAGACCTTGAAAACAACGGGATCTTGGCATGACTTCCGTCGTCCAGCTTTACGAAGCCCTGGCCAGCGCGCCGGACGATCGCGCCCGAGCGCGGGTGATCGCCGAGGCCTTCGAGCGACGCGAAGAGCGTTATCCGCACCTCCCCGATCTGGTGACGCAGTCGCACCTACGCGAGACGGAATTGCGCTTGCAGCGGGAGATCGAGCAGATGCGCGCGGATCTGACGCGGGAGATCGAGCAGGTGCGCACGGATCTGACGCGGGAGATCGAGCAGGTGCGCGCGGATCTGACGCTGCGGATCGAGCAGCTGCGCAGCGAGCTGAAGACCGATATCGAGCGGAGCCGCAATAGCCTACTGGCCTGGCTGATCCCGCTGATGTTCGCCCAAGTCGGGGCCATGGCGGCGCTGGTGAAGCTGCTGTGAGAAAGCTGAAAACCGGGGAAAGGTGTCAGGCCTTGTCTTTTGCCCGCTGTGGGCTCAGCTGTGATCCACGGCGGCCGGGGGCACCATTTTGCTGACCCGGATCACGAGGCGACAGAAGTTCCTGGCACGCGGGGGCTGGGGCGGGCTCCCGAGCCGGCCGGGCACTCCCCGGGCGGTCGGGCGCTGCTTGGTACTCGTCGATCCGGAAGACCATGCGGCAAACACGGTGTAAGCCGCGCGGCCGAGGTCGAGAAATGCCAAGGTCAGCGGCGTTTGGCCGTGGCGGCCGTTCATCCGAGGTCGCCCTCCCTGCCGCCGGGCCAATACTCATCGTCGAGGACCTGATCGATGGTGAAGGGACAGGTCGGCGGAAAGCGGTTCAGCTCCAGCCTGGTCTCCTGCGCCGCCTCGCGCCGAGCCGTGTCGTAGATCGCGCCCAAGGCCGCAGCCAACGTTGGTCGCAGGCTCGGGCTCTCTTTGAGCAAGAGCTTGATGTCGATCCGCTGGGTGATGACGGTCACCTCCCAACTGCGGGAACGGCGCTCAGGTTGGCACTGCATCTTGAGGAGATGCAAAACCAAAATGACCAGACGGTTGCGCAGTTGTCGCCGCTCGCTTCGGCTCATACCGTCAAGCTCGTCCGAAAGGTGCTCCCGATCGAGTCGGTCGAGGTCGCCCGCCCGGAGATGGCGCGCCTGGTCTTCCAGCCAGCGCACGTAGTCGGTGTCATAGTTTGTACTTTGGCTCATGGCGGTGCCCGAGGCTTGCAATGCTGAACCTTAGGTTACGACGATGGCGGTGTATCCGTCATCCTGGGACTGTGATTGGGGACCCATAGGGATCGGCGTCAGGCCTCGCTCTATAACATTCACAGAGGATTCGGGGTCGGGAGTTGCGGTCACCATTTAGCCGACCCGGATCACGAGGCGACAGAAGTTCCTGGGGGCCGGGCGCGAGAATCCGGATCAATTGTCCGCGAAACCTGGCGTTGCGCCTTGGACGCGCCGCCGGTTTTCTTTGGTGCTTGCGGAGCCACTCCGCACCACTCACCCTTCAGGTTCTAGGCGATGGGGCTGCTCCCGGTGGGGAGAAGGCCCCCGGCCCGTGGCTCATGCGAGCCCCAGAAGATGGCGCTGGAGATAGCCAGTCACCATGGCACGGGGTGCAAGGCGTCGTTCAGCTAGCCGGAGGGTGTCGCATCGCGGATCGAAGGCTTTACCTCGCCGGAGGTCGACGCGATGATGGACGTCTCGACGCCGAGGAATCGCAGCGGCCCGTGCCTCTTGCCGCCGCCCGCGGTCGAGGACGCCTGCGAAGGCGGTGGCGCGCGGCGGTCGAACCTGTGGGCGCGCGCGTTGGGGCCGCCTCCACAGGTGGGGAAAGGTGCCGGGCTCGGGCTGTCATATTGCGCGATGGTTGCTGGCCATGGGAGAGGAACGACGATGACCGCGGAATCCTTGAAAGACGCGATCAAACGCGAGCTGCCGGTGTTGCTGCGCGAGGATCCCGCCTTTCGCGATGATGTCCTGGCGCTCGTGCGCCAGCACCACCCAACGCGCGGTGAGACCGAAGACTGGTTCCATGCCATGCTCAGGGAGCTGCGGAGCGACCGAGAGGCGAGCGAGCGCAAGTGGGCAGAACAGAAGGCCGAGGCCGAGCGCAAGTGGGCAGAGCAGAAGGCCGAGGCCGAGCGCGACCGAGAGGCGAGCGAACGCAAGTGGGCAGAGCAAAAGGCCGAGGCCGAACGCAAGTGGGCAGAGCAGAAGGCCGAGGCGGACCGCGACCGCGCCGAGCAGGCGCGCCGGTGGGACGCGCAAGAGCGCAAGTGGGAGGAGAGCAATCGGCACTTCGATCGGGTGCATGAAGAGATCATGGCCCAGTCGAAGAAGTTCGACCGCAGCATCGGCGCGCTGGGTGCGCGATGGGGCATCCAGTCCGAGCGGGCGTTTCGCAACGCCCTGGCCGGGATCCTCGAGGAAAGCTTCGGCGTGGAGGTGATCAACGTCAACGAATTCGATGACGAGGGCGTGGTGTTCGGACGCCCAGAGCAGATCGAGCTCGATGTGATCATCAAGAATGGCGTCTTGCTGATCTGTGAGCTGAAGTCGTCGATCGACAAGGCCGGGCTATACAGCTTCGAGCGCAAGGCCCGGTTCTACGAGGCGCGCCATCAGCGCCAGGCGCAGCGGCTGATCGTCATCTCGCCGATGGTCGATGGGCGAGCGCGCAAGGTCGCCGAGCAGCTCGGCATCGAGATCTATCACGATTCGACCGATGTCGAGTCGCTCGATACCGCCTGAGCGAATACCGGGTTCTCGAAGGGTAACATCTCTGGCTCCCTTCTCCTCACCCGAGCGCAAACGAGACCGCTTCGGCGGTCTCTCTTTTTGCCGGGAGCCATCGCGTCTCTCCCCACACCGATCGGGATCCGGTATTGTCGAGGGTTACATAAAGTAATCGGAGACGGCTCGCTGCGACACACTGCAAGGACGTCCGCGTCAGCTCGGCGGCGGCGCGGCATCGATCATTTGGCGATCCCCAGGAACACGGCCAGGCAACGATCAACCTCCACCATCGTCTCGGCATCAATGTGCCCGAAGGTTTGGCGCACCTTGTCGCGTTTCACCGTCACGGCCTTGTCCACCATCACCTGCGACGGCTTTTGGAGACCATTCTCCGCGCTGGGCTGAACGGCGATGCGCAACAAGGGCGCGGCCACCAGCGTGCTGGTCACCGGCAGCACGGTGACCGTGGCGTGCTCGTTGAAGTGATCAGCCTGGATCACCAAAGCGGGTCGCGGATTGCCGAAATCGCCTGGCATGGCGATGGTCGCCAAGTCGCCGCGCATCAATTCGCCCAGCCGTCCAAGTCCGCCAGGGCGTCATCCATCCACTGCTGCATGTCCCGGTCAGCCATGTCCGCCTCCGCGGCAAGGCGAGACTGACGGCGGCATTCGTCTGCGAAGACTGGCCGTCGCGTATCCGGCACCCAAATCTGCACCGGGCGAAGCCCAGCCATGCGCAGCGCGTCGCGGTGCCTTTGAACTCGCGCATTAACGTGCGAGCTGGCCATGTGAAGCCCCTCCACCTTGTGACATGTAACACGATACAGGGCGGGCGGATGACATGTAACATCCCCCCGTCGTCTGATCGAACCGCCGCGTTTCTTTCCCGGGATGCGGCGGTTCGTTCGGGCGTTGGCGGGACGGTACGCGATGCGTACCCGACGAAACGCGCGCCGTTGGCTGGATTTGCGACGGCACCCGCACTCGGCGTAGCATTCTGGTCAACCGCCTACGATTGTCCGACCGAGAGCCTGTTGCCATGCCTCGCCCCCAAGCACGCCCGGCGGAATACGCGGATCTCTTCTCGCTCCCCACCACGGTGGTCGGTGAGATTATCGACGGTGAGATCCACACGCATCCACGACCCGCACCCAAGCATGCACGCGCGAGTTCATCGCTAGGCGTCGAGATCGGCGGCCCGTTCGACCAGGGCAAAGGCGGAGGCCCGGGGGGCTGGTGGATCCTCGATGAGCCCGAGGTGCATTTGGGCGCCGATGTCTTGGTGCCCGATCTCGCGGGTTGGCGTCGCGAACGGCTGCCACGGCTTCCCGACACGGCCTGGATCGAAATGCCGCCGGATTGGGTGTGCGAGGTGCTCTCGCCCGCGACGGCCCGACTGGATCGGATGACCAAGATGCCGCGCTACGCGAGCCACGGCGTCCCATACTGCTGGCTGGTGGACCCCAACGCCAAGACCCTGGAGGCCTTCAAGCTCCGGGACAGCCAATGGGTCCTGCTGGCGAGCTTCGTCGAGGATGCCGAGGTGGCGACCGAGCCCTTCGCGGCCGTACCCTTCCCGCTCGATGCCCTCTGGGCCGACTGAGTCGCACGCAGGTTGGGGTTTCGTATCGCGGCATGTCTTCCCCGCTGATCAAGGGGAGACGGCATGGCTTTGGACCCGCTGCGCTTGATGGGTCATCATAACTCGCGCTCCTCTAACCCTGCCGATTCGAGGAGGCTGAATCCTTCACTCCCCCGGCCGTCACGACGGCCGGGGGAGTGAAGGATTACGGTAAACCTGCTGCTCGAGGAGCCCGCTTGACCCGGCACGGCAGCCGGAAACGCCGTTGGTCTATATTCGTGACGTTTCTGCGATAGCCCTGGGTTAACGCATCTCGTTATACACATCTTTCTGGGGCGAAGGTCCGGGCGTCCAGACGATGGCGTAACTCGTTGATCTGGAGAGCAACGGCCTCGTTCTAACCGATCCGCCCGAGCGTCCGTAACAGACTGTTTCTACAGTTTTTTCAGACTTGCGTGTAACGGGATGGGGATGGGCTTGGCCATCCCCTTGCCGACCGTCACCTGACAGATGTCCTTGTCGGCCACGCGGACCCAGGACAGAGCTAGATCGATGGCCGGCACCACATTGTGTCGCGCCACATTGATCACCCGCTGTTCGATGCGCGGCCGATCCCCAACGCCATGAATGGTACCGTCGTCAGCCACCCCAATCAGCACGACCCCGCCCAGGGTATTGGACAAAGCCACCAACTCCTTGGCGAGGGACTCGGGGCGCACGTCCTCCAGTTTGAACTCCAGGAACGCGTGCTCGCCTTGAGCCAACAGTTCGCCGAGATCTGTCATGAGGCCATTACCAGAAAGCCATCAATGAAGCGGTCGAGAAATCTGGCCGTGCTCCGAACCTCGGGGCCCGGTCTCGCACCGGGTCTGGCCGTCGACCTGGCGCTCGGAGTCGACATTCCGGCCCTGCCGGAGGTCGGTGAGGCCCTTGGGTGATGCCGTCTGGTGGAGGCTCGGACGTCAGCGAAATGGCCAGCTATAATCGGGCTTGTTTCAGACCCTGAAAGCAAAGGGATCCCGGCATGACTTCCGTCGTCCAGCTCTACGAAGCCCTGGCTAGCGCGCCGGACGATCGCACCCGAGCGCGGGTGATCGCCGAGGCCTTCGAGCGACGCGAAGAGCGTTATCCGCACCTCCCCGATCTAACGACGCAGTCGCACCTGCGCGAGACGGAATTGCGCTTGCAGCGGGAGATCGAGCAGGTGCGCGCGGATCTGACGCGGGAGATCGAACAGGTACGCGCGGATCTGACGCTGCGGATCGAGCAGCTACGCGGCGAGCTGAAGACCGATATCGAGCGGAGCCGCAATAGCCTACTGGCCTGGCTGATCCCGCTGATGTTCGCCCAAGTCGGAGCCATGGCGGCGCTGGTGAAGCTGCTGTGAACACCGCCCTTGGTCACCTTCAGCCAACCCTCGTCAGCGGCGACAGGCCAACCGCCCGCCTCGCGCCGGGGGTCTGATCATCGAGTGGGCGAGTCGCCATCAGCTCCCGTGTCTCCTGCCGCAATCGCGCATCGCCCAGCAGCCACCACAGCATGATCTGGGTATCGAGCAGCAGTTTCATGCGTCGTTGAAAAGCCTGGCGACGTCAGCATCCACCTGTGCGCCGAAGACGGCATCCACATCCCCGAACTGCCCGGCCAGCCCGCCCCAATGGCGCAGCCCCGGAGCGGCCACGCATGGAACCAGCCTGACCTGAGCCTCGCCGTGTTTGGCGATGATGACCTCCTCGCCGGAGAGAGCCGCTTTCACCAGCTTCGAGAGTTGGTTCTTGGCTTCGAGCATATTGACTTGCATGACAGATCCTCCACCTCGACCAGATCATCATAGCCAGATTAGCCAAGCGGGGCTCGGTAACGGAAATCGGGAAAAATGCTTGCTCCATCCGAGTCGGCGACGATGGACAGATTCGACAACCGTCCCGCCCGCCCTACCCGATCACCCGCTCGTCAAGCGCCCGATACCGCCCCGCCGCGATGGGATAGGCGAAGCGCCGCACCGCCTCGGCGCGCCCGGAGACCGGACATGAAAACGGCATGAACGTTTCACGGCCTTTCGATGGGAATCGGTCCGGGCTGGCCGAATCAATAGATGTCCGCCCCGGCCTCCCACATGTCCGGCGTGAAACGCACGACCCGGTCGCGCCCGTCTTCCTTGGCGCGATAGAGCGCCACATCGGCGTACTTGAGGGTCTGCCAGAAGGTCTCGCTGTCGTCCGGAAAGAGTGCGACGCCAATCGAGACGGTCTTTTGCAGGGTGCCCCCGGCGATCCGGAACCGGTGGTTGGCCACCAACGCGCGGATCTTTTCCGCGACGGCCAGCGCCCCATCGGCGTCGATCTCCTGAAGGACGATCAGGAACTCCTCGCCGCCGAAACGAACCAGCACGTCGGATGCACGCAGCGCCTGTTTCAGGATCCCGGCCAAGCCCTTGAGGACCGTGTCGCCGATATCGTGGCCGTAGGTGTCGTTGACCATCTTGAAGTAGTCGAGATCGACCATCAGCAGCGCCAGGCGGATGTTGCGGCGGCGCGCGCCGGCGATCAGGGTGTCGACGTACTCCTCGAGGAAACGGCGGTTGTTCAAGCCGGTCATCGCATCGCGCAACGCGGACTCGCGCAGCGTCTCGGTGAGCCGCTTGGCCTCGAGGACCGGGGCCATCTCGCGCAGGTAGATCTGGATGTAGGGGATCCGATCCTGCAAGGCGTCGGCATCGGCCGCCGTGGTCACCAGCTGGATCACGCTGCCGACGGCGCCGGACTGGATGATCGGAAAACAGTAGTGGCGAAGCGGGTCGCTCGACCGGCCCGCCTCGTCGGGCCGGAAGGCATAGCAGATGCCCGGCTGTCGCAGGCCGTCGACGGGGTGCCCGGAGCGCTTCGCGCGACAGGTGTCGCTGCGGACCAGGATCTGCGGATCGCACCAGTGACAACTGCCGCCGATCTCGCCATCGACGGCCATCGGGATCAGGCGTTTCGGCCCCTGGGTCTCGTAGAACGAGAAGCGGTGCACCCCGAAGTCGTCCATCAGAAGCTGGCCGAAGCGATCGTAGATCTCGGTCTTGGTCTCGTCCTCCTCGATCGTTGCCTTGAAGCGCGCCGCGTCGGCGAGCCCGTCGACCATGTCGATCGTCGCCTGCAGCTGGTTTTCATCCTGCTGCGGCAGACGCCCCATCAACTGGGTAACGCGTTCGCTGATCCGCGCCAACCCCTGATCGAGAAAGGCGACGAGCTGGTTCGTGTGGGCGGCGATCTGGCCGATCTCGTCCTGGGTGCGTTGCGTGACGCGGCCCTTGAAGTCCCCGCGCAAGGCGCGCTGCACGAGCGCACCGATGGCCCCGGCCGTGTCGCCGATCGGGCCGATCAGGCGACGGGCGCCGAGGATCGCGAGCAAGATGATCAGGGTCACGGCCAGCAGGACCACGATCACGGCAGCGATCGCCTGACGCTGCAGGGCGGCCAACGACAGTTCGATGGTCACGGCACCGAGCACCGCGCCTTCCTCGACATGATGGCATTGCAGGCAGTTGGGCGTGCCCAGTGCGGTCGCGATATAGGGGATGGTCCCGCGGAACACGGGTTCGCCGCGCTCGTCGGTCAGTTCGAACCGCGGCTGGCCATCGGCCAGGACGCGCCGCTCGATCTCGTCGGCGACCATCTCTCTGGCCAGACCGACCCCGAACTGGTCGACGACCAACGGGGACCGCACGACCCGGGCATCACGCAGGTCACGAATCTCCGTGAGCCGTTCAAGGAACTGTTCGCGCTTGTCGATGACGCCGGTGATCATGGCCTCGGTCAGATGCACACGGACGATCTCGGCCGCGGTCTGCACATGCGCGGTCGACGACAGGATCGAAAAAGACCGGAAGGCGACAAGGCTGATCAGGAGCAGCATCGCGAGGACGCCGATCGCGACCAGGCCGAGCAACAGGGTCATCTTGCGGTTGAGTGTCATCTTGGCGCAGCCCCTCGATCGCGATCGGCATCCCGCTCGGCCGCGAGCCAACCGGCCGGGACGCCGGCGAAGGTCCGGACCGGCTCGAACACGAGGCCGTCCAGGTCGGCCATCTGCCGTTGGTTGAAGGTGGCGAAGTCGCGTTGGAAGCGCGCCCGCTCGGCCCACTGCGCAAAACTGTAGCGGCCGCGGCCGCGTGCGATCCGCACGCATGGGACACCGGCCAGGCCGACCAATCCGGCGCCTCCGATACCGGAAAAGAGCCGCGGCTGGATCGACAGATCGACCGCCGAGTCAGGGGTCGCCGCGGCGCCGCCGGCGCCATGCAGACAGAGCGCATAGCTCGGCAGGTTCAATGTCATCAGGTGTTGCCGACGCACCGAACCGCCGCGCGCCAATCGCCGCACGACTGCCTCCGGCAGGTCGCGCAGCCGGGCCGCGAAGACCTCGAGTGCTGTGCACGCCTCGACCGGCAGCGCCAGCTCACGGAGATTGGCGCGGATGCGCTCGGCGGCCAGCAGGCGGTGGCGCCGCCAGGGATCAGGGGACATGAGCTTTCCGGTGAAGGCCTCCAGCAGCAGGGTGGCCAACGTTATCAGGCGATCGTGGATGACCTGGATCATAACGCCGAAGGCCGGTTGCGCGAGCACCGACCAACCCGGAAGGCGGATCGACGCGCCGAATGGTCGTGTTCCGTCGAGACAGGCGCGATCATCCGGGGCCAACCATCGCCCACCCAGCGGCTGCAAGGGCCGGTCTCCGAGCATCGGCGGGAGGAGGCGGGCCGCCACGAAGGCCAGCGGATCGAGCACCTGTCGGCGCGTCGTGACCTGCGCGACCTCGGCGAACCGGTCCGGTCGCGCCAATCCGGCCAATTCGTCCCGGGTCCAGCAGATCAGATGCAGATGGAATTGCTTCGCGGCCTGGACACTCTCGCGGTCCCGCGTGTTCGGATCGCAATTCATCGCCAGATGCGGAACGCCGCCGGCCAGGCCGAAATCACGGCGCACGGCGGGATCCGACACGAAGGCGATGAAGTTCGACCCGATCCGCCATAAGGACTGGTTGGTCGCCAGGGCGACGTCGCGCGGGCTGGGCTTCTCATCGACGGAGACTTCGCTCAGCATCAGGTCGTAGAGCGCGTGCGGCGTAGCCTTGTCGATCAGCGCCATGCGGTCGCCAGCCCAATCGCGACCGGTCAGCCGCTGGATCGTGCGGCGGCGGTAGCGCACCGCGGGGTCCGGGTCGCGCGATTCGGCCGGCGTCAGGTCGAATCCCACCGGCGGCCCGGGGATCTGGACCTGATCGAGGGCCACGGCCATCGCATCGGTCGCGGCCGGGTAAAGGACACCGAAGGGGTCGTGATGGCGGCTGACCAGCTGATTCGCATCTGGCCGCCCGGGATCGCGACCGCGACCGGCGTTGCTCATCCCGAGGCCGCCCCCTCGACCCGTCGCCAACGCTGGCCCTCGAGGTCGCGCACCAAGTCGCCGATCAGGCGCCCCGTGAGCCTGTTGAAGGCCGAGATCATGGCCTCCGGCGTCCCGCCGTCGATCGGTTCCTCGCCCTGGTAAGGCCTGGCGAACAGGGTCTGCCGGTCGCGACCGGCCAGCACCAGGACCTCGAAGGCGACGACGACCCGGCGAGGTTCATCGGTCGGGCGGTGCTCGAAACGGGTCAGTTCGCCGACCAGCTGATAATCGGTTGGTGTGCGCACGTCCCGGCCGACGACGAACTCGAACAGGGCGGCCTCGCGCAACGCGGATGTCAGCCCCCCCGCCAAGGCCAACGCCGGGGGCGATTCCCAGAGATGCAAGGGATGGCGCTGGATCTCGAGCGGGTTCTCGGCGGTGCGGTAGACGATCTGGCGTCCGCCGACGAAGCCACGCGCCGCGAAAGGACTGACCTGCAGCGAGGCGGAGGTCGCAACCGGCGCGGGTCGCACGACCGTCGTCGGCTCGAGACGAAAGAAACGGTCGCGCTCGGCCGGAGGCGAGGTCGCGCAACCGGTCAGGGTCAGCATCACGGCCAGACTGCCGAGGACACTCCGCCAGCCGATCAATCGAACCATGATGGACGCTCCTCGACCGGGCGACCACGCAAGATCACGGCCGGGTTGGCGCGCAGATCGCGGGCCAGGGCCGACAGGTCGCGCGTCGCCGCATCGATGTTCGCCAAGATCGGCACCAGGGCCGCCGCCAGTTCCTGAAGCACGTACTGGCTGTCGTCCAAAGAACCTTCGAGCGCCGGCCGATTCCGGTCGACGAGGCGGCGCAGGTCGCCGGCGAGGTCACCGTACTCGCGAACCGTGCGCTGCACCTCGGCGCTGCTGCCGGTCAGATCCGCCGAGGCCTCGCCCAGATTCTCGGCCATCCGTTCGACCGAGGCCAGGATGCGCCCCAATTGGGCCGCATCGACGACCGATTCGATGCGCGCCGCGAGCTGTTGCAGGCTATCGAACACACCGGCCAGGCGCTCCTGGCTCTCACCCGACCCGTCGTCAACACCGATAAAGCCCTCGATGGTCCGGATCTGCTGTTGGATACTCGCCAGCGCCGGCGCGATGGTTTCATCGACCAGCGCTTGCAGCGTGTCGGTCAGGTTTCCGAGTTGGGCCGGCAGGTCCATCTCGCGACCGGCGGACGCGAGGGCCTCGCCGTCGCTCAGGCTCTCCATGGCCTTCCCTGGCTCGATCCGGATTGCCGATCCTTGCAGCAGGCCGGCCGATCCGATCCGCGCCAGGCTGTCGCTCGGGATCGGCCAATCCCGAGCGATGCGCAGCCGCGCGCGGAAACACGGCAGCAGGCCCGAGCGCGCCCCATCGACCGCGGGACAGTGCCGCGCATCGGGATCGCGCCCGGGAAAGATCGCCTCGACACCATCGACCAGCCCGATCACATACCCATCCTGGATGACGGGGATCCCGGGCTCCAGGCCAGCCGCCTCGTCGAAATAGACATGCAACCGATAGGCCCCGGCGAAGAGGCCGGGCGTCACCAGGACCACCGCCGCCACCGCGATGCCGAGCATCGCGAGCACGAACAGCCCGGCCCGTCGCAGGTCACGGCGCCGCTGTCGCGCCTGGCGTTGTCCCGGGGCGCCGATCTCGGGGGGGGCGTAAAGGCGTTCCAACCGCGTCATGGACGACCCTGCAACAGATACCGCAACTCGAGACGTTCGGCCATCGCCGACTCGAGATCGGCGCGACAGCCATCGAACAGCAGCCGGCCCTGATCGAGCACGGCGATACGGCTAGTGTATTCCGATAAGGCGTCGGGGCGGTTGTCGGTCGCGACCAGCGTCAGGTTCTGGTGTTCCCGCTCCGCGCCCAGCAGCGCGACCACCTCGTGCGCCGCCACCGGATCGAGACCGTCGGTCAACCCATCCCAAACGATGAGGCCAGGGCCATGGATCAGGGCCCTGGCCAACTCGACGCGCCGGCGCTGACCCAATGACAAGGAGCGCGGGAGATGGTTCTCCAGCCCGTCCAGTTGCAGTCTGGTCAGAACCAGGCGCACCGCGCGCGCCATCTCGCCACGGGTCAGCGGCCGGCTGCGCAGCGGCACCAGGAGATTCTCCGCGACCGTCATGTCTTCGAGCAGCGAACCGCCCTGCAGCACCGCCCCGAGGCGTCGACGCAAGGCTCGCATCGGACGATCCCCGAGCCCGACGATGTCCTCCCCGAACAGCCGCACCTGACCAGCCGAGGGGACGTCCAGCCCAAGGACCAGGCGGATCAGCAGGCTCTTCCCGGCGCCGTTCGGGCCGATGATCAAGAGCCATTCGCCGGGGTCGACGCGCAGGTCGACGGCATTCAACAGGCACCGGCCGCCGACGTGCTGGAAGACCTTCCGCAACTCGAGGACCGGGGTCGGTTGGCTCGGAGTCATGGCCGCAACACGAGGACCAGATCGATGATCAGGATCGCCACCACGGCACCGATCATGGTGCGCGTGGCGGCGCGCGCGACGCCAGCCGGATCGCGCCCGGCCAGCGTCCCCTGGACCGCGGCGATGAGGGCGATCACCAATGCGAAGAGCAAGGGCTTGCCGAAGGCCAGCGCCAGGTCGCCCGGCGTCAGGGCTTGCTGCAGCGCGGCGACGAACAGCGCCGGCGACAGACCGACCAGGTTCCAGAGCCAGAGGAAGGCGGCCAGCACGGTCACCACAGTGGTCCAGACCGCCAACGCGAAGGACATCAGCAACATCGCCAGCAGCGCCGGGCCGACGGTGAAGGACAGGGGGTCGACCCCCTGCACCAGGAGTCCGTCGATCTCGCCGCTGACACCCAGGGTCGCCTGACGCACCGCCAGCGCGACGCCGGCCCGCCCGGCCACCAGGATCCCGACCAGGACCGGAACCAGCTCCATGACGATCAGATAGACCATCGACAGCAGGGCCAATCCGGGCAGGTCGAGGCGCGCGAGCACCGCCTGGGTCTGATTGCCGAGAATCATGCCGAGGGCGACCGCAACCAGCGTGATCGCTGGTAAGATGGAGAGCCCCGCGTGGCGCAGTGCCATCGCGAAGGCCGGCATGTCCAACCGTGCCTGGCCGACCAGGATCCGGCGGTACAGATCACCGCAGGCGCGGAGCGTGTGCCAGGCCAGGCCGAGCTGTTCCAGCCAGCCGATCGAGCCGGGAAAGGGCGGCCGGCGGCCAGGGCCCATCGGTCGTGGCGCGGGGCGGTTCATGGTCCGTCAGGCGGATGGTCTCGGTCACGGGACAAATGGATGTCCACGATCCTAGCACCGATGACCTGGGTGACGTCCACCGGCGGCGGCACGCGGACCGCACCGACCGACACGGCACCGACTCGGCCGAGCCAGGGTCCCGATCCGGAAAGATCCTCATTGCGTGGAGATTAACGACCATGATCCATCGCCTCGTCCTGTCGCTCCTGCTCCTCGCGGCGACCGCCATGCCGGTCACGGCGAACGAGACCTTCAGTGAGAACGAGATCCTCCAGCGGATCGAGCAGTTTTTCGGCCAGGGGGCCGAGAATCTGGCCGACGTGGTCAGCAAGGTCTTCAAGGAACAAGGCGAGCCGAATGCCTATATTGCCGGCGAGGAATTCGCCGCCGCGTTGGGGATCGGCGTCCGCTACGGGCGCGGCGAGCTCAACATGAAGCCGGCCACCCAGACCCCGGTGTACTGGCAAGGTCCCTCGATCGGAATCGACGCCGGCATCAATGTGTCCAAGGTCTTCGTGCTCATCTACCGCCTACCGCACGAGAACGAGCTGTTTCAACGTTATCCCGGGGTCGAGGGCAGCCTCTATTTCGTCGGCGGCGTCGGCGTCAATTACCTGCAATCCGGCGACGTCGTCATCGCCCCGATCCGCCTCGGCGCCGGTTGGCGGCAGGGAATCAGCGCCGGATACATGGACTTCACGCGCCGCGCGCATATCAACCCGTTCTAATGGGCGAAGGCAACGCTGATACCGTCCCGGTCGGACCCCCCATCTTGCCCACGGTGATGCCTGGCCTGCTCGAACACGGCGGGCGCCTGCGATCGGCGGCGGCCCGGTATCGGATCCCGCTCGAGCGATGGATGGATCTGTCGACCGGCATCAACCCGCAAGGTTGGCCGGTGCCGCCGATCCCGCCGGCCCTGTGGAATCGACTGCCGGAAGACGACGACGGGCTCGACGAGGCCGCACGCACCTATTATGGCTGCCCGACGATCAGGCCCGTGGCCGGCAGTCAGGCTGCGATCCAGGCCTTGCCCTGGCTGCGCCGACGCGGCCGGGTCGCGGTCCTGCATCCCGGCTACGCGGAACACGCGTTGGCCTGGCGTCGGGCGGGCCACGGGGTAACGCCGATCACGGCCGAGTCGCTGCGCGCCGGCCTGCCCGCGGTCGAGGTGCTGATCCTGATCCACCCGGCGAATCCGACCGGCGTCCGTTTCGAGCGCGACGAACTCCTGGCATGGCACCAGGCCCTCGCGGACCGGGGCGGCTGGTTGGTGGTCGATGAGGCCTTCATCGATGCGACCCCGGAGCGAAGCCTCGCGCTCGACTGCCCAAGGCCAGGGCTGATCCTGCTGCGCTCGATCGGCAAGTTCTTCGGCCTGGCCGGCGCCCGGGTCGGGTTCGTGCTGGCCGAACCGGAGCTGAACGACGCCCTCGGCACCCGCCTCGGACCCTGGACGCTGACCGGACCGGCGCGCTGGGTGACACGGCAGGCGCTGGCCGATCAGGCGTGGCAGCAGGCCACCCGGCTGCGGCTCGCGCAGGCCTCGGAGCGACTTGCCGCCCTGCTGACGCGACAGGGACTGCGACCGACCGGTGGCTGCGCGCTGTTCCAGTGGGTCGAGACAGGGCACGCCGAGCGGATCCACGACCGGCTGGCGCGCCGGGGCATCCTGACGCGCCGATTCACGGCCCCGCCGAGCCTGCGCTTCGGGTTGCCGCGCGACGAGGACGCGTGGCGACGCCTCGATGCGGCACTCGAAGGTGCTGCGACCGGGCATGGAGATCCGGCGGAACCGGCCGGCATCGCCGCGGCGCACCACACGACATCGCCAGGGATCTCATACTCGTAATCGGGGCGACCCGCACCTGGGCGCCCCAATCATCCCCGCTCGGCCTCGCGGCCGGCACCCGCTTTCGGAGTGATCAGTGAGTCAGGACCTCGAATGGTTGAATGTCCCCGCCGCCCGGCTCGACGAGTCGGCACGTCAGAATGCGTTGGCCCGGCAGGTCAGGCTGACAAAGCCGCCCGGGGCGCTCGGTCGGCTGGAGGAACTCGCGGTGCACCTGGCCGCGATGCAAGGCACCGAACAGCCCCGTGCGGACCGCGTTCATATCGTCGTGTTCGCCGGTGATCATGGTGTCGCGGCCGAAGGGATCTCGGCCTTCCCGCAGGTCGTGACGGCGGAGATGGTCAAGAACTTCGCGCGCGGCGGCGCCGCCATCAGCGTCGCGGCGCGGGTGCTCGGGGCCAGGCTCGAGGTCGTGAACCTCGGCACCGTCGTCGATACCGGTGCGCTCGACGGCGTCACGCGCTGCGATCTCGGTCCGGGCACCGCGAATTTCGTCATCGGTCCGGCGATGGATGAACACCAATGCGTGCGCGCCTTGGCCGCGGGCCGACATGCGGCCGAGCGCGCGCGCCTGGCCGGTGCCGATGTCTTCATCGGCGGCGAGATGGGCATCGGCAACACGACCGCCGCCGCAGCGCTGGCCTGCGCCCTGTTGTCGGCCCCGGCGGAAGCCCTTGCCGGCCCCGGAACCGGGTTGAGCCCGGACGGCGTCGCCCACAAAATAACCGTCATCGATCGCGCCCTGAGCCTCCATCGCGATCATCTCGGACGGCCCTTCGAGGCCCTGCGCCGCGTCGGCGGCTTCGAGATCGCGGCTCTGACCGGGGGTTATCTGTCGTGCGCGCAGATGGGTCTTCCCGTGCTCGTCGACGGCTTCATCAGCACGGTGGCGGCCCTGACGGCCGAGCGCCTGCGCCCGGGCGCCGTGGACTGGTTCATCCTGTCGCATGCCTCGGCCGAACCCGGGCATCGGCAACTGGTGCAGGCGCTGGGTATCCCGCCCCTGCTGGATCTTGGCCTGCGCCTGGGCGAAGGCAGCGGCGCCGCCGTTGCGGTGCCGCTGCTGCGGATCGCATGCGCGCTGCACAATCAGATGGCCACCTTCGCCGAGGCCGAGGTCTCGGAACGCCATTGATGCTCGGTCTGCCCCGCGCCGCCTTCACGGGGAACGCGGCGCGGGGCACCACGGGACGAACTCTGGTGGTGACGCGACCGGCCCCTCGCCCTAGAATATCCACCATCCCTCGGCTTATCGAACCACAGGACGGCCGACCATGCTGCGACCCGCCATCCTCGCCACGTTGCTCGCCTTCGCGCCCATGGCCGTCGCGCAGGCCCCGGCGCCTCCGGCCGACACCCGGTATCTGGTCGAGATGCCGGAGCTGCAGCAGCAACTGTTGCGACGCGAGATGCAAGAGCACCTGCTCGCCTACCAGCGGATCCTTGGGCACCTCGCCAACGGCGAACTAGCCGCGGCTGGCGAGGTCGCCGAGCAGACCATGGGGGTCAGTACGATGGGCAAGCACGCGGCCGCGACCCGGGGGCTCGGCGGACCAGGACGTTTCATGCCGGACGGGATGCGCCAGATGGCCTTCGGCATGCACGAGGCGGCGACAGACTTCGCCCGGGTGACCAAGGAGGACGACCTGGGCGCGGCGCTGCGCGCCTTGCAGGATTTGACCGGCATCTGCGCCGCCTGCCACATGGCCTATCGGACACGTTGAGGGCGAGGCGACTTCGACCCCGGCCAGCGCGGGCCGGGGCAAAAAGAAATCCCGCCACCATCCATGTGACGGGATCCGTGTCGCCACGCGCTTGGTTGGGGTTTGGGGCGCTCCCTGCTCTGCACCTCCGGCAGCACGTTGTCGTCCTTGACCATCCTTGCTAGCGACGATTCCAGTCTCGCACGGCGCAACGCATATCGAAATCACCCACTTCCGACAGGCTTGTAGGATTATTCCGATGTGATCGCCTGGTCGCGCCGCGGACTTGGGTGCGGCATCACACCGGCCGACGCTGACGGAAGGCCTCATAGAGTCCGATCCCGGTGGCGACCGAGACATTGAGGCTCTCGACCTGGCCGACCATCGGCAAGCGCACCAACAGATCACAGCGTTCACGGGTCAGACGCCTGAGACCTCGCCCCTCGTTGCCCATCACCAGCGCTAAGGGACCCGTCAGATCCGCGTCGTACAGATCAGCCCCGGCATCGCCGGTCAGGCCCACCAGCCAGATGCCGCGCGCCTTGAGCCGATCCATCGTGCGCGACAGGTTGGCGACCTGGATATAAGGCAGGGTCTCGGTGGCGCCGCAGGCCACCTTGAGCACGACCGGCGTCAGGCCGACGGCGCGATCGCGCGGCGCGATGACCGCCTGCACGCCGACGGCTTCGGCGGTCCTCAGGCAGGCACCGAGGTTGTGCGGATCCTGAACCTCGTCGAGGATCAACAGGAAGGGGGGGCCGGAGAGCGCCTCGAGCCGGGTCTCCAAGTCCGTCTCGTCGCGTGGCGCAACGGGACGGACCCATGCCAACACACCCTGATGCTGGAGCCCCGGGCTGACACGGTCGAGCTCCTCGCGCGCCATCACGCGCACCGGCAGGCCGGCTTGGCGCGCCTGTTCGGCGAGGTCGGCAAGCCGCCGCTCCCGGTCGCCGGCCGCGATCCACAGCTCGACGAGCCCGGCCTGACCCTGCTTCAAGGCGAGGCGCACGCTGTGCCGACCGCCGATCGGCGTGAGACCTGGCGGTGTCATCCCGCTCGGCTCAGCCCTTGCGGCGCCGTGACCGGCGCCGCGGCCCGGCCGGCTTGGCCGCCGGCGTATCGGATGGGGCCAGCACGAAGTCGATCTTGCGCTCGTCCAAGTTCACGGCAGCCAGCTGTACCCGCAGCCGATCCCCGAGGCGATAGACGGTCCCGGTGCGCTCGCCGGTCAGACGGCGGCCGACCGGGTCGAAATGATAGTAATCGTTGTCGAGCGCCGTGATATGGACGAGGCCGTCGATATGGATGCCGTCGAGCTCGACGAAGAGCCCGAACGAATTGACGCTGGTGATGGTCCCGGCGAACCGCTCGCCGAGCTTGTCCTGCATGAATTCGCACTTGAGCCAGGCATCCGCGTCGCGCGTCGCCTCGTCGGCGCGCCGCTCGGTGCCCGAGCAGTGCTCGCCGATCCCCTGGAGTTGCGGCTTGGAGAAATCCAGATCGGCCGCGGTGCCGCCGGCCAGGATGTGCTTGATGACGCGGTGGACGACCAGATCCGGGTAGCGCCGGATCGGCGACGTGAAATGCGTATAGGCCTCGAACGCCAAACCGAAGTGGCCGACATTGTCGGAGCTGTACATGGCCTGCTGCATCGAACGCAGCAGGACCGTCTGGATCAACTGATAGTCCGCCCGCTCCTTGACGTGGACCAACAGGGCCGCGTAATCCTGCGCCTTCGGCTTCTTGCCGCCCGGCAGGCTCAGACCGAGCTGGCCCAGAAACTCGCGCAGGTCGCTGACCTTCTCGTCGTTCGGGGTCTCATGAATGCGGAACAGGGACGGGATCTTGCGGCGTTCGAACAGGCGCGCGGCGGCCACATTGGCCGCCAGCATGCACTCCTCGATGAGCCGATGCGCATCGTTACGCACCAGGGGCTCGACGGCCTCGATCCGACCCTGTTCGTTGAATACGAATTTTGTCTCGGTCGTGTCGAAATCGATGGCGCCCCGCTCGACCCGCGCCGCGTGCAGCACCCGATAGAGGGCATGCAGTTCGGTCAGATGCGGCAACAGCTCGGCATGTCGCGCGCGCAGATCGGGGGCCTCGTCGACCAGGATCGCGGCCACCTGATCGTAGGTCAGCCGGGCGTGCGACCGCATCACCGCCTCGTAGAAGCGCGAGCGGCTGATGCGTCCATCCTGGGCGACGTAGAGCTCGCAGACCATGCACAGACGGTCGACCGCGGGGTTCAGCGAGCAGAGCCCGTTCGACAGCACCTCGGGCAACATCGGGATCACGCGGTCGGGGAAATAGACCGAGTTGCCGCGTCGCAAGGCCTCGGCATCGAGCGCGGTATCGGGCATCACATAGGCCGACACATCGGCGATCGCGACCAGCAGCTTCCAGCCTTTCGGCTTGCGCTCGCAGAAGACCGCGTCGTCGAAGTCGCGGGCGTCGGCGCCATCGATCGTGACCAGCGGCAGATGGCGCAGATCGACGCGCCCGGCCTTGGCCTCATCCGGCACCTCGGCCCCCAGCCCGGCGACGTCCGCAAGGACCTCGGGCGGCCATTCAACGGGCACATCGTGCGTTCGGATCGCGATATCGGTCTCCATCCCGGGCGCGAGGTGGTCGCCGACCACCTCGCGGATCAGGCCGATCGGCGGCGTGCGCTTCGTCGGCTGATCGGTGATCTCGGCGACGACGATCTGGCCAGCGCGGGCCTCGCCGATGCGGTCACGCGGAATGACGATGTCGTGGGTCAGACGCTTGTTGTCGGGCTTGACGAAGCCGACGCCGCTCTCCTGATTCAGGCGTCCGACGACGGTGCGGGTATTGCGCTCGAGGATCTCGACCAGCGCGCCTTCGAGTCGCCCGCGCCGATCGCGCCCGGTCACCCGCACGACGACCCGGTCGTTATGGAACAGCGACCGCATCTCCTTCGGATACAGGTAGAGGTCGTCGCCGCCGTCATCCGGCTTGACGAAACCATAGCCATCCGGGTGACCGATGACGCGCCCGGCGATCAGATCGCGCTTGTTGACGAGACAGTAGGCTTCGCGTCGGTTGCGCACCAATTGCCCGTCGCGCACCATGGCCCCCAAGCGACGATCGAGCGCGACCAGATCCGCCTCTTCGTGCAAAGCCAGGGCCTTGGCCACCTCGTCGAACGCCAACGGGACGCCGGCTTCGGTCAGGATCTGGAGAATGTATTCGCGGCTCGGGATCGGCCTGGCATATCGCTTCGCCTCGCGCTTGAGGTGCGGGTCCAGATCCCTCGGGGTCGTCGATCGTTTCGATTTTGGCACGGTGCGGTTCCATCGGACTATTCACGCTGCGCTAGTGTAGCCTGTTCGCCGACACGAGTAATATCCGCTGCGCGCGAAATGACGGCAAGAAGGTATCGGGGCACGGCAGAGCTGTGATGGTCAATCGGGCGGTGGCTCCCCGGTGTCGGCCTTGTGCAACCGACGGATCTCCTCGTGACGACGCTCGATCTCCCGCCGGAACTCCCGCCGCAGGAGGGCGCTTTCGTAACGACGCCGCTCGTTGGGTGTCTCCACGTGCAGCGGTGGGACCTTCGCGGGGCGCCCCTGCTTGTCCACCGCCACCATCGTGAAGTAGGACGTCATGGCGTGGCGGGTGGTCTTGTGGATGATGTCCTCGGCGATGACGCGGATCCCGACCTCCATCGAGGTGTTGCCCGTGTAATTCACCGATGCCAGACAGGTGACCAGCTCCCCGACACGCAGTGGCTGTCGAAAGAAGACCTGGTCCACGGACAGGGTGACGACATAGCGGTTCGAGTAGCGCGCGGCGCAGGCGTAGGCGACCTGGTCGAGCAGCTTCAAGGTGGCGCCCCCGTGGACATGCCCCGAGAAGTTGGCCATGTCGGGCGTCATCAGGAGGGTCATCGTCAGGGTCTTGTGCTGTGGCTCCATCGACTGTCTCGACTCACGAGCGTCCGGACAAGGTGTTTCCGGGCCTTGACCTCACATCCCGCCTTCACTGCCGTCCCGTCGCAGGTGTTTCAGCCCCAGCCGGGACACTCAGGGCGGCTTGGATTTCGTATCCGTAGTCGTTTTTCTGTTCAGGATCGAGCACAGGAGTTACTCAGGCATTGTCAGCGGCTCGGGGGAAACGATGATGCCGTTATTATCGGCATAGACATAATCGCCCGTGACGAAGGTCACGCCACCGAAGGAGACAGGCACCCGATATTCACCGACACCCTTCTTCTCGGATTTTTTCGGATGTGTGCCCAGCGCCTGAACACCGAGATCCAGCTGGTTGATGGCATCCACATCACGGATACAGCCATAGATGATCACGCCTTCCCAGCCATTTTCGACCGCTTTCTCCGCCAGCATGTCGCCCAGCATGGCACAGCGGAAAGAACCACCGGCGTCCACCACCATCACCTTGCCTTGACCTGGCTTTTCGACTTCTTCTTTGACCAGAGAGTTATCTTCAAAACACTTGATGGTCACGATTCGACCACCGAAGGAATCACGACCACCCAGGTTGATGAACATAGGCTCAACCACTTCGATCAGGTCGGGATAGGCATCACAGAGGTCAGGGGTTACGTACTTCACGGGTGCTCCTTGGTGAGGTCATTATTCGTGTTCGAACAGGCCACGCGCGCCGGGCAGCGGCGACCCTGAATATGGTAGTGTGGCGGCGATTTGACCTCCGTTTTGTGAATCGCTTGTCGTATCCTGTCTGGGCGCTCGACCCGACCCACGCGGCAGTGCTGGAGCAGAGCGCGGCACCGCTCTCGTCGAATCCGTGGTGGTGGCCCCCTAATGTTACTGGCTGGAATCTCATGAACAGATTGACCTTCGCAATCGTGGCTGCCCTGATCGTCGGCGCGGCGGGAGCCGACCCCTTGATCGACGAGTACCTGTCGCCTCCGGTCCTGCCTCCGGCTTCGCTGAGCGGCGAGGCGATCGAGCCCGAGATCACGATCATCGAGACCGAGCGGGAGATCATCCAGGAATACCGGATCCGCGGGCGACTGTACATGGTGCGGATCGACCCCCTGGTTGGCCGGCCTTACTATCTGATCGACTCGAATGGCGATGGCGTGCTCGATGTGCGCGATGATCGGCCGTGGAATATGGCGGTGCCCCAGTGGCTGCTGTTTAGTTGGTGACCCGGTGCACCGATCCTGTTCCTGATCGTGCCGCGACGATGATCGGACGATCGACACCAAGCCACCGCCGAACCCCTGTGCCCGGCCCCGATCCGGCGCCTCGACCTTCGCCGCCCTGGTGGCGGCGCGCGATCGCGGGCCTCGAGTGGGTCAACGATTGGGTGGGGCGGGCGGCCGCCTGGCTGGCCCTGCTGATGGTGGCGGTCACCTTCCTGGTCGTCGTGCTGCGCTACCTGTTCGATCTCGGCTGGATCGCGATGCAGGAGTCGGTCACCTATATGCACGCGATGCTGTTCATGCTGGGCATCGGGTACGCCTTGCGGCATGAGGGGCACGTGCGGGTCGACGTCTTCTATTATCGGATGGGGCCGCGAGCGCGCGCTTGGGTCGATCTCGGCGGCACACTGGTGCTGCTGTTCCCCGTGTGTCTGTTCATCGCGTGGATCGGCTGGGACTACGTGGCCTCGTCCTGGTCAGTCCGTGAGGGTTCGCGCGAGGCCGGCGGCTTGCCGGGCGTTTACCTCCTCAAGACCTTGATCCTGGTCATGCCCGGGTTGGTGATGATCCAGGGACTGGTGCTGGTGCTGCGCAACACCTTGGTCCTGTTGGGGATCGACGAATCAGTGCCACCGGCCGAATCCGTCGACACCAGGCCCGGCGATGCTTGACTGGATGCCCCTGCTGCTGTTCGTAGCGGTCGGCATCGTTCTGCTGCTCGGCTACCCGGTGGCGCTGTCACTCGGCGGCGTCGCGCTGTTCTTCGCGCTGATCGGGCTGGCCTTGGGGTCGTTCGATCCGGCCTTCCTCGAGGCGATGCCGAATCGCCTCTACGGCATCATGACCAACGAGACGCTGATCGCCGTTCCGTTGTTCGTGTTCATGGGCGTGATGCTCGAACGCTCGCGCGTGGCCGAGGATCTGCTGAATACCATGGCCATGCTGTTCGGGCCGCTGCGCGGAGGGCTCGGGATCTCGGTGATCCTCGTGGGCGCCCTGTTGGCGGCGAGCACCGGCATCGTCGGCGCGACCGTGGTCACGATGGGGCTCCTGTCGTTGCCCCTGATGCTGCGTCGCAACTACAACCCATCGATCGCGGCCGGCACCATTTGCGCCTCGGGCACCCTCGGTCAGATCATCCCGCCGTCGATCGTGTTGGTTCTGCTCGGCGACATCCTGTCGTCATCCTATCAGCAGGCCCAGCTGGACATGGGCATCTTCGCGCCGGACACGGTCTCGGTCGGTGACCTGTTCGTCGGCGCCCTGCTGCCCGGCCTGCTGCTCGTCGCACTCTATGTGGTCTTCGTGCTCGCCCTGGCCTGGATCAAGCCCGACGCGCTGCCGGCCATTCCCGGTAGCGAACGGCCGATCGGCGGCTTCGCGCTGATGCGGCGCGTCGTCGGCGCCCTGATGCCGCCGTTGCTCCTGATGATCGCGGTATTGGGCTCGATCATCGCCGGCTGGGCCACGCCGACCGAGGCCGCCTCGGTCGGCGCGGTCGGCGCCTTGCTGCTCGCTGCGCTCCGCGGCCGATTGACCTGGCCCATTCTGAGCGGCGTCGTCAGACAAACGACGATCGTCTCGGCGATGGTCTTCTTCATCTTCATCGGCGCAGCGCTCTTCTCGCTGGTATTCCGCGGGTACGACGGCGATGAGATGGTCGCCGGGTTCCTGACGGGGCTGCCCGGGGGCACGGCCGGAGCCATTGCGCTCGTGATGCTGGTGATGTTTCTGCTCGGCTTCATCCTCGATTTCATCGAGATCACCTTTGTCGTGGTCCCGATCGTCGCACCGGTTTTGCTCATGATGGGCGTCGATCCGGTCTGGCTCGGGGTCATGATCGCGATCAACCTCCAGACCTCGTTCCTGACCCCGCCATTCGGATTCGCGTTGTTCTATCTGCGCGGCGTCGCGCCGCGGCTGTTGACCACGATGCAGATCTATCGGGGCGCCGTTCCCTTCGTCGGTATCCAGCTGCTGGTCTTGCTGTTGCTGGCCCTGTGGCCCGCCTTGGCGACCTGGTTGCCGAGTCTCCTGTAGGCGCACGGTCCCGGACCGCGGGCGGAGATACCCATGCCAAGGACTGACATGGTCGACCCACGAGCCGGATGGGCAAAGATCCAGGCGGGGTGAGTGGTGGGATGCACTGCCCCGCCCTGCCGGCGGTGCTCGACTCGTTGGCGATCGGCCCGGCCCGCGGATCCGACGCCCACTTAATGGCGCGGATATTGCTTTGAATTCTCGCAAGCCACCACCTGCACGAGGCCGCTCGCGATGTCCGACCATGACCTGAAGCCTTTGATCGAAGCCCTTAGCCAGGGGGAACTGGTGCCCTATCTCGGCCCAGGAGCCTTGTCGGGTGTCGTTGACGTCAACACCGCCGAACCCATCCCGGCCGACAGCGACAGCCTGATCCTGGCGATGAACAATGGCCGGCCCATGGCGCCACGGCTGATGTGGGAGTTCTCGCGGGCCGCGATGAACGTCGAACTGAAACGTGGCCGGGGTGCGGTCGTGCGTTTTCTGACCCACACCTACGCAGGGCGCACCTGGACCCCGGCCCCGCTGCATGCCTGGTTGGCTCGTATGCGGGTACCCTATATCATCGACATCAATCGCGACACCCAGCTTCAGGCGGCCTACTCGGATCGCTGTCATCTTTTGGTGCGTGGCGTGGCGCGACTGGGGGGCGGTCCGGAGCGGTTCCGTCTGCATTGGTGGGACGGTGCGCGTTATCAGGAAACGAACCAAGAAGCCGTGGCCGCCGAGTGGCCGATCCTGCTCAAGCCGATGGGCAGTCCCTGGCCAGATCCGTGCTATGTCGCTTCGGATGCGGACTATGTCGATTACATCACCGAGTTGATGGGCGGTTTCGCGATTCCGAGGCGGATCAAGAGTTACCGGCAAGGCCGCCGTTACCTGCTTCTGGGTCTGCGCCTGACTCGCGACACCGAGCGGATGGTGCTAGCGGATCTGATTCACGATGCCGGGCACCCGGCCGGCTGGGCCTTGATCCGCGAACCGACCGACAAGGAACGCCGCTTCTGCGAGCGTCACGGCTTGGAAATCGTGGCTGCCGATATCCCGGACTTGCTCGCGGCAGCGGACCTCGACTCGCAGCCATATCGACCGGAAGCGTCCACGGGATGCTGACCGGGATGCCGGCCCCGCGCGCCGCAGTAGACTGGCTTGGTCCGCCAACGCGCCGAGGCCGTTACCTTCAGCAAAGGGGATTGATCATGATCAGACGCGCACGCCTTTGCCTGACGCTCGCCATCGCGGCGGCGCTCGGCTGCGGTGGCTCCGCCTCCGCCGATACGATCCACAGTCAGCTCGATGCCGCCCGCTCGGCTTATGACGCCGGGGACCTGCGCGGGACCGTCCAGACCCTCGAGTTCGCGATCGCCAAGATCCAGGAGCAGATCACGGCCCGTCTCTGGACGCTGTTGCCCGACCCATTGCCGGGATGGCAGGCCGACGAACCGGCATCGCAAAGCCTCGGCATTCTGAATGCGCTGACGGGGACCAACCTGAGTCGCCGCTATTACGATGAAGAAGGGGCCGAGATCGAGATCAGCATCGTGGCCGATTCGCCGCTGATCGGCATGATGGGCATGATGTTCGCCAATCCGATGCTGCTGCAAGCCACCCCCGTCACCAGCAGTTTCCTGGCCCAAGGCTACCGCGGAATCCTCGAGCACGAGAAGGGTAGTCAGGATTGGGACATGAAACTGATGCTCGGCGGACGAGTCCTCGTCGAGCTGCGAGGAAGCGGTCTCAAGGACAAGGCGCCGATTCAGGCGTTCCTAGAGGCCATGGACCTGAAGGCAATCGAAAAGACGATGACCGAGTGAGCGACCTCCGCAGCGCCTCGGGAGATGCTGATCGATCGGCCGTCCTGGCCAGAGGTCAGCGCGGGCACCTGCCCCGCACGGGACACGCGGAATGGTTAAGGGCTTCCCCGGACGACCGCCACCCTGTGCGGTCGAGCCATGGTCATCGGCGGCGGCATTGCCGAAGCTGAGCCCCATAGGTGTGCGCATATTGGTCGACGCGGCGAGCGGTCCGCAGCAGCCAGTCCTTGTTGCGGTAGCTGCCGCGCTGGAAGCCTCCGTGGCCCTCATGGTAGGCCAGGTACTGGTTATGGGCATCCCATTTCGAAATGCCGAGTTGACGTTGACTGACATCGGTATACCAGCCGATGAAATCGACGGCATCGGCAAAACTCGTCCGTCGGGCGCGGCGGTTGCCGGTCTGCTCGCGGTACCAGTCCCAGGTGCCATCGATGGCCTGCGGATAGCCGTAAGCGGTCGATAACAATTGGCCCTGGGTGGCCCGTGGGCGAGCATTGTGACGAAACCCCGATTCGGCGCGGATGATGGCCAATTGGACCTGCACCGGCGTGCCCCAGCGCCGTTCGGCTTGCCGCGCCGCCCGGTACCACCGTGGCTGTTCAGCGAAGATCGCGCAGGCATCGTCGATCTGACGGGGCGGTTTCGGGGCTGACGCGCACCCCGCGGCAACGAGCACGATCGTCGCGAGGATCGTCCACCGCCCGATGGTCGGAGATGAAATGCCAGGGTCGCTCCTGCGACGGAACACCGGCGCAGTCTTCCAGGTCGATGTAAGAGACGCCATCGTTAACGGTATCATGCAGCCATCGAGAGCCGAACGCCGAGCCAACCCAGCCCCGCGCGACGGACGGCCCGCCACGGGCGGAAGCCTGGTCCGTGTTCTTCGTGCGACGCGGGGCGAGCCAGAAGGGTGAGAGCCACCATGAGCGATATTCTACACACGCATGTCGGAATGCGATCCGTTGTTATCGGGCTGCTGGCCGGGTTGATCGGCGGCTGCGCGTCCTTGCCCTGGCCGGGTTCCGGCGAGGGGTTATCGAGTTCGGCCACCGAGTCCAGCGAGGCCGCTGATCCGGCATCGACTGCGTCCACCGATCCTCCACCGACCGCCTCGCCGCCCGACGTCGCTCCAGCCCCTCTCTACGAATGGGGGGGCGATGGCCGGCGCATTTCGCGTATCGTCATCAATACCGACGAGCAGAAGGCGATCTTTTACGATGGTGACACGCGGATCGGATGGTCCACGGTGGCGACCGGCACCACGAGCCACCCGACCCCCACAGGCCGTTTCGAGATCATGGAGCGCACCGCGGAGAAGCGTTCGAACCTGTACGGGACCATCTACGACAAGGCCGGCCGCGTCGTCAAGACGAACGCACGACAGGGTCGCGACCGGATCCCGGCCGGCGGCCGCTTCGTGGGGGCCGAGATGCCCTTTTTCCTGCGCCTGACCTATGACGGGGTCGGTCTGCATGCCGGTCCGATCCCGCGTCCTGGTCATCCAGCCTCGCACGGCTGCATTCGGCTGCCCAAGAAGCTCGCTCCTGTGGTGTTTCGCAAGGTAAGCCATGGGACGCCGGTGATCATCGAGGGTAGCGGTCCATCCTACGGAGACTACGCCGAGCAGGTGCGCGCCGAGGCCCGCGAGCGCGAAAGGGTCGCGGCAGCCGAGGCCCGCGAGATGGAAAGGGCCGAGGCCGCCCAGGCGTCACGCGCTGTCGCCGATCGCAGAAGCGAAGCGGGGCGCAGCGATGCGACCTTGTCGCCGGCGGCCCAGCCGCGCCCGGCGGTAACCGATCAACCACCAGTAGCCGGCGAACCCGAGGTCGCCGACAAACTCGTGGTGAGCGATCAACCTGTCGACGAACTCGAGCCCGCGACCACGGCCATCGCCGTCGATGCACCGCCGGTCATCGAGTCGGCCTCTTTCGCCACATCCGGTGACGGGCCTGGCCGGGTGCGCCAGAATGGGCGCGACGAGCCAGCCGACCGGGTGACGGATGAGCCGGCAGAGGCTGCCGCCGGCGAGCCCGAACGGCCAGTCGAGGACGCGCGGGAGGCGGCGCCGGCGAGCGATGTCGCCGTGCCGGTCTCGCCGGATGCGGCCGAGCGTTACGGGCCTTGAGGTTGGCTCGTCGTTCCCGAGCGATACTTTTGAGGGCACCTCGAAACACTCGAGGTGCCCGACCAACGGCACGCTACAGGTAGTCCGGCAGTTGCCTGCGTATCGACGACGAATCCTGGGTAGTCAGATTCTTGTCGATCTCGCTCACGATCAACTGACGCAAGGCACTCGATTGTTGTCGACGTAGCAGGCCGAGGAAAGCCGGCGCGGCGACGATGTAGAGCTTGGTCAGCTCACCCCGCGAGCGCGCGGCCTCCAGTTCCTCGCCGACGATCTGGGAAAACCGTTCCGCTTCGTCCTGCTTGCGGGTCGTGCCCGGTTCCAAACCGTGCAAGACACCGTTGGCCGGGTTGCGGTCACGCCCGCCCTTATCCGTGACCAGGTCGCCTTCGTGTAGTCGACCCTCTGGATGGGCAAGGTCGCGGAACTCGATCAGCGGACTGGCCGGCTTCTCGGCTGAAAAGAAACGGGCACGGCTGTTGTCGGCGACTAAGACCCAGGTTGCCATATCTCGAAGTCCCTCGTGTCGAAGGGCCACCACGGTGCGGCGGCCATCAAGCGGATTGAGACGATGCCGCGCCATCGAGGGCGCCGCCTTCTCAGTTTAGCGTGAAAGACACCGCCGAAAGCCAGATGGCTTGCCTGCGGCCGAGAGATTTCGTGCTGTGGGATGGGCCCTGCCGCGGGAGTTGGGCGATGGCCTAACGACCATGATCAAGGCCGACCGTCGGCCGTGGGGCGTTCGCGCCTCGGCCGAGCGCCGGTCTGTGTTTTCATCGGGTATTCGCAGAGATCGGCGATCGCGCAGTTCGGGCAGCCTGGTCGCCGCGCAGTGCAGACGTAGCGACCATGCAGAACCAGCCAGTGGTGGGCATGGCGCCTGAACGGGACCGGTACTTGACGCAGCAGCCCGCGCTCGACCTCGAGAGGGGTGCGGCCCGGGGCCAGACCGGTCCGGTTGGCCACGCGAAAGATATGGGTGTCCACGGCGATCGTTGGCTGCCCGAAAACGGTATTCAAGACGACATTGGCCGTCTTCCGCCCCACCCCAGGCAGGGCCTCCAGGGCCTCGCGATGGGCTGGGATCTCGCCATCGTGCCGCTCGATCAGCATTTGGCAGGCGGCGATGATGTGGCGCGCCTTGCTGTTGTAAAGGCCCAAGGTGCGAATGCGGTCGCTGAGGCCGGTCTCGCCCAAAGCCAGGATCGCGGCGGGGGTGTTGGCCTCGACGAAGAGGCGACTGGTCACGCGATTCACGGCCTTGTCGGTCGCTTGGGCGGACAGCATGACCGCGATCAAGAGCTCGAAAGGCGAATGATATTCGAGCTCCGTGGTCGGATCGGGGTTGGCCGCCTGCAAACGTTTGAAGAGCTCGACACGTTGCGGCTGTTTCATCCGCTCGACCGTTTCCTCGACCGCGCCGATGAGCCGGGCGAGCACCTGGTGATGAACGGTGCTTCGACCCCGCGACGATGGTCGGACCAATACCGCGATGGCCGTTCGCTCTCCCCCGTTTGCCGAGAGCGAGCCGCGGGCCGGCAGGGGCGCGGTCGATGGGTCATAGGAAGCGACCGCCCGGCGTCAGTGACCGCGCCGGCCGCGCAGCCGCGAAGCGGCTTCCCTGGCCGCGGAGACAGCCGGCCGTCAGGAGCAGTAGGCGCTGGTCCTCTCTGGCGACCCCTTCGGCTACCGCGTCGAGCCCGAGCGCCTGGGCAACGGCGATCGTCGCCTGGACGATCGCGAGATCCTCCTCGGCGTCGGGCAGGTGCCGGATGAACGACTGGTCGATCTTGAGACTCCGGATCGGCAGGCGCTTGAGGTAGGTCAAGGACGAAAAACCGGTCCCGAAATCGTCTATCGCGATGCGCACACCGAGCGCGCCCAATGCCTCCAATGTGCGCTGGACCTCGAATCGGTGATCGAGCAGCAGATTCTCGGTGATCTCGAGTTCCAATCGATCCGGTGGTAACCGGCTTGCGGCCAGGGCCTTGGTGACGGTCGCGACGAGGTCGTCTTGCAGCAATTGGGCGGGAGACAGGTTGACGGCGATGAATCCCGGTTCGAATCCGGCGTCAAGCCAGGTCCGCGCCTGCGCGCAGGCGGTGTCGATCACCCAGCGACCGAGAGGCACCATGAGACCGCTTTCCTCGGCCAGCCGGATGAAACGATTGGGTGCGACCAACCCCAAATCCGGTTGGTGCCAGCGGATCAGCGCCTCAGCGCCGAGCCACAACCCGGTCTCCATATCGACCTGCGGTTGGTAATGGAGCCTGAACTCGTCTTTAGCGAGGGCATCGCGCAGCAAGGCCTCGAGGGTCAAGCGCTCCAGAGCAAGATGCGTCAGGCCTGGAGTGTAGAACTGGTAATGGTTACCACCAGCTTCCTTGACCTGGTCAAGCGCGGCCTCGGCGGTTCGGCACAGATGGAGCACGGTGTCGCCGTTTTCGGGAAACAGGCTGATGCCGATGCTGGCAGTGACGAAAAGGTTATGACCACCAATGAAAAAGGGGGTCTTGAGGGCGCGGATCAGTTCCGCGGCCAGGAAACCAGGTTCTTCGGTCGATTGAAGATCCTCGCACAGGAACACGAATTCCCCACCACGGCGGCATGCCGCGCGGGTTCGCTCCGGTAAGACGGCCCGCAAGCGGTCGGCCATCTCGCGCAGCAGATCATCGCCGAGGTGATACCCCAGGCAGTCGTTCACGTGGCTGAAACGGTCGATGTTGAGGATCAATACGGCCAAACGTCGCCGTTCACGTGCGATGCGATTCAGCCCATGCTCCAATCGGGCCTCGAACAGCAGCCGATTCGGCAACCCGGTCAAAGCGTCGTGGTGCGCCCGATAGTCGGCCGCCTGCGCGTCCTGGGCCGAGCTCAACTCGGCGAACAAGGCGACATAGGTCGCTGGTCCGCCCAACTCGCTGTCGATGCGGCGGATCTTCAGCCATTGGGGATAGATCTCGCCATCGCGGCGCCGATTCCAGATCTCGCCGTCCCACTCGCCAAAGGTTTCGATGGCGTGCCACATCCGCTGGTAGAAGGCAGCATCGTGCTCTCCGGATTGGAGGAACCGCGGGTTACGACCGAGCACCTCCTTTTCGGGGTAGCCGGTAATCTCGCAAAAGGCCCGGTTGACGGCGACGATCCGACACTCGGCATCGGTGATCAGGATACCTTCATGCGTCGCTTCGAATACGGCCTCGGCCTGACGCAGACGTTGCAGTGCGGCACGATGCTCGGAGACGTCGCTCACCATCGCGACCGCGGCGACGACCTCGCCGGTCAGCTTCGGTACCGGGGCGAGGACCAGGTCGCACGCCCGCCAGGCGCCGTCGCGGGTCGCCATGCGCATTCGGTACCGCTGGCCGGAAGATCCGACGTCGAAAGGCCTGCGCAGCAGATCGGCAGACGCGGCCTGGTCATCGATGGCGACCCAGTCGAGCAGCCGGGATCGGTGCAAGGCATCGGGGCTTTGACCGAGGAGGCCCGCGAAACTCGGGTTCGTCAGCAGGATGCGGCCATCGTGGTCCAGCAAGGCCATGCCGAGCGGGGCCTGCTCGAAGATCGCCCGGAACCGTGCCTCGCTGTACACCAGCGCCTCGATCGCCGGTTCGAGCGTGACCTCGCTCGTCGCCGGATCGCGAACTTCGCGGACCGTTGGACAGACCCAAAAGGTTCGGCAAGAGGCCGAAGGCGGCACCAGGGCGTCATCGGCACGGCCTGCCTCGCCAAGCAGAAAGCGCAGCATGCCCAACCGCGTGATGCGCCCGAGCGGCCGACCGGCAGGATCCGAGATCAGCAACTCGCCCGATCCGGAGCGGCGCAAATGGTGCAGGGCCGCGCTCAATGTCAGGTCGACGGGTTGATCGAGGGTCGAGCCGTGTCGCAGCGAGATCAGATCGGATCGGCGCAGGTCGCCACCAGACAACAACAACGGCCTCAGATCGCTCAGCGTGACGAGTCCGTCGATTCGCCTTTTCGAACCGATGAGCACGCAGTTGGTGTCGGCCTCGGCCATCGCAGCGAGGGCCTCGCTCGCCGGGGTTCGACCCGGCAGGATCGGGGGGTTGGCCTCGAGGATCTCGATCGCCGGCCGCTCGGTGCTCTCGGAACTCAGGTAGAGCCGGCACAACAGATCACGCAGGCCAACCAACGCGGCCGGCCTACCGGGGGGATCGACGATCAGGATCTGTTCGCGGGGTTGCTTCGATAGCACTCGACCGGCCTCGCGCCACGTCATCGCGCTCGCGAACCGCATCGGCGCATGCTCGATGATCCGGCCAATCGGTTGGTGCCGCCAATCGACGGCCTGCGCGGCATACACGAGTTGCCGGACAGTGACCACGCCAACCAACTCATCGGCGTCACCGACGAGACCGCCGCTGGCGTGATGGCGAGTCAGGATCTGCAACGCGTCGAGCTGGGGCACCCCCGGGTGGAGGGCAACCGGCGGCCGACGGCCTAAGCCTTGCAAGGTCGGGATGGGCTCAATCATACACGGAGTCCAACTTTTGAACTGGGTTTCGATGGTCCACCTGGTCGAGGTTGAATGCTCCGTGCAACAGCGGACCAGAATATTATAAGTGGAAAGATCGTACGCTGTTCGGGCATCACAACAGATCCCGCGCAGCGCATATTCGACGGGCGGGTCGAGCGGCGCCCCGACTCGTTGCGTCGACCCAGGCATCCTCGGGGGTTGGCTCGTGGATCGGCCGATGAGACGCACACGACATCTCGGACTGCGCGCCAGCCCGTTCGGTCGGGTATCGCGATCCGCCGCATCGCTGCATCCGCGTCATCGCGCGTCAGTCGACCTGACGCACCCAGTGGCGTTTAACGCCAGTCGGCACCAGCGGGGCATTGGCGGAAGACGCCCGGGGGCGCCGTGAAGGCCAATTGGCCCACGGACTGCGTGAGCCATGTCGAGGGCGCACTTTGCGCGACCACAGGTGATGCGCTATCCTTCGCTGTCGCCGTGCCAGCGTTCTTCCGCTGGCGCCGCACTCAACCGGAGAGGTGTCCGAGTGGCTTAAGGAGCACGCCTGGAAAGTGTGTATGGGTTAATAGCCCATCGAGGGTTCGAATCCCTCCCTCTCCGCCAATTCGAAAGATCAGCAACTTATCTTTCATTCACACGTCTGCCGCCGTCCTATCCGCCACAGCTTCTGCGCTGAGCTACAACGCCGAGAGACGCCCAGCGGGCTCGGCACGGCCGAGCACCTACCCGCCGATCGATTCCGGTTGGTAACGATACAAGCGCCAGACCCTAAGCGGCTGGGCGCAGGGCGGGTCAGCGGCTTCGATGACGCCCTCGCCTTGGCAGATGAAGAGGGTTCGCGCCTCGGCGAGCCGGAATCCCGGCAACTCGTGCCCGGGGCTGCGGGCGATCAACCAGAAGCCGCTAGCCTCCTCGATCCGTTTTGCGGCGTCTCCGTTCGCGAACGAGCCGCGCAGATACTCCGACGGCCGGGTCAGGCCAGGCCATTGACCGACGCCGAGCGGCGGTGCGTAGAAACGCAGCATGGCGGTGGCCTGATAGCGATCCGTGAAGACCGGGCCATCGAGGCGCGCTGCGAGTTCGGCCAGTTCGCGGAAGCCATAGGTCTCGCGCAGGATCCGCTGTCCGCTGTCCGGGAGCGGGAGCGCCGCGGTGGCCCCATGGACCACGTAGAGGCTCACGAGCAGCACATTGATTGCGGCCGCCGCCATCAGCCAGCGCCACAGCGGCCGGGCGGCGAGCGCCAGCAGCGGCGCTGCGGCCAACAGATAGACCACGGGCCAGTTGGCCTCGGCCTCGCTGCGCCAGGCGGCGACGGCGAAGAAGGCGAGCGGCACCAGGGTGCCGGCATGGAGCAGCGGCCGAGCCTTGGGATCCAGGTGCGCGCCAAGGTCCGCGCGGATACGTCGCCAGGCGCCACGACCGAACAGGGCCGCGAGCAACGGCAGCGCGAACACACCCAGCAACGCGATCTGTTGGCCGGCGTAGCCGAGCAGGCCGCCCCAGCCCGGCGAGGCCACCGGCACCGGTGTCGCCGCGGCGGCGAGTGGCTCCGGCAGGGCGGTGTCGACGGCCGCCCCGGTATCGAGCGCGAAGCCGTGACCGAACTGGAAGCGCATCGTCAGCCAATCATGCTGCGCGTTCCAGATCAGGTGCGGCAGGAACACCAGCAGCGCGGCCAGCGCGCCGAGGTAGGGCCAGCGCGTGCGCAATGCGCCGGGATCGGCACGAAGCAGCGCCCACAACAGAACGGGGCCGATCAGCACCATCGTGTATTTCCCGAGCAGACCGAGCCCGACGACGACGCCGACCGCGACCCAGCGTCGCCGATCCCGCTGCAGCGCCGCGAGGGCCTCGTGCAGCGCCAGCGCCCAGGCCAGCGCCAGCACGCTGTCGGGCGTCGTCAAGACGCCGACCGCGAGCCCCGGGATCGTCGCGACCGCGAGCACGAGCGCCAACAGCCGATCCTGCGCCGACGCCAGGCCGGCGTTGCGGTAGAAGGACAGCAGCACGAAAAGCGTCGCCGTCGCCGCGATCAGGTTACCGAGGCGGCCGGCGAGGGTCGAGCCGGGCTCCAACCAAATGCCGAGCCCCAACAGTGCGACGCCGGGCGGGTGGTCGAAGTAGCCCCATGCGAGATGGCGCGCCCAGTCGAAGTAATAGGCCTCGTCCTGCGTCACCGGCATCAGCCACGCGGCGAGGATTCGCCACAGCGTGATCCCGACCACGACCAGGATCAACCAGAGGGCCCAGTGCGGCGACCGACGAGGACGTTGTACTGCTTCCATGAGGTTTCCCAGAACCGATGGCGAAAGGCGCCCTACAATACCCGATCCCCGCTCCGATTTTGATCGGGCCTCGAACCTATTCGCCGTGAGTGACCGACCTGCCATGTCCATGCCGTCGACCCCGTGCCCGCCACCGCTCTTATCCGTGATCGTTCCGACTTACAACGAGGCCGACAACCTCGCCGATCTGGTCGGGCGCGTCGAACGGACGCTGAGCGGCCTCGCATGGGAACTGATCATCGTCGACGATGACTCGCCGGATGGCACTGCCGACCGGGCGCGGACCCTCGCGGCCGCCGATCGGCGGGTGCGGGTGCTGCAGCGGATCGGACGACGCGGGCTGTCGTCGGCCTGCATCGAGGGCCTGCTCGCGTCGAGCGCGCCCTATCTCGCGGTGATGGATGCCGATCTGCAACACGACGAGACCCTGCTGCCGGACATGCTCGCGGCCCTGCGCAGCGAGGATCTCGACATCGTCATCGGCAGTCGCTATGTCGCCGGCGGTGGGCTCGGCGGCTGGGACGAGCGCCGCCGCTCGATGAGCCGCTTCGCCGGCAACCTCGGCCGCCGCCTGATCAAGGCCGACATCAAAGATCCGATGAGCGGTTTCTTCATGGTCCGCGCTGAGGTCTTTCGCCGCCGGGTCCGCCGCCTCAGCGGCGTCGGCTTCAAGATCCTGCTCGATCTCTTCGCCTCTGGCGAACCGCCGCTGCGCTTCCGCGAACTGCCCTACGAGTTCCGCGTGCGCCAGGCCGGTGCGAGCAAACTCGACAACGCCGTCCTGTGGGAATATCTGTTGATGCTGATCCAGAAGCTGCTCGGCCCCTTGATCCCGCTGCGCTTCATCGCCTTTTCGCTGATCGGCGGCGTCGGCGTCGGCGTACACCTTCTAGTGCTGTGGCTCCTCTTCAAGGGGCTCGGCGTCAGCTTCCTCGTCGGACAGGCCGTTGCGACCCTGGTGGCCATGACCAGCAACTTCTTCCTCAACAACATCCTGACCTACCGGGACATGCGCCTGCGCGGTCGGGCGCTGATCTGGGGCTGGCTGTCGTTCGTCCTGGCGTGCAGCGTGGGCGCGCTGGCCAACGTCGGCATCGCGACCTATCTGTTCCAGGCGGAATCCTACTGGGTCCTGTCAGCGATCGCCGGGATCCTGGTCGGCGCGGTCTGGAATTACGCGGTGACCGCCATCTATACCTGGAAGCGGCCCAAGGCCGGCGCCGCCTGATACGCTCGATCGCGCCCTGCCGATGCTCGAACGCAAGACATCCAGTTCGTCCGCGCTCGCCACGGAGTGGCTATTCCGGACCGAGGAGCGCAAGCCGGCCGCACCACCTCCAAAAGGTCGGCCAGCGAATCGCAGCCTTCGACCTGCCGCCAGGCCGGCACGCCCGCTAGGGCGATGCCCACTCGATCATCAACGGGTCACGCAAGTCCGCGTGGTTAAAGGGTTGGCTGTGATCGACATGGGGCCTTTACCGTCGCTCTTACCGTCAGAAGCGCATACCTTTTGCTGGCGCGGGATATGAGCGATTTGCGAGACGACGACTCTGGCGACACCACCATCAATCGCCTTCTAGGATAACGCAGATAGCTGCTTGCCGAGTAGGTCGGCTTGCTCAGTGAACTTCCTCGCATCGGTCTGCTGCAACTGCGCCAGGTTGTGTAGCTTCCAGCGGATTCCAGGCAGATGTTCGAGGTGCGCGATTCCCAGTAGCGGCCAGTCGGGCGCACCCGAGACCAGCGACAGCAGGAAGCGTCGCTCGTTGTCATCCAGCCCCTGCTGGAGTTCGCGCACCATGCGTTCTCGCGCGGCGAGTAGCGCATCGAGCGGCACCGACTCAGCCGTCATGCCTTGGAAGTTGTGCTCGTAGTCGTGCCGGATGTCCCGCAGCGGCGTGAACAACACCTCATGGATTGGCCGATTGCTGCTGGCCAGGTAGACCACGAACGCGCGCCGGATGCCGGGCGTGATGCCCTCGTGCGCGAAGAGCTGCATCACGTCGAACAGGTCGCGCGGATGCTGCCGATCCAGTGCCGCCACCAGCTTGCCGCTGTACATGTCCTCCAGCGATACCACCGGAATCTCCAGATCGGCCATCAACACGTCACGGGCAACCGGCGTGAGCGAAGCGAGGCGCACTGGCTGTACGGTCCCGCGCATGACGAAGTTGACTTCGACCTTGACCTGAATCGAGCCGCGCCGCACCAGCAGCTTGGTCTCCCCCGCTGCCGCAGCAGGCGTATGCGTCTGGAATCCTCGCTTCTTCAGCCGCTCGGCTGCCTGTCGGATAGCCTCGTTGATGCGCGCCAGCGCCTCGTCGCGCGGCAGCGTGTGATCGGGAAAGACCAAATCCAGATCGACCGACAGACGCGGCATGTCGCGCACGAACAGATTGATCGCAGTGCCGCCCTTCAGGGCAAAGGTGTCATCCACGAACACCAACGGCGCGACCTGCGTCAGCAGGCGCGCGGTTTCGAGATAGACCGGATTCATGGCTTGAGCACCAAGAGGCCGTCGGCCGATCGGGACACCCAGGGTCGATCACTGCCCGTCGGCAGCGTGGCCGGGTCGAGCTTGGCCGCCCAAGGCAACGACGCCTCGCGGCCAAGTTGTAGGCACAGCCGCACGGTCTTCACGCTCGTGCAGTGCTGCAACAGCTCGCGCAGCACGTCGGCGCGCAGGCTATAGGCTCCCTCGACAAGTTCGCGTGCTTCCTGCAAGGGCTGGCGTACACCGACTTCACTCAACAGCTCCAGCAGCGCGCGCTCCGGCGCCGAAACCTGCGGCGCCCCACTACGCTTCTCGAAGGCATCAACGTGTAGCAAGGCGTCCGGCTGCTCATCGAACAAGCGCTTGCGGTGGTACTCGGCCGGAAAACGCTCGGTGAACCACCCTGGCAGGCGTCCGGCCGTCCAGCCATAAAGGTGCAGCACAGGTTGCTGCGACACGTACTGGCGCAGGCCGTACCAGTCGAGCGCTGACTTGCCGCCCACATGCAGACCGTTGAACCTGCGTTGCAACAGTAGCAGGCTGGGATGCAGGGCCAGGGTGTCATTCGGGCGGCAGTACACGCCGCGCGCCAGGCGCGTGAGCCAGCCTGCCCGGACGTAGTGAACGGCCAGGTCTGCGGAGATGCCCAACGCTGCCAGGTCCTCCGAGATCAGCGGCGTCCCCGGCGCCAACCGAGCGTAGAGCACCTTTAGTTTGCTTGTTCCAGTCGCAGCCATACTACGATTTATACAACTTTTCTAAGTAAAAGACAATTTAATATAATTAAATCAGTCGTAGCCATACTACGACAGAAAATTCTTATCCAAAACTTCCCTACCACCTTCCATCACTCCCACCGCCAGAAGCGCCCGATTGCCGGCCCCTTCTGTCCCACCTGAAGTCCTCTTCCCCCGCCATGAAGGCTTCCAGCATGTGCTGGATCGAACGGTTGACGATTGCAGAACAGCGCATCGACGCTGGCTCTTGCCTCTCTATCTATCACTATCTATCATTTGCTATCATTTGGCATCAAATGATGGATATGACATGACTGATTCAGACGGATGGCTCTCCCTCGAAGAGACCGCGACCTACTTGGGAATGGGCAAAACGGCGCTGTATGCGATGGCGCGCGAAGGCCGAATTCCGGCGCGGAAGATCGGCAAGAAATGGATTTTCGAGAAAAGCGGGCTCGACCAATGGGTGCGCACCGCCCGCCCTCTTCAGTCGTATTTTCTCGACGCTGATTTCAAGATCGACGGGAACGACCATCTTCGCGACCCGCAACGCGAGGGTTACTTGCGCACCTACGAGTTCTTCCGCGCAGGCAAGAACAAGGCAATCCTCCAGATTCCCGTCGGGTGCGGCAAGACCGGCTTGGCATCCTTGCTTCCGTTCGGAATTTCGGAAGGCAGGGTCATCGTCATCGCGCCAAACCTCACCATTAAGGACGGCCTCTACGAGGCGATGGACATCACCAACCGTCAGAAATGCTTCTGGCGGAAATCTGGCGTACTAAGCACTGATCAGATGCTGTCTGGACCACTCGCCTGTACGCTCGACAGCGGCAACCTTTCGATCGCGGCGAAGTCCCATATCGTCATTACGAACGTCCACCAACTTGCGACCAACGTGGACAAATGGTTGACCCAGTTCCCTGATGACTTTTTCGACATGATCATCGTCGATGAAGCTCACCACAGTGCGGCCGCCAGTTGGCAGAAAGTCATCGAGCGTTTCCCGAAGGCCAAGGTCATCCTTCTGACAGCAACCCCATTCCGGAGTGACCGCCAGGAACTCGATGGCGAATTGGTGTTCCGGTACCCATTCAGGAACGCCACGCTGAAAGGTTATATCAAGCGCCTGAAGGCGAGCTACGTCGCCCCCTCGACCATTGAACTCGGATTTTCCGATGCTGACGGGAAGACGTACACATTGGAAGAAGTGCTGAAGCTGAAGGAAGAGGAATGGTTCAGCCGCGGCGTTGCGCTTGCTAGGCTGTGCAACAAGTACATCGTCGACAGCAGCCTGCAAAAGCTTGAGGAACTCCGCCAAAGCGGAACGCAGCACCAGTTAATCGCAGTCGCATGCTCCATCAACCACGCGCGGGAGATACGTTCTCTGTACCAGGAACGCGGCTTCAATGCCGATGTTATCCATAGCAAACAGACGGAGAATGAGCAGTCGGCCATTCTTGCCGCACTGCGCAACGGTTCACTCGATTGCATCATCCAGGTACAGATGCTGGGCGAAGGATTCGACCATCCGAAATTGAGCGTAGCGGCGATTTTTCGTCCGTTTCGATCGCTAGCCCCCTACATCCAATTTGTCGGGCGCATCATGCGAGTCGTGGTCCAGAACGATCCGGGGCATCCTGACAACATCGGCCATATAGTCACTCATCTGGGCATGAACCTCGATGCGCGCTTGAAGGAGTTCAAGCAATTCGAGAGCGATGACCAAGCGTTCTGGGACAAGGTTATTGGCGGCGATGAACCTGAGGTGCCACAGGCCGTGCTCGACGGTACCACGCGGCTCCGCGCGGGCGATCAGGTCGTTGTTCATGGCGAGGTCGTGGATTCCTTGTGGGAAGAGGACTTCACGTCGGTTGAGGACACGCAGATCGTTGCGGACCTCCGCGAACGTTTAAAGCTCCTAGGTCTCGACGACAGCAAGGCTGAGGAGATGGTTCGACTTGCACAGCAATCTCCCGTGCGCAAGAACTCGCCCACTGCACCTTTCATGGTTCAGCCGCAGCGGGAGTGGGAAGAGGCCAGGAAACGGATGCAGGAGCAGGCCAAGCGCTTGGCAAACGTGCTGCTGAACCATGTTGAACTCAAGCAGACCGGCAACGAAATGGTCTATAAATACAAGACGTTGAAGCTCACCGGAAAAAATAATTACATCTGCGCGCTGATGATGGTGAACAAAGAGATGGAAAAGCGCTTGGGAAAAGAAAGGCAGCAGGCGACAACTGAGGAATTCCGTTCCGTTCTCGATAATCTGGATGACCTGTTGCAGGTACTCGTGAGGCGCGTGCGCAAGGCGAAGGCTGTGTATGAAAAAATCGAGTCCTAGAGGGCCGACGCCTTCTCTGATCGGAGGGACCAACGGTCGCCCCAAGCGGGCGCCTGTTAAACGACTCAGTAAGTGCTACCGCTGCCACGATGACCTTACTATGGGAACGAACTGCATCGAGATCCCCAAACTTGGACAAGCGTATTCGACCGACCGGCGCGTGTGCGATGCGTGTTTCCAACTCATTCTGCGCAAAACGGAGGATGACTTGGCTGAGATTAGGAAGCTTTAAGCGGGAGATACATCTGTTGCTTCTACATCGCATGCCATCTTTTTAAGATGAAAGCGGCCTCCCCACTCGCCTGAACCCCCGATCCCAGGCCAAGATCGAGAAACTCAGGCGCCTCCTCGCCGACATCGCCCTGCGGCGGGTTGCTCGCGCCCAAGCGCTTGCGCCACAGATAGAAGCTGGCGGTGCTGATCCCCTCGGCCGCGCAAAACGCCACCGTGCTCAGCCGGCTGCGCTCGGCGCGCTCAAGAAGGGCCTGCCATTCCGCGCGGCTGCGCCGCACCCCCGTCTTCGTCGTGGCCATCGTGGCCTCCTGTCGTGATCGATGACAGGAGCCATTGTCCGCATCGCGCGCGGGCGGAGAAGAACGCCAGCCGGTTACCGGTTACTCATGGAGCACGAGGTGAAACAGCTATCGCAAGCATCCAACACTGCCGACATCGACGTCGGCAAGCCCCTTCCATTGCCGGGAACGGAAGCCTACGAGTCGCTGCCGCAGTTTCCGCAGCGCAGTCCCCTTCCCTTCCGGCGCACCATTCGCCGCTATGAACTGCAGCAGATCGTCCCCCTAGCTGAAACGACGATCTATGAATTGGAGCGCCGTGGCGAGTTCCCACGCCGCTTCAACCTGACGCCGCGCTGCGTAGTGTGGGACTTGGCCGAAGTGGAAGCGTGGGTGGAAGAACGAAAGCAAGCGCCTCGCGACCAGACCTCCAAGCCGGATGTCCATCTACGAAAAACCCGCCCTGTTCGGGCGGGTTCGAGCGAGGCATGAAGCCAGGCAAGGGCTCTCAACCAACCAAGGCTTTCAGCTCCTTGGATGCCGAGCGCGGCAGCCGCCGGCCCTCCTTCGCCACGTTGACCTGCAAGGCCACCCGCGCTACATCCAGCACGTCCTTGGCTAGCGCATAGCTGCCTTTAGCCTCCAACCATGCCAGCACATCCGCCAGATGCCAGATCGACGCACTGCCTTCATGCACCGGCGCCGGGAAGCTGCCCGGATGGGCTAGCATCAGCTTGCGCATGTTCTGCCGCGATACGCCGACGATCTCCGCCACGTCGGTCAGTCCAACCAGATCCGGCGCCACTTCGATCAGCCGGGCCGATGGCACAGCGCGGCGCACGTCGGCCAGCGCGCTACGCACGGCTTCATCCGCATTGGTCGCCTCGCGGGTGAACTCCAGCGCCAGGCGGCCAGGCTGGCCGATGCCGACCAAGGCATCATCACAGCCGGCTTCACCCAGACGCTCGACCAGTGCATCCGAGTCGCCATCGTCGTCGGCAAGCTGGTACTTCAAGGTGAAGGTGTATTCCATCGCGCTACTCCTTGGCACCATCGTCAGCCTCTTTCTGCTTGCGACGTCGTTGTATGGGCAGTAAATCCGCCCCCAGGCATGGCTGCCGCCGACTTCGACGCGCCAGCCCTGCCCTTCGGCGTGCCTGAGAGCTTCCTCGACCTCTTTCTTCGGATGAGGGGGACGGGCCATCAGTGATCTCCAGTATGGGGATGACCGGCAGGGTTGCCAAGTGACAACCTTTCCGCCCTGCTAACCGAGCGCGCTCAGCGCCGGCACGACCACGTTCTTCGGCACCAGCTTCGGCACGTAGGTCTGCCCGCCTCCCCAGGCTTCTACCAGGTTCGCCCACTCTTGCAGCATGTGGCGCCGCTGCTCCGCGTACTCGGCTTTGTTGTAGACCGAGCGCGAGGAACGCCCGTCCTCGTGCGCCAGGCATTTTTCGATCCAGTCACGGTTGAAGCCGATTTCGTTCAGCAGCGTCGAGCCGGTGCGGCGCAGGTCATGGACGGTGAATGGGTCAAGCGGCAGCCCTTTGGATTTTGCAGCCTCTACGATAAGCCGGGTGACCCGATTCAGGGTCGCATTGGACATGCAGCGTCTTGGATCGTAACGAGACGGGAAAACGAATTGCGAGCCCGCCGCACATGCGTGGAATTGGACGAAGATGTCGAGCGCCTGGCGTGACAGATAGACCACGTGCGGATTGCGTCCCTTCATCCACTGTTTCGGGATCGTCCAGGTCGCACGCTCGAAATCAACCTCATCCCAAGTGGCGTGGATCAGTTCGCTCTTGCGTACCAGCGTCAGCGGGATCAGGCGCAGTGCCACCTTGATCGTCGGATAGGTTGCTACCGACTCCAACTGCTGCACCATCAGCCGGATTTCCAGCGGCGACAAGGCACGATCCTTCGGCACGAAGGTGGCGATCGAAGACGCTCGCACGCTGTCCGCAGGGTTCTCCACCTTCTCGCCGTGGGCAATGGCGTAGACATAGACCTGCTTCACGATGTCCCGAATCTGAACTGCGGTGGCTGGCGCACCGCGTTCCTTGACCTTGTTGCACAAGGCCCGCAGGTCTTCAGCATGGATTTCGGTCAGCAGGCGATTCTGGAAAACCGGCAGGATGTCCCGATCGATGATGTGCTTGCGCGCAGCCCGAGTGCTCTCTGCCAACCTTGCATTGGTCAGCCATGCCTCCATCGCCATACCAAAGGTCTGGATGGCGACCACCCGCCGCTTCTCGCGCTGCTTCTCAAGCGCAGGGGAAATGCCCGCCTGAACGGATTTGCGCGCCTCCAGGAGCAGTTCCCGCGCCATCGCCAGTGAGATACCGCCTGGGCCGTAGCGTCCGATGGTCAACGTCTCCCGGCGGCCGTGGAGACGGTAGTCGTAGCGGAAGGTGACGGTACCGCTGGGCGATACCGTCACATACAGGCCATCGCGGTCAGAAACCTTATAAATCTTGGACTTACGTTTCAGATGTCGTAGTGCAGTGTCAGTAAGCATCGAGGTTTCCTCCGGCTTTTGACGGCTTTACCGTCAGGTTTTACCGTCAAGGACCTGGAGACCTGTTGATGCCCGGAAAGCCGCATAAAACAAGCTTTCCCGAGAAAACTTTTGCCGTCAAAGACGGTAAAAGTCTGAATAGTGAACGAGAATGTCTTAATCCGGCCTCGATTCTTACCGTCAGCCCTACCGTCAACCTGTTTTGCTGGTCGGCGATAGCCACCGATAGACGCTGTGACGTATTTGCTCAAATAATCAAAACGTTACGACGATTTCTCGATAGCTGGCGATAGTGTTCGAAGGACGTAAATTCACTCCCACTCGATCGTCCCCGGCGGTTTGCCGGTGATGTCGTAGACGACGCGGGAGATGCCCTTGACCTCATTGACGATGCGCCGACAGACGAGATCGAGGAAATCGTAGGGCAGATGGGCCCAACGGGCGGTCATGAAATCGATCGTTTCGACGGCACGCAACGCGATCACGGGCTCGTACTGGCGGTTATCGCCAACCACGCCGACCGAGCGCACCGGCAAGTAGACGGCGAAGGCCTGCGAGACCTGATCGTACAGATCGGCGCGGCGCAATTCCTCGATGAAGATCTGGTCGGCTTGGCGCAGCGTGTCGGCGGCGGCCTTGGTCACCTCGCCGAGGATCCGCACACCGAGCCCGGGACCGGGAAACGGGTGGCGGTAGACCATCTCCGATGGCAGACCCAACTCGATGCCGATCTGGCGAACCTCGTCCTTGAAGAGATCGCGAAGTGGCTCGAGGAGCTTGAGGTTCATCTGTTCCGGCAACCCGGCGACATTGTGGTGGGACTTGATGACGCGCGCCTTGCCGGTCCTGGCGCCGGCCGATTCGATGACATCGGGGTAGATGGTCCCCTGGGCCAACCACTTGACGCCCTCGAGCTTGCTCGCTTCGTCGTCGAAGATGTCGATGAAGGTATTGCCGATGACCTTGCGTTTCTGCTCCGGATCCTCGACGCCATGCAGTCGCTCGAGAAAGCGGCGTTCGGCATCGACACGGATCACCCTGACGCCCATGTGACGCGCGAAGGTCCGCATCACCTGATCGGCCTCGTCGAGCCGCAACAGGCCGTTATCGACGAAGACGCAAACCAGTTGCGCGCCGATCGCTTTGTGCAACAACGCCGCGACCACGGCCGAATCGACCCCGCCGGACAAGCCGAGCAGAACCTGCTCGGCACCGACCGATTGCCGCACCTGCTCGAGGCGTTCGGCGATGATGTTGCCCGGCGTCCAGGCCCTCCCACAGCCGCAGATCTCGTGTACGAAACGGTCCAGGATTCGCTGCCCCTGACGAGTGTGGGTGACCTCGGGATGAAACTGGAGGCCATACAGACCCCGGGCCTCGTCCGCGATGCCGGCATAGGGCGCATTGTCGGTCTCGCCGATGACCTGAAACCCGGTCGGCAGATCCGTGACGCAATCGCCGTGGCTCATCCAGACGTCGAGCAATCCGTAGCCTTCCGGACTCGCGTGATCCTCGATGTCGCGCAACAGGCGCGAGTGGCCGCGGGCGCGGACCTGTGCGTACCCGTACTCCTTGTGGTCCGCGGCGCTCACCTGGCCACCGAGCTGAGCGGCCATCACCTGCATCCCATAGCACAGTCCGAGGACCGGTACCCCGAGGGAAAACACCTCGGGGTCGACCATCGGGGCGTCCTCTTCGCTCACCGAACGATGGCTGCCCGACAGAATCACCCCGCGGGGGGCAAAGCCGCGGATCGTTTCGGGGGCCAGATCGTGCGCGTGCAGCTCGCAGTAAACACCGGCCTCGCGGACACGGCGGGCAATCAGCTGGCTGTACTGGGATCCGAAATCGAGGATCAGGATCCGATCGGCATGGATATCGATGGAGCTCATGTCTCGATCCGGTAGTTTGGGGCTTCCTTCGTGATCTGCACGTCATGGACGTGCGATTCCCGGACACCGGCCGCGCTGATGCGCACGAACTCGGGTTTGGTCCGCATCTCGTCGATGTTAGCGCATCCCGTGTAACCCATGCTCGAGCGCAGACCACCTACGAGCTGATGGATGACATTGGTCACACTGCCCTTGTAGGCGACCCGCCCCTCGATGCCCTCTGGAACCAGCTTCTCCTTGTCGGCCTGCTCCTGGAAATAGCGGTCGCTCGACCCCTCCTGGGCGCCCATCGCGCCAAGCGACCCCATACCACGGTAGGATTTGTAGGACCGGCCCTGATAGATCTCGACCTCGCCAGGGGCCTCATCGGTCCCGGCGAAGAGCCCACCGATCATGACGCAGTGTGCGCCCGCCGCGATGACCTTCGCGACGTCGCCCGAATATCGGAGACCACCGTCGGCGATCACCGGCACGCCAGTACCCTGCAAGGCCTCGCTGACATTGGCCACGGCCGTGATCTGAGGCACGCCGACGCCGGCCACGATGCGCGTCGTGCAGATCGAGCCAGGCCCGATACCGACCTTGACCGCATCGGCCCCCGCGTCGACCAATGCACGGGCCGCCGCGGAGGTCGCGATATTGCCGCCGACCACCTCGACCTCCGGGAAATGCCGCTTGACCCAGGCGACGCGATCGAGCACACCCTGCGCGTGCCCATGCGCGGTATCGACGACCAGCACATCGACGCCCGCCTCGACCAGCGCCGCGACCCGCTCATCGGTGCCACGACCGACACCGACGGCGGCACCGACCCGGAGGCGCTCCTGGGCATCGCGCGACGCATTCGGAAAGTCCTTGGCCTTCTGGATGTCCTTGACCGTGATCAGTCCGCGCAATTCGAAGCGGTCATTGACCACCAGCAGCTTCTCGATCCGAAACCGGTGCAGCAAACCGAGCACTTCGTCGCGGCTGGCCCCTTCGCGCACCGTGACGAGGCGTTCGCGCGGCGTCATGACGCTGGTGACGGGTTCATCGAGGCGCGTCTCGAAACGCAGATCACGACCCGTAACGATCCCGACCAGCTGCCCTCCTTCGGTCACCGGCACCCCGGAGATGTTGTGCGCGCGCGTGATCTGCATCACCTCGCCGACGCTGACCCCAGGGTGAACCGTGACCGGATCGCGGATGATGCCGCTTTCGTACTTCTTGACGGCCAGGACCTCACGCGCCTGGCGTTCCGCGCTCATGTTCTTGTGGACGATGCCGATGCCGCCTTCCAGGGCGAGCGCGATCGCCAAGCGCGCTTCGGTGACCGTGTCCATCGCCGCTGAAACCAATGGGATCTTCAGCTCGATCGCGCGCGTCAGGCGCGTCGTCAGATCCGTGTCTTTCGGCAGAACCTGGGAATGGGCGGGGATCAGCAGGACATCATCGAAGGTCAGAGCTTCCTGGATCAGGCGCATAGCGGCCTCCAGTCGGAGGGAAAATAACCGTTAAATATAGTTCAGCATCGCGCAAAGATAAACCAAAAAGTGGAGCCCATCGCACCACCCCTCGCCGCGAGCGCCGCCACCCCCTATCATGCCGAGGCATGGACCCAGCCTCCACACCAGAACGCTCGATGCCTCGTCCCCTCGCCCACGACCCCAGCCTGGCGCCCACCCGCGACGTCTGGACCGTCTCCCGGCTGAACCGCGAAACCAAGGCGGTCCTCGAAGGGAGCTTTCCGTCGCTATGGCTGCAAGGAGAGCTTTCCAGCCTGGCACAGCCGGCTTCCGGGCATCTGTATTTCGTGCTCAAGGACGCCCACGCCCAGGTGCGCGCCGCGATGTTTCGGCCGAGGCGATTGTTGCTGCGATTTCGCCCAGCCAACGGGCAACAGGTGTTGATTCGGGCGCGCGTGACCCTGTACGACGCGCGTGGCGAGTTCCAACTGCTCGTCGAGCACATGGAACCGACCGGCGACGGGGCCTGGTGGCTCGAACTCGAGAGGTTGAAGCAGCGCCTCGCCGCCGACGGCCTGTTTCGCGAAGACGCCAAACGCCCGCTGCCGACCTTCCCACGCCAGATCGGGCTCATCACCTCGCCATCCGGGGCCGCGATTCGCGACCTCCTGACGGTGCTGGCGAGGCGCTTTCGCGCGCTGCCGGCCGTCATCTATCCGGTCCAGGTGCAGGGCGACGGCGCGGCCGAGTCGATCGTCAGGGCCTTGACCCTCGCCGCGACCCGAGGCGAATGCGACCTGTTGATCCTGGCCCGCGGCGGTGGCTCGGCCGAGGACCTGATGGCCTTCAACGACGAGCGGGTGGTCCGCGCGATCCGGTCGACACCGCAGCCCGTCGTCACCGGCATCGGGCATGAGATCGATGTCACCCTGGCCGATCTCGCGGCCGACCAGCGCGCGGCGACCCCTTCGGCCGCTGCCGAACTCGCCAGCCCGTCGGCACCCGACCTGATCCAGCGGATCGCGTTGTTGCGGCGGCGATTGCGCATCGCCGGTCGGCGCCGATGGGTGGAGGCGGGGCAGCGCCTCGCCGCATCGGCTCGGCATTTGCGACTGCTGCATCCCATGGCTCGCTTGCAGAGTCGGGCCCAGACCCTCGATGATCTCGAGCGCCGCCTGCAGATGGCGACCTGGTCACGGATCGACGAAGCTCGACGCCGGCTCGGTGGCGCCGCCGCGAGTCTCCAGGCCAAGCATCCCGGTCAGCGGCTGCGGGCTTTGGGATACCGCACCCAAAGCCTCCGGGGCCGGCTCGACCGGATCCCGGAGCGGATGATCAAGGCGCGCCAGACACGGGTCGCCGCGGCGGTCCGCGGCCTCGAGGCCTTGAGCCCCTTGGCGACCCTGGGTCGTGGTTTCGCGCTGGTCAGCCGAGTCTCGGACGGCCAGCTGATCCGCGCCAGCGAAGAGGCCGCGCCCGGCACCCATATCCGGATCCAGTTGGCCGTGGGCCGCCTCATCGCCCGAGTCGACGAGGTCGACGACTCATCGCAAGCCGGCGAGCCCGGCCGGCCCTCCGCCGCAATCGAATCGCACGGGGCGGCGTGACAGCGCGCGTCACGCCGCCACCGAAGGGCATCGCGCTATGTTAGGATTCAAGGCCATACGGCGATGACCGGTTCGGACGCGCCCGTTCAGGCCCAGGGACCCCAACCCGACCCCACCCAAGACCCGTGAAGATCCTCCTCGTACGCCTCTCGGCGATCGGCGACGTCCTGTTCGCAACGCCGTTGGTCGCGGCCGTCCGCCGCGCCTATCCGACGGCCGAGATCTCGTGGCTGGTCCAGCCCGAGTGCGCGCCCTTGATCGAGCATCATCCAGATCTGGACCGGGTCCTGATCTGGCCCAAGGGAGAGTGGCGGACGCTGTGGCAGACAGGCCGGCGTCGCGACCTGGCGCGCGCCATGCTGGACCTCCGGCGGCGGTTGCGCGCCTGCCGCTTCGATCTCGCACTCGACCTGCAGGGGCTCGCCAAGAGCGGTCTCTTGACCTGGCTGAGCGGAGCACCGGAACGCATCGGCCTCGGCTCGCGGGAGGCCAGTGGCTATCTGATGACACGCACGCTGCCACGCGCGGGTGACGAACGGCGCATCGGCTCCGAATACCGTTTCCTGGCCGAGCACCTGGGTCTGCCGACCGCCGATTTTGCGATGGCCCTGTACCTGACGGCGGCTGATCGCGCCTTCGCCGAGATCCAGATCACCCGCCACGAGCTGGCCGGCGGCCATGTGGCACTCTGCCCCTTCACGACCCGGCCGCAGAAACACTGGCAGGAATCTCGCTGGGCCGAGTTGGCCGACCGCTTGGCCGCCGAGCTCGACCTGCCGGCCGTGCTGCTCGGCGGCCCAAACGACCGCCCGGCCGCAGATCGGATCGGCCACATGACCAGCGGCCACCTCGTCGACCTGGTCGGCGCGACCGGTCTGCGCGAGGCCGCGGCGCTGATCGAACGCGCGGCGCTGGTCATCGGCGTCGACACCGGGCTCGCTCACATGGGTCTCGCCCTGCGCCGGCCGAGCTTGCTCTTGTTCGGCGCGACCCGCCCGTACCTCGATCCCGAACAGCCCGATGCCCGGATCTTGTATCGCGCGCTTGACTGCTCTCCGTGCCGCCGCGGCCCGACCTGCGACGGCCGTTTCCCCTGCATGCGATCGATCGAGGTGGGTGATTGCCTCGCCGCGGCCCGGGATCTCCTGCGGCGAGACGCGCGATGAAGGTCCTGCACGTCGAGACCGGACGGCACCTGTACGGCGGCGCCCAGCAGGTCGTCTACCTGCTGCGCGGACTCCAGTCGCGAGGCATCGCCAACATCCTCGCCTGCCCACGCGGCAGTGACATCGCGCGCGCCGCTCGGGACCTCGCCGAGGTCCGCGAGATGTGGGTCGGCGGCGATCTGGATCTGACCCTGGTCGCGCGCCTCGGGCGACTCATCGACCGCGTCCGGCCAGACCTGATTCATCTGCATAGCCGCAACGGCGCTGACCTGATGGGCGGTCTGGCCGGACGTTGGCGAGGATGCCCAGTGGTCCTGTCCCGCCGCGTCGACAATCCGGAGCCACGCTGGCTGGTGACCCGCAAATACCGTCTGTATGACCGGGTGGTGGCCATTTCCGACGCGATTGGCCAAGTCCTGCTGGCGGAGGGGTTGCCACCCGCGAAACTCCGCGTCGTACGCAGTGCCGTCGAGCTGTCGCCAGACCTACCGCAAGGCACACGGGCCGAGATTGCGGCGCGCCTCGGCCTCGATGAGCAAGCCTCGTGGCTTGGCGTCGTGGCGCAATTGATCCCGCGCAAGGGCCACCGCTACCTGATCGAGGCGCTGCCCGGGTTGCTCGCGGCCCACCCGAGGCTTCAGGTGGTCTTTTTCGGGCAAGGCGCCAGCGAGCGCCAGCTGCGCGAGCAGGTCGAGGCCGCGCGGCTCACCGCGCCGGTGCGCTTCGTCGGGTTTCGCGACGACCTCGCCGAGTGCCTCCCGTGGCTGGACCTGCTGGTTCATCCGGCAACGATGGAAGGGCTCGGTGTCGCGCTGTTGCAGACCGCCGCCGCCGGCGTACCGATCGTCGCCAGCCAGGTCGGCGGGATCCCGGAGGTGGTCCGCGATGGCCACAACGGCTTCCTCGTCCGGCCCGCCGACCCCGCGGCGCTGGGCGCCGCCTGTCGGCGGCTCCTCGATGATCCGGCTCTGCGCCGCCAGATGGGCCTGGCGGGTCGCGAGCTGATTCGCCGGCACTTCTCGACCGACCGCATGGTCGCGGGAAACCTGGCCGTCTACGAGGAGCTCGCGCCGAGGTCGGACGAAAACCCGACTGTGTCGGCTGGCTAAAGGATCACCCGTAACGTGGAAAGACTGTATAACCTGGCCCTCTGGTTGCTGACGCCGCTGGCCCTGGCCCGCCTGTTTTGGCGTAGCCGCCGAACGCCAGCCTACCGACAACGCTGGCTCGAACGACTCGCGGTGTATCGCGCCGCGCCGCCGCGGGCGCGGATATGGCTGCACGCGGTCTCGGTTGGCGAGGTCCAGGCGGCGCAGCCGCTGCTCAGACACTTGCTGGCCGACGAGACGCCCGGCCCACTCCTGGTCACGACGACGACGCCGACCGGTGCCGACCGATTGCGGTCGCTATTCTCTGGACAGGTACCTCATCTCTACACGCCTTTCGATCTGGTCCCGGTCGTCCGGCGTTTTCTCGATCTGGTCGAACCGCGCTTGGTGATCATCATGGAGACCGAGGTTTGGCCGAACCTGCTCAAGATCTGCGAACAGCGCGGGATACCGGTCATCTTGGCCAACGCCCGATTGTCCGAACGCTCGGCCCGGGGCTATGCGCGACTCGGGCCCTTCGCCCACGCGACCTTCGCTCGTTTCGCCTTCATCGCGGCGCAATCCGACGCCGACGCAGAAAGGCTCAGTGCACTCGGGGCGCGAGCGGGACGGATCATGACGACCGGAAGCCTCAAGTTCGATGTGCAGTGGCCGGCGAGCCTGCTCGAGCGCGCCGAGGTCATGCGCCGAGGCTGGGGCACCGAGCGCCCGGTGTGGGTCGCGGCCAGCACCCATGAAGGCGAAGAAGAGGAGATCCTCGCCGCACACGAGCGCATCCGGCGCTCGTGGGCCGACGCCCTGCTGGTCCTGGTCCCGCGCCATCCGGAGCGCTTCGACCGGGTCGCGCTGCTCGTCAGACGCGCTGGGCTGACCCTGGCTCGCCGGAGCCACGACACCGACCGCACGACGGACGCGGCGGTCTTCCTTGGTGATTCGATGGGGGAACTGCCGAGCTTCCTGGGCGCGGCGGACGTCGCCTTCATCGGCGGCAGCCTGGTCCCCGTTGGGGGACACAACCTGGTCGAAGCGGCTGCGCTCGGGGTGCCGATCCTGATCGGGCCACATGTGTTCAACTTCGCCTCGGTGACCGAGATCCTCGTCCGCGAGCAAGCCGCGGTCCAGGTCGCGGATGCGCGCGAACTAGCCGACCAAGTCTGCGCCTGGTTGGCCGATGCGGCCGAACGCGCCCGCATCGGGGACAACGGCCAACGGGTCGTCAACGCCAACCGGGGTGCCACGCAGAGGCTGATTCGGATCATCGACTCGGTCGCTCGCGAGACTTGACAACGGGGGACCGGCCCCCCTCTATACAAGACGCCCCGGTGCAGCGGAGCAACACGGCAAAGCCAGCATCGGACCCGAGACGCGACAACCAGTTGAAGGCCAATGGCCTGGCCGGGCATTGCGGTGACGACCCGCGACCGGTGTCCGTCACCCCGCGTGATCCAAGATATCCATAACAACGAAACGAGGGTGGACATGATCGAGATCCGACACAAGACGAGCGGCGAGGTCCTCGAACAGATCCCAGGGTCGACATTGGCCGGGGCCGATCTGCGCGACATGTGCCTCAACGAGGCCGATCTGCGGGGCGCCGACCTCAGCGGTGCCAATTTGGAGCTCAGCGACCTCGTCGGCGCCGACCTGCACGGCGCGCGACTCGTCGGCGCCGTGCTGACCGGCGCTCAGCTGAATCAAGCCGACCTGAGCGGTGCCGATTTGAGTCAGGCACGGTTCGGCTCCGAACTCGGCGCCCGGGCCGCGCAATTATCAGGCACCAATTTGACCGGGGCGAACCTCACAGGTGCCGACCTGCGGAATGCCGAGGTGCGCCATGCCAATCTGCAAGGCGCCGAGCTCAGCCACGCCGACCTGCGTGGAACCGATTTTCACGGCAGCGATCTATCCGGTGTCGTCGCGCGCCATGCCCTCTTCATCAGGGCGAACCTGCGCGAGACGAACCTGTGCGGGGCCGATCTGCGCGACTCTCACCTCAATGACGCGAACCTCGCGCTCGCCAGCTTGCACGCGGCCGACCTCTCGAGCACGCAGCACCACGGCTTCACGGTCATCAACCTCGCCAACCTCGAAGGGGCCGACCTGAGGGGCGCCAACCTGCGCCAGGTCATGGCGCAGGATGTCAATCTCCGCAACGCGAACCTGACCGACGTGGACCTGACGAATGCCGTATTGGGCGGCGCCATCCTGCGCCGCGCCGACGTGACCAACGCGAACTTCGCTGGCGTCGAGCTCGCGAGCGTGACGATGGAATTCGCCAACTTCTCGAAGGCGCGCAATGCGATCATCCCCGCCTACAAGAAGAACTTACGCTGACGAAGGCTGGTCGCGGTAATAGTCCATCAGGATCTGGGCGACCTCGGGGCGCGAGAATTCCGGGGGCGGGGCGATGCCCTGGCTCAACATCTCGCGGACCCGGGTCCCGGACAAGAGCACGAAGTCGTCCGGGACATGGTCCGGCGCCTCGCGCATCATGACGACTCGTTCCAGTTTCTTCGAGTAAGCCGTGTGATCGGCATTGAAGATCTCGATATCGAGCGCCCCTTCGGGCACGTCGTGCTCGAAGATCTCCTGGGCCTCGAACGGACCATAGTAATCACCGACGCCGGCATGGTCGCGACCGATGATGAAGTGGCTCGCCCCCATGTTCTGCCGGAAATAGGCGTGCAGCACGGCTTCGCGCGGACCGGCATAGAGCATGTCGAAACCGTAGCCGGTGACCATCGCGCTGTTCGGCGGAAAATAGAGCTCGACCATCTTGCGGATCGCCGCATCGCGGACCGGGGCCGGGATGTCCCCAGGCTTCAGACGACCGAGCAGCATGTGGATCACGAGACCATCGCACTTCAGTCGCGTCATCGCGATACGGCACAGCTCCTCATGCGCCAGATGCATCGGGTTGCGGGTCTGGAACGCGACGACGCGCGTCCAGCCCCGCTCGGCGATCTCATTGCGAATCTCGACGGCCGTTCGGAAGGTGTCGGGGAAATCCTGCTGAAAGTACGAGAAGTGGAGCACATCGATGGGGCCGGAGACGACAAAGCGGCCCTGAGAAAGAAAGGTCGCCACGCCGGGATGGGCGGGATCCTCGGTGCGATACACCGCCTGCGTCAGGCGTGACATCTGGTCGCTGGTGAGCTCCTCGATCGCGGCAATGTCCATGACAGCCAGGATCGGGTGGTCGGGCAGGTTCGGATCGCGCAGCGCGATCCGGCTCGCCCCGGCGATCGCCGAGGCATCCTCGAGCAGGCACAGAACCGGGACAGGAAAGAACAACCCATCCTGGGTCCGCATCGAATCGGCGACCCCAAGCGCATCCGCAACGCCCATGTAGCCAGACAGAGGAGAAAAATAGCCCCCACCAAGCATCACGGCGTTGGCCGCAGCCTGCGAGCTGACCACGACAGAGGGCAATCCCTTCGCTTCTTCGAGCAGCGCATGGTGCTGAGCGGGATCGTAGACGAAACGTGGCAGCAACACATCGGAACCGACTGGCTTGATCATGAGCATCCTCACCGGTGAGATCGGGTTTTGCATCAACGGGACCACGGCGCGCAAGGAGTGGTCAGCACACGCCCCGCATCGACTGCGACATTACCATGGGAAGACCCTCGCGAAACCCAGGATTCTATTTATAGGGATAGTGAATTCGGATACACTCGCCCCGACATCGCGGCCAGAATCGGGGCAAAAGCCGGCCGACAACCGCTGGGGAACCACCGAGGTGCTCGGCCCGGGCGGGGCGGGACGCCGCGCCGTTTTGGCCGCGCAAGCGACTGAAAAGGAAGGACCCGGGAGACAGGGTCTGGAGGATGGCCTGCCGAAGCTTCGTCAGGATGACCGACAGATCTGCGTCCCCCTGAGCCACCCGACGACCGTGCCCGCACGGCGCGGTTAGGTATTGAGGTGCGGCATGCCATATTATGTCTACAAGATCGACCCGCCGGCGACGCTGAGCCATTTGGGTACCCAGGACGACTATCAGGCGGCTCGGGAACAGGTCCGTGGGCTGAGAGCGACGCTTGGCACCGACGATCAGTCCCATTACCGAATGATCTTCGCCAACCATCAAGCCGAAGCCGAACGTTTGCTCTCCTTGCCACGCGACGACCGCATCATCGGCGAGGATTGACGGCCGCTCGATCAGGCCGTCAGCGGATCCCAACGCATCGCGAGACAGGCCCCAAGGACGTTGACACCATCGATTCCGACCGCGCGAAGAACCCTATGTTCGAGTCCAAGAAACCACCATTCGGCAATCGGACACGCCATGGACCTGTCGTCGAGACCTGTCGGGACATGGTGCTGAGGTCGCTGGACATCCAATTCCGCGAGATGTTCAGCCAGGTCGGGCCGGTGCTGATGGATTTTGCCGAACGGGCCGAGAATGACGAGCTGCAGGGGCGCTTCTTCGAGGCCTTGGGTCTGCTGCGGAATCGCCGCGCCGATATTGAACACACCTTTCGCCTGGAGCTCAACCAGGGATTCGACCAATTCTTGCGTTACGGGCGCCTCCCGAACGAGGACGTCTCGGCGGCCTCGGCCGACGGCATCGAGCTGTCCCTCGTCGCGCCGGAGGACATGGAAGAATCGGTCGCCTGCGAAAACCTGATCCAGCGGGCCAACGCGAATTATTTTCCCGACCTCTATGCGCTTGCTCAGCGCTTGTCGGTCGTCAACGGCGGCCACAAGCTCAAGGACTCCCAAATTCCGGCCAGCCCTCACCATTTGGTCTGGTCCTTTCGGCATGCCATCGACAGCCTCGACATCGAAGCCAAGATCAAGATCGTACTCTACGCCTTGTTCGATCGCTTCGTCGTCCGGCACCTCGGCGAGGTCTACGATGGATTCAACGAGCAGTTGAAGGATGCCGGCATCCTGCCGAATCTGAAGGCGGTCGCGGTCCGGTCGCCCGGCGGGCAGGGCACGACCACCCGGTCGGCCCGCGACAAGGTCAAGGGCAGCGAGCCCTCCAAGGGTGACGAGAAGTCAACCGAGCCGGGTGGTCCACCGTCGCTGGCCACGGAGCTGTTCGACTCGATCCTGGGGCTGATGGCTGGTCGGCGGCCCGGCGGTCAGACCGCCGACGCGGGCGCGCGAGCGCTGAACACGCCGACCAGCCCAGAGCTGCTCAACGCGATCAACCTGGTTCAATCGAGCACCCGGTCGTCGGTGGTGGCCAGCGGTGGCAGCGTCGCCGCGACGATCCCAACGGTCGAGATCGATGCGGCATTCCTCGAGCGGGTCAAGGACACGCTGACTCAGGAACGCCGCCAGGTCGTCGAGCAGGTCGGCGCAGAAAACCTGTCGCCGGTCGATGCCGACTTGATCGACCTGATCGGCATGCTGTTCGAGTACATGCTCAATGATCCGGTCCTGCCGAACTCGGCCAAGGCGCTGCTCAGTCACCTGCATACGCCGTACCTGAAGGTCGCGATGGTCGATCGTCGGCTCTTGGTCGACACCCAGCATCCGGCGCGGCGACTGCTCGATCAGATGATCGAGGCCGGCAGTCTATGGGTCGAAGAAGGCAACCCGAACCGCGGGATCTTCCCCGCCATGCAAAAGACCGTGGACCGGGTGCTGCTCGAGTTCACCGACAATATCGAACTGTTCAACGAACTGCTCGAGTTCTTCGAGGAGGCCATGCAGGAGCAACGCCGCCGGATCGAGACCATGGAACAACGCAGTCAGGAAACGGCAAGGGGCCGGGAGCGCTTGCAACTGGCGCGACAGCAGGCGGTCGAGGAGATCCGAACCCTGTGCAGTGCTCACCCGGTGCCGCGGGTGGTGGGCAACTTCCTCGGCAAGGTCTGGACCGACCATCTGGTTTTTATCCTGCTGCGCGAGCCTCAGCCTGGCGACGCCTGGCACAAGGCCGTGGCGACAGCGAAGGAGCTCGTGGCCATGTTCGATCCGCGGGACCCGAAGCCAGCCGATCGAAGACAGCCTGAGCATATTCGCGCGCTGCGCGGAACCATCGTCGAACAGACGCAAGGTACCGACGATGTCAATCGCGCGGCCTTGAACGCGCTACTTGCGCTGCTCGACCAACCCCCGGAGACCTGGAACCGCTCCGAGATGATCGCGGCCGGTCAGGTCGAGTCGTCGAAAGCCACCGACCGCGAAGCCAGCAACGAGGTCGGCCTGCCTCCAAGCCGGGCCTTGGCCGAAGACGAAAACGACGAGGAAGGGTTGTCGAGCGAAGAAAAGGAGATCGTCGAGCGCTTGCGCAAGATGCGGTTTGGGACCTGGTTCGAATTGACACCGGAAGCCGATGGCAAGACACGGCGGATCAAGCTGTCCTGGATGAGCCCGTTGACCTCGACCTGCATGTTCGTCGATCGTTCCGGCATGCAGGCCGAGATCAAATCCCTGCGCGAACTGGCCCAAGAGATCCTCGCCGGCCGGGCCAAGATCATCCCGCCGCCGAAGCACCCGTTCATCGACCGCGCCCTCGTCTCGATCCGCAAGATGCTCCAAGCCGGTGACAGGGGCAAGACCGATACGGCGACCTGAGGCACGCTGCCGTGCCCATCAGCCCGGCGAGCTCAGTCATCGCTGCGGTCGCCTGATGTCGCCGGAGGCCTCGGCAACAGCGGGGCCAACGCGAAAAGGAGCAGGGTCACGCCCAGCAGGAACAGATGCAGATTGACCGCGCCGGCCAGGGCGACCGCTGGGTCGACACCAAGCGGGATCAGAGCGGCCACCGTGGCCAACTCGTAACTACCGGCACCCGCCACGCCGTGAAACGGCAGCACGCTCGAAAGTTCGGCCCCCATGACGCCCACCAATAGGCGCCAGAAGTCGGCGGGCACGAAGTAGCCCAGCAGCGTCGCAAAGGCCGCGAATTTCAGCAGCCAGATCAAGACCGTCCAGACGTAGAGCCGCGCGATCAACGCGTGATCGGCCGGCGCGGCCGCTACCACCGCCAGCACGAGCCGCCTCCAGCGACGGCCTTCTTCGGTGCCTTGTCGCGCCGTGGCCGCCGCCTGACCAACCACGACGAACAGGGCCAAGGCACCCAGCCACAAGAGGCCGGAGACCGGCCACCACCAGGCCGGTTCGCGAAGATAGAGGACGACGAGCGCCATCAACCCGAACAGGTGGAGGTCCAGCAGCCTGATCCAGAGCAACATGGCCGTCGAACCCAGCCAAGGGTGGCCGAAATACCGATACATCAACCACGGGAACACGAGTTCCCCGGTGCGCATCGGCATCAGATTGTTGGCTGTGTTATGGAGTATCGTCAACCGCACCAAGGGTACGAAACGGCCGACGAGTCGCGGCCGGCAGTAATCGTAGACACGTGCCGCGCGCAACAGGTAGCTGGCCGCCGCCAGTCCGATCACGGTGATCAGCAGGCCCGTCGAGATATCCTGCCAGGGGGCCAGGAGGCTCTGCCACCCGACGAAATGATGGACAACGAGTACCAGCCCCACCAGCAACAGGGCGCCCAAGATCCAATCGCGCATTCGGCCGACGTTCGGCAGACCACGCATGGCCGGCTCGCGCACGACCGGACGACCACCCTTCGCGTCGGAACCCGCGGGCTTCTTCATCGACGTCCGCCGCGAGGGTAGACGGGCGCCTCCCCCGGCGGCCGGGTCTTGAACCGTCGGTGCACCCAAAAGTACTGCTCCGGCATGGTTGCAATGCGGGCTTCGATGACTTGGTTCATGCGAGTCGTGTCTCGCACCGGATCCCCGGTCGGAAAGTCCTCGAGCGGCGCATCGAAGATCAGATCCAACCCGCGGCCCCACGGCCGAAACCGCATGATGGTCGGGATCACGACGGCGTCGGTCAGGGCCGCGAACCGCCCCAGCATCGGCACCGTCGAAGCCGGAACACCACAGAAGGGGACGAACAGACCACGACGGCCGGCGTCCTGATCGGGCAGGTAGAAGAATGGGGTTCCGCGGCGCATCACACCGATGAGCGCGCGCAGAGGCGCGTGCCGTTCGATCGAGATCGCACCGAAGCGGGTTCGCGCTTGCCTGACCTGCCACTCGAGAACCGGATTGCGGATCCGCTGATACATGTAAACACCAGGATGGCACAACGCCGTAAAGGCCGCCCCACCGAGCTCGAGACCGACGAAATGCGGCACTAGGATGATGACCGGTCTTCCCGCATTCACGCAGGCATCGATGCGATCACGATGGTGGATTCGCACCAATCGCGCAAGTCGCGCCCGCGACGCGCCCCAACCCAATCCCTGGCTCAGGGCCGCGACCCCAAGCCAGCCGAAATGCTGACGCAAACGGCGCCGCCGCTCGGTGCGCGAGGCGGATCGCAGGCACAGTTCGAGATTGCGCTCCGCGATCCGGCGCCGCGATCCGGCCAACAGGTAACCGAGCCGTCCGAACCCTTGGCCCAGGAGCCAGAGCAACGGAAACGGCAAACGTCCCACTGCGCGCAGGACACCGACGAGGATCCAGCTCGGCCAGTGCCGCGGGTGTAGCAGCCCATCCATCAGCGTTCGAATTTCAGAAAGATGTCACCGCCTTGGGCCGACCCGGTCTCGGTCTGAATCTCGACGTTTCGCATCAGTTCGTACCGCAATCGCACCCTGTCGGCATCGTCATCGAGACTGGTCACATATTCCATGAACAGCCTCGGTGCGATATAGGTGCCGACCGCCAGCGAGCGATCGTCTTGATCGCTGTCGCCACGCGGCGGGATCCCGGTCACCAGGAAGTTCGTGATCTCGGCCTGCGTCATACCCGGATCCGATTCGGAAAAGAAGGTCAGGCGCGGTTCGCGAAGCGTGCCCAGCACCTGCACGCCGGCGGTCAAGTCGCCTCCCTCGCGAGTCGCCTGCAATAACAGGCCGGGGTTGGCCAGCGGGGTATCGGCAAAGACCAGCCGGCCCTGCTCGATGATCAGCGGGCGACCGATGGTCGCAAGCAAACCGGAACCGATCCCGAAACCAGACCCGAGGCCAGCCCCGATGCGATAACGACCATCGATGATCTGCAACTGGCCGTCACCACGCAGAAAATCGCGCGCCGGGTCCTGCCGCACGCGCAGATCGCCGCGGAGCAGCCCACCAACGCCAAAGGCATCGATCCTGACATCTTGACCAAGGATCAGGCGAAGATCCACGGTGACCGGCAACGGGTCGGCCCGTTCTTGGTGCTTCATCACCACGTCGGGAGACGGCGTCACGGTTCCTTCGGGCAAGGTCCGCGGCCGAATCTCGGCGTCGGGTATCCGAATCTCACCGGCGACCTTTACGCCCTCGGGTCCGAACCCGAGGTCCAGATCGGGCGAGATGCGCACGCGATACTCCGGGGTATCGGCGACGCGCAGGTTGGTGCCCGACAGCTGAGCCGCGGCAAACCAGCCGTCGGCCCGCCGCAACGCCTCTCCACTGAGGTCCAGGCGGCGCCCACCGACCCCCGCTTGACCCTGATACTGGAACCGATTGCGGGCCGTTGCGTCGGCCGCCAGATCGAGATCCCGAACGACGAGGCCGATCATCGGCACATCGAAACCGGCGCCGGCCAACCGTACGCTGCCGAGCAGACCGGGATCCGACAAGGTGCCGGACAGGGTCAGATCGGAGTCGATCCGTCCGCGGAGTTGACTCAAATCCGGGATCAGCCGGCCGAACCAGCCGAGGTCATGGACCCCGACCTGCACACGCCCGCGCAGCGGCTGGTCGGGCCGCGCCGGGGCGTCCGGACGCCAACCCGCGAGCGTCACATCCGCCTCCAGCGCGCCGAGCCCCGTCAGGGGTACCACCGTTCGCGCGATCAAACCGTCATTGCCGAGCGTCAGATCGACGCGCGCCCCAGACAGGTCCAGGGGCTGATCGGCCATGGGCCCATCGGCCCATTGAAGACGCCCGAGCGGCAACGCCAGATTCGCGCTTCCGCCTAGGCGGTCGCCGACCGCTTCGAACCGACCTCGCAGTTGGAGCTGACCGGTCGCCGCCAGCGGAATCGGCCACGGATCGCCGAGTTCCTCGAGGACCAGGCGATCGACATCGAATGCGAGCGCCCAGCGATCAGCAGCCGCTCGAGAGAATTCGATACAGCCGGTGCCCGCCCCACCGCGACCGACACACAGAGGCCCGACTTCGAGGGTCGGCGGCGCAACGCGAAACGGACCAGGCCGAGTCAAGCGCCATTCTCCGAGGTCTGGGCTCGCGAAGCCGAGACCCGTCAGCCGTCCAGCATAGCTCCGATCGGCTGCCAACCCTCCGGTGAACGCGGCGTCGATCCCAAGCCGTGGCCCCTCCGACGCGAAGGTGAGACGGTGATCGGCCATCATACCGTCACCTTTCAGGTCCAAGCGCTCCCAGTCGAGACCACCGACGACCACCCCGGTACCCGACAGATCGAGCCGGAGCGGGGCCGACGGAGCTAGCCCGAACCTCGCCTCGCCAGCCAGTCGCCGAATGGACTGATCGAGCACTTCGACCTCGTCGAGCTCGAACCGCAGCTCGACCTCGGGCGCCTCAGCTGTGCCTCGCAGCCGACCGGCGGCTTGGAGACGACCGATGGCAGCGGGCCACAGGTTCGACAGGTCCGGCGAATCCAATTCGACGTCCATTTCGAGGGCGTCGCCGATATGGCCATCGGCGCGCAGGACACTGGAACCCGAGGTCACGACGACACGCTCGATGTCAGAGCGTCCCCGATGCCACCCGAGACGACCCCGCGCCGCGACGGGATACCCGCGCAAGACACCGGAGAGGTCCCGCACGAGGACCTCGAGATCCGGGCCTTCGTCCGTCAGAGACCCGTGCGTGACCAGCTGGCCACCGATCCGCCCGGACCAATCCGGCCACTGACCACCGGGGTTCAGGTCCTCCGCGACAAGGTCGATCTGCCAGCGCCATTGCGGTGTCCATTGCAGGGTCCCATGCGCACCGACACGGCCAGTCAGGGTAGCGGCTTCCAACGCCTCTATCTGCGTTCCTTGCGGATCGCCAGTGCCGGTCAGATCCAACGTGACGGCCGGCCAACCGTCACCGGCGAGCTCACCGCTCAGGCGGTACCGGAGGTCCGCCAGCGACCCGGTCGCCTCGAAACGCCCCACTGGCGACCGGATGACGGCCTCTTCGATCAAGGGCCATCGCCATCCCGACCAGGACCCTGCAAGCTCGACAGCGAGCGGCGCCGCCGCGAGATCGAGGTGCCCCGAGACGCTCAGGCGGGCCTCCGTGTCCCGCTCCGTCAGCGACAAGTCTTCAATGACCATTCGTCCATTGTGCAACGCCAAGTCCAGATGGGCCTGGTACCGCCCCCAATCAGGGCGGTCTGGGACCGCCGCATCGAGCGCCGCAGCCAGTGTCGCCGCGTCGAGAGCTCCGCGTGACCCCACCCGCCCGGCCAGTTCGAGCGATGGAAGCGCCGGATCGAACATGGGCAGATCGACACCCTGCACGACCAGATCCGCTTCCCACCGGGGCCGTTCGAGAGGATGCTCGACACTAGCCTCCAGAACCGCCCGAACGGCACCGGTCAAACTGTGGACCAATACCAGTCGGTCCGCGAGATCGCCATCGACGTGAGCACTGCCGACGAGCGGCGGAAGGGGCGGCTTTCCGGCCGGCTCATCGGTCGCCCACTCCAAGGCCAACGACAAGGGCCAGACCCCGGCCATCTCGACCTGTCCGGCCGCACGCGCCCGCAGCCCGAGGCCAGGGTGGCGCACCCGCAGATGTTCGAGCGCCACGCCGCGGCCATGCCAACGCCCGGCCAACAGGACGTCCTCGGCCTCGAACAACCTCGATTCCTGCCCGTCCGCTCGGCGCAGGAGACCCAAGCGCGCGACCCCGGCCTCGACGACGACGAGGCCGATCGGGATCGCCAAACTGGGCAAACCGGCCGCTGCGCGTGGCGCATCGTCCGGATCAGGACCGGAATCGATCAGGATCACCTGCAACGCATCGACGGCCAGGCGCTCGACCCTGAGGGTGCCGAGCAAGGCACCGAGCGGACGCCAGTCCAACTCCAATCGATCGATACGCACCTCGAACGCCGGATGCCGGACCTCGACGCCGGTCAAGCTGAGCCCATCGAGCAGACGACCCTCGGCCTGCTCCACCTGGATGAGGTCCGGAGCCCATTCGGCCATCGCGGCGAGGACCACGCGCAGACCCGTATGCGTCGACACCAGCCATACCAGGCACAGCAGCCCGGCAACGCCCAACCCCCCAAACAAGGTCGCGGCGCCACGCCAACCCCGATACCATGGCGATGGTCGACATCTCGCTCCGCCGCCCGTCGGCCGCCCTCCGGCGGCTGTCATTTGGGTGTCATCGCTCATAGATCGGGACCGATGATCAGATGCAGACGAGCCGGTGGCAGCCCACCGTCATCGCGGTCATCCTTGGTCAGACCGAAGGCGATGTCGGCACGGACTTGCCCGATCGGCGACTGCCAACGCAACCCAGCCCCGACGCTCTGGTTCCACTGCTGATCGTAGTCGGGGTCGAAGGCGTTGCCGAAATCCGTGAACAGGGCCGCACTCCACGGCCCCTGGATCCGGCGTTCCAGCTCCAGGCTGCCAACAGCCATGTAGCGCCCACCGATGACCCGACCACCTTGGACCTCGGTCGGACCCAACGCATCCAAACCCCAACCACGAATACTGCTGTCGCCGCCCGCGTAGAACCGGCGGCTCGCCGGCAAGTCCTCGAGGCTGTCGGCGAGCGTCGCGCCGAGATCGGTGCGGGCGATCAATCGGTAATCGTCGGCAAAGCCACGGATCCATTTGATCTGCGCCGTCGCACTGACGTAAGGGGCCTGCGATGCGAGCAGTGTGTAACGGAGGCGATGGCCGCGGGTGGTGTAGATGGGGTCATCACTGACCGTCTTGGCCCAGGAGATGTTCGGGATCAGCTCCAGTACCGTTTCCCGGCGTCCGCCGTCTAGGACATAGTCCTCTTGCCGGAAATCCACGCCGGCGGTGCGCCGCCACCCACTGGGCGTCACGATCGAGTGGGCCGCTTGGAGACGCAGCAGATCACCTTTGCGGCTCGCGGTATCGTACGACTCGAACGCGGGCCTGATCGAGATGAAATCGCGGACCGGGTCGCCGATCGGGATCCGATAATCGGCACTGAAGCGTTGCAGACTCGGGGCGAGGCTCATCTCGGTCGACAGCCGATGTCCGTGCCGCCCGAGGTAGCGGCGTCGCCACTCGAAGCTCGCGCGCGGCCCGACGTCCGTGGCATACCCCAGACCGACCCGATACTGGTTGGCCTTGTTGCGATGGGCGACCACCTCGATCGGTACGGTCTGCGGATCGGGGCCTTCGCCGTCGAGCGGCACGATCTCGACCCGCTCGAAATACTGTGTACCCAGCAATCGGCCCTGGAGACCCAGCAGCCGATCGGCGTTGTAGACTTCGCCCGGGCGGATGGTCACGAATCGGTCGAGAAAGGCCTCATCAAGCAGATCCTGGCGAAAACTGACCTCTCCGAAATGGTAGCGCGGCCCGGTATCGAGCTCGAAATCGACCAGCGCCTCATAGGCGACCGGATCGATCAAGACCTGATGCGCCACCAGACGATGGTCGCGATAGCCTTCTCGCGCGGCGATCCGGCGCAAGCCTTCCCTGGCGCGCTCGTATTCGCTGTGGAGCAGGACGTCGCCGACCGCGAGCGGGAAAACGCGTGGAAAGGCCGGGTCGTCGGCGCCGGCACCCGTCACCTGATAACGGACCGACCCGATCCGGATACGGGGCCCCGGCACCACGCGATAGGTCGCGACCCAAGTCCCGGCCTCGTTGACGGGCGCCGTCAGATTCGCGTCGACCTCGACGCGGTAGTAGCCGAACGGAGACAAAGCGAACTCGATCTGGTCGGGCGCTCGGCGATGCAGTACCTGGATCCGCGCCGCGGTCAGGTCGTCGTCCTGACGCTCCTGATAGATCGCCAACAGCGCCAGCACGTTGGCCAACGGCGCCCCCTCGAGGCCATCGACCCGCACATCGAGCCGCTCCGCCGTGGCCGGTGCCGCGGCCACCAGACACATGGCCATCAGGCAGCCCAGAACACCCCGCTCGAGCCATTGCGGGTGCTGCCTCATAGCTCAGAGCGACCCATCCGACGGCAGATCGCTCGGGCGCCGCGCCGCGAGCAGCTCACGCAGCGCGCGCACCTCATCGCGCACGGCCCGCAACTCGGCCTCCATCTGCGTGGTGTCGCGCTGCACGACCCGTTCCAGCTCGGCCAGCTCACGCTCCTGCCCAGCCTCGTGCAGCGCTTGCATCGTATTCACGATGATGCCGATGAAGAGATTCAACATCGTGAAGGTCGCGACCAGGATGAAGGGCACGAAGAACAGCCAAGCGTAAGGAAACTCGGCCATGACCGGGCGGACGATGCCCATCGACCAGCTCTCGAGGGTCATGATCTGGAACAGCGTGTACATCGAGGCCCACACGCTGCCGAACCATTCCGGGAAGCGCGCCCCGAAGAGGCCGGTCGCCACGACGCTGAAGACGTAAAACAGGATCAGCATCAGCACGGCGATCCATGCGATACCGGGGATCGCCCGCAGCAAGGCCTCGACGACGAAACGCAGCTGGGGCACCGTCGACATCAGACGCAGCACGCGCAAGACCCGCAGCACCCGGAGGACCGCCAACGGGCCGCTGGCCGGGATCAACGCGATCGCGACGACGAGGAAATCGAAGACGTTCCAGCCGGAACGGAAGAAGGCCGGTCCTCGGGCATAGAGTTTGAGCCCGATCTCGACGACGAACACGGCCAGGATCAGGCGATCGAGAGGCACCAACCAGGAGCCCCACTGCGCCATGACCGCGGGCGAGGTCTCCAACCCCAACACGATCGCATTGATCAGGATCAGCGCGATGATGACGCGCTGTATCCGGTCCGACTCGATCCATTCACCAATACGCTGACGGCTCTGCACGATCAAAACGGCTCCCGACGGATACTGACCTCAACCCCGGCACCTGAAGATCCAGGCACCCTGGCGGAACAGAGACGCCCCGCCGCTGTTTTCGACGATCGCGCGGATCGAGAAGGACGCCCCTCTCGGAATCCCTATCGCTCCGTGTCCTCCGACTCGACCTGATAGCCAGCGGCGATCACCGCCTCGACGAGCGTCGACCGCATGGCCGTTCCATCCACGCGTGCCCGGCGAGTCTCCAGATCCACGAAAACCACTTGCGTCACGCCCGGCACATCGGCCAGGGCCTCACGGACGGCCGCAACGCAATGCTGGCAGGTCATCCCTTGGATTCTCAGCTCTATCATCCGATGGTCTCCCATGATTGGTCGGCCCGAGCGGCGACAACACAGCGTGCCGCGCCATAGAGCGGTGCCTTCGGTGTCAGGATCACGACCACCGGCATCCTTTTCATCAAGGCCGCCATCCGCCCCTTGCTGAAAAAGGCGTCGAGAAAGGGGCTGGCACGCAGGGCCGACAGATTCTTCGGTGCGATGCCGCCGGCGATATAGACACCGCCCAAGGCCATCGTCTTGAGGGCCAGATTACCGGCTTCGCGGCCATACAGGCGGAGAAACAGATCCATCGCCTGGGCGCAATCGGAGCATCGGCCCTTGGCTGCCGCCTCGGCGATGGCCGCCGCCGGATCGCGATGCGTCGACTCCTGCTCGAGCCAGTCTGGGACCGCTGCACCGGAGGTCCCGACCAGGAAACGATGGATCTCGACCAAGCCCGATCCGGACAACACCCGCTCCCAGCTGACACGGCCATGCGTCTGCCGCAGGTACGACATCAGCGCGCACTCGAGCTCGTCGCCCGGCGCGAAATCGGCGTGCCCGCCCTCGGTGGCGAACGGGTGATGGCGCGCACCATCCCAGAAGAGCCCGGCCTGCCCCAGCCCCGTGCCCGCCGCGATGACACACGCATTGCCGCGCGACGGGGGCTCACCAGCGTGCAAGATCTCCTGGTCCTCGTCGCCGAGGTCGGGGATCCCCCAGCCGACCGCTTCCAGATCATTCATCAACAAGACATGACGCAACCCGAGCGCGCTCTCGATAGCCCGCGCATCGAGCATCCAGGGCAGGTTGGTCGTTCGGCTGCGGCCGTCCTGCACGGGGCCGGCCACCGCCAACGCGGCCACGGTGCAAACCATCGGAAGCTCCGCGAGGTAGCAGCGCACCAGCGCCTCGAGCGACGAAAAATCCCGGCTCGTGAAGCGCCTGGCATCGGCGAGGACGACACTCTGGGGCGTCGCCTCGGCAACGGCCAGCATGGTCTTGGTCCCACCGACATCGCCGACCAGCACCCGTTTCATGTCCGATTCCCGACCCACTCGACCCTTGCAGTGATTCAGGGCACCTTGAAAAATTCAAGGTGCCCGCGCGGGGCAAGGATGCCCCGCCATTTTCAGTCGCCTAAGCGACTGAAAATGAAGCGAAGCGGAAATCGCATTTTCGCTTCGCGTCTGGAAAAATTACCCGGATGGCAATTTTTAAGGCCCCCTTCAGAGGGGATCATAGCAGCGGCGACACCGAGGCGTGAACCTCGGGACGAGCCAGCCGAACCACAGCAGGTGCCGCCGGCCCGGGCGCAGGCCGAGTCATCGGCCATTCGAGACGATGACGAACGGGGAGGTGAGAAGGGTCAGTCGGCTTGCCGGAACGGCCTCCGCGCAGGACCGCGCGGAGGCACGGAAACGCATCCCGCTGCGTCCGATCAGTAATCGGCGCTCGATTCAGCCGGCGCTGCCGGAGCGCTGACGACCGGGGCCGCGACGGCAGGGTAGCCGGCGTAAGGAGCTCCCCAACCACCCTGATAGGGGTAACCCCAGCCGCCGTAGTACGGGTGGGCCCAACCACCGTAATAGGGATGCCCGTAATACGGATAGCCGTAATACGGATAGCCATAATAGGGGTAACCGTACCAAGGTCCGTCGCCCCAGCCTCGCATGACATTGAAAGGACCCCAGAAGGCCTGGGCCGAGAACGAAGCCAAGGCCAGGAACGAGGCCAAAGCCGCCGCAAACAGCAGAGGTTTCTTCGAGAACATTACCTTTCTCCACATGTCGGTTGAGAACACAGGGCGCGGCACGCGTCCGGTGCCCGCGACACCTGCGGCTCCCGAGTTTAGCGGCTCGTCCGCCAGCTCATCTTGATTCGCATCAAAGCATTTGAATATCACCATATTCTGAACTTCGATGAGCCTCAGTCCAAGCACCGACCCAGCGCCACCGTTTCCGAGATGTCGGCGGTCGGCCACCGGCGTTGCCAGGACCCCGACCGGCCGTGGAACGGCGCCTCGTCCAGCCGCCCGGCCAACATGCCACGATCGTTCGCCCATCCGAGCGCACTGCCGTGCCGACTTTCCCAGCGTCGTCGCCTTCCCTTGCACCCACTCCACCGGGCGAGGACAATCCGGTATGCCGGCGGTTCCGGCCAGGGCAAACCCTAATCGGCGAGATCCAGAATACCGTCCAGCTCGATCGCGGCCCCGCGCGGGAGTGCCGCGACACCGATCACGGCCCGCGCGGGATAGGGTTCGGTGAAGTACTCGGCCATGACCTGGTTCACGACCTGGAAGTGGTCGAGATCGGTCAAGAAGACATTGAGCTTCACCAGGTCGCCGAGGGTGCCGCCGGCCGCTTCGGCGACCGCCTGCAGATTGTCGAAAGCCCGCCGGACCTGATCGACGATGTCGCCGGTCACCAAGGTCATGGTCTGGGGATCGAGCGGGATCTGGCCGGACAGATATAGGGTGCGACCAACCCGCACGGCCTGCGAATAGGTACCGATCGCCTGCGGCGCACGGTCGGTTCGGATGGTCTCTCGGGTCATCGGGAAGGGACTCCTCGGTGAGGACTCGCGGATCGAGTCAATGACCATGGCAGGATTGCCAATCCGTTATACTCGCCGGGAATCTTCGACGGAAGCAACCGCAATGTCGGCACTCTACGAATCGCATCTCACCCATCTCGAGCTCATTCACCGCGGCAAGGTCCGTGATCTCTACCGGGTCGACGACGATCACCTGCTGATCGTGACCAGCGACCGTTTATCGGCGTTCGACGTGGTCCTGCCGCAGCCGATCCCCGGCAAAGGCGAGGTCCTGACCCGGGTATCGCATTTCTGGTTCGATCGAACCCGGGCATTGGTGCCGAACCACCTGTCGGATCTCGACGCTGACCGGGTGATAACCGATCCGACCGAACGGGCCGAACTCGGCGACCGGGCCATCGTCGTGCGCCGATTGACCCCCTTGCCGATCGAGGCCGTCGTCCGGGGCTACCTGATCGGCACCGGCTGGAAGGATTATCAGCGCACCGGGGCCGTCTGCGGCATCAGGCTACCGGAAGGCCTGCGCTTGGCCGACAAGCTCCCGCGCGCGATCTTCACGCCCTCGACGAAGGCCGCCGTCGGGGAACACGACGAGAACATCGATTTCCGTCGGGCAGCCAAGCTGATCGGTCGCGAGTTGGCCGAACAGGTACGCGACGTCAGCCTGACCCTGTACAGCACCTGCGCCGACTACGCCCGCGAGCGAGGCATTCTGATCGCCGACACCAAATTCGAGTTCGGGACCGATGAACAGGGGCGACTGCACCTGATCGACGAAGTCCTGACCCCGGATTCCTCGCGTTTCTGGCCCGCCGATCGCTACCACCCCGGCGTGAACCCGCCGAGCTTCGACAAGCAGTTCGTCCGCGACTATCTGGAAACGCTGAACTGGGACAAGTCACCACCCGGTCCGATGCTGCCTCAGGAGGTCATCGACAGGACGGCCGAAAAATACCGCGAAGCCGAGGAGCGCCTGACCGGTCGAACACGCCGCACCGCGACCTGAGCGGCGCGCGAGCGCATGACCGGGGCTCCGACCGCGACGAACCGTTTCCGTCGCGGCCCTGACGTGACGATACGGGCCTGCTGGCCGCTGGCGTAGGCAACTGTCGCGCATCGCTTGGCCCATCGCGGCGGAATGCCCACCCGACCGCGCCGCGATCAGGCCCCCGGTGTCGTTCAGAAGCGCTCCGGCCGCAGCACCTCAACATCGGCAATGTATTGAATGATCGCGTAGTTTTCGTAGTACTGATCCTTCAACCGAGAGGCGATTGCGGCCGCCGTTTCCGCATCGCAAACGACCTCGACGCGAATGTTGGCATTGGTATCCCACGCGGAGGTGCGAACACCGCGGTGACCCTTGCCACGCACATCGCTGACCGTATACCCGTGCGCCCCGAGCCGCTCGATGTCCTCGAGCAAGACGCGCTCCAATGCGGACTCGGTGATGATCGTCAGGACCTTGCGCTTATGGGTCCACATTGGCTTATCCTCCTAGAATGCGGTGTGTCCAGCTGGCGAGCGCATGATAGAGCGGTATCCCCACTAGGACATTGAATGGAAAGGTGACGCCGAGCGCCGCCGCGAGCGAGAGGGCTGGATTGGCCTCGGGAACCGAGATACGCATCGCCGCCGGAACCGCAATATAGGACGCGCTGGCCGCCAAGGTGGCGAGGATGGCGGTCCCGCCGACAGACAACCCCAATAGCAGACCGAACGCCGTCCCGATCAGCGCCGAAAAGAGCGGCATCCCGATGCCGAACAGGACCAGAAAGACGCCGTATCGCCTCAGGCCACCGAAATGCGCGGCCGTGATCAGCCCCATCTCGAGTAGAAACAACGCCAGTATGCCCTTGAACAGATCGAAGAACAGGGGTTCGATCGATGCGACGCCACCCGGCCCGGCCACCCATCCGATCAGGAGACCGCCGACCAGAAGCACGATCCCCTTGCCCAGGAAGACCTCTCGGCCGACTGTCGCAAGCGGCACGTCGCGGGATAAGCCGCGAGCCATCAGGATGCCGATGAGGATCGCGGGTATCTCCAACACGACGAGAAGCAGCGGCATGTGGGCCTCGAATTCGATCTCGCGGCTCGCGAACCAGGCCGTCGCGACGGCATAGGTGGCTACGCTGACCGAGCCGTAATGCGCAGCGATCGACGCCGCATCGGCACGTCGGAAGCCACCGAGATGGCGGAGGACCGGAAAGGCGATCAACGGCAGCAGAAAACCCATACCGATCACGGCCAGGATCTGCGGCAAGAGGTAGCCGAAAGGCTGCTGGGCCAACTCGACGCCACCTTTGAGGCCGATCGCCAGTAGCAACACCATGCTGATCAGATCGTAGACGGCGGAAGGAAGGCGGAGTTCGGAACGCAACAGGCCCGCCGCAAGACCCAACAGGAAGAACAAGATGATAGGATCGATGTCTGTCAACGCCTTTTCCTCAGTCATACTCGGGACCGCCGGTCCGCCCACGGCAGCGACCATGGGCCCGGCACGGGCGACCCGCACGAACATGTATCACACCACGGGATCGACGACGGATGCTTTACCTCACCCCAGATGACGAGGGCCTGGCCACCGCGGCCCGTCTGCTCGACGCCGGGCGACTGGTCGCACTACCCACCGAAACCGTTTACGGTCTCGCGGCGGATGCGGCAAACCCGGACGCGCTGCGCGAGATCTTTCGGGCGAAGGGTCGCCCGGTCGACCATCCGCTGATCCTGCACCTGGCCGGAGTGGACCAGTTGCGCGAATGGGTGACCGAGGTGCCACCGATCGTACGGCAACTGGCGGCGGTCTTCTGGCCTGGTCCGCTGACCCTGATCCTGGTCGCCGGGCCGAGGGCATCTTCGCTGATTACCGGTGGCCAGACGACGCTGGCCGTCCGGGTCCCATCCCATCCAGTGATGCAAGCGGTCCTTCGTCGGCTCGGGCGCGGTGTCGCGGCCCCCTCGGCCAATCCTTACGGTCAGGTCAGCCCGACCACCAGCGCGCACGTACAACGCCACCTGACCGGACGAATCGCCGCGGTCGTCGACGGCGGCCCCTGCCAGATCGGCATCGAATCGACGATCCTGGATCTGACCGCGGGCGAACCCGCGATCCTTCGCCCCGGCGCCATCACGGCCGCTATGCTGGCGCCTTACGTGCAACTGGCCGAGTCGTCGCACACGAGCGGGACGCGCGCGCCAGGCGGCCTGCCCCGGCACTATGCCCCGTGCACGCCGTGCTACCGGATCGCGGCGGGCACCGCCGCGCGACCGGACATGGCCGGGCGAGTCGGCCTGCTGGCGCAACGGGAGCCGCGCTGGCCGGTCGCGCACTTCTGGCCGATGCCCGATACACCCGACGACTTTGCGCGCGTATTCTACGCCGCCCTGCATGCCGCCGATGCCAGCGGTTGCGATGCGTTACTGGTCGCGTTACCGCCCGACGGGCCGGAATGGCGCGCGGTGCACGACCGAATTCTCAGGGCCACTCGGCCCTTGCCACCGGCATCCTAGCCCGGGTGGCTCGGCCAACCCGGCCGGTGGGCGCGCTCGTCGGGCCGGGCTTGGGCGATCGCCGGAAACCCTTTTGCCGGTTGACGCAGGATTGACGTTCGCCTTCGAGGCGGGCTGGCGGGGACATCGCAGGCTCCGTGACCACCAGTGCGACACTAGAGACTCGGCATCAAGACAAGTCCGAGGGTATGAAAATGGACGGCGGTCGCCTTAGGCAAGCCCACGGAAATAAGGTGACCACGGCGATGTCGGGTTACGGCGCGCATCGAGCGCCATACCGGATACTTCGGATTCAGAGTTGGCGCCCCTAACCCGACCTACATGGTCCTTTTTTCTCGCCGAAGTTGCCTCAGCTGGCGGGTTCGGCGAAACGCAACGCGTTCCGGCCGGCCGCCTTGGCCTCGTACATGGCCACATCGGCCCGTTTGAGCAGCTCTTCGATCGACAGCGTATGATCGACGAAGAGGGTGGCACCGATACTCGGCGTGCTGCGGTGGTCCAGGCCGGCGAGGTCGTAGGGCAACCCAAGGGCCGCTCGGATCTTCTCGCCGACGATACCGACCTGAATCGCGGCTTGCTCGGCCTCGGCGCTCAACTGCGTCAGCATCACGACGAACTCGTCTCCGCCTAAGCGCGCGACCGTATCGTTGCGCCGCACGCAACCCTGCAGCCGTCCGGCCACCTGTTTCAGCAGCAGATCACCCATATGGTGCCCATGGGTATCGTTCAGAACCTTGAAATTATCGAGATCGATGAACAGGATCGCGCCATACTGACCGCTGCGACCGCTGCTCGCCAAGGTCTGCTGCAATCGGTCGAGCAACAGACGCCGATTCGGCAACCCGGTCAAGGCATCGAAGAAGGCCAGCTTATGAATCTCCTCGTCGGCCGCCTTGCGTTCGGTGACATCCATCAGCGTACCGCGCAGACCAAGTACTTGTCCGTCCGGGCCGAGGCGCAGCCGAACATTGGCCTCGAGCCAACGTTCACGGCCATCGCGGGTGACGAAGCGGAGTTGATAGCGAAACTGATCGACCTCGCGGCGAATCAAGGTACGGAGAGATATCCAACCAAACCGCCGGTCGACATCGTGCATGAAATCGAGCGCCGATTGTCCAAGCGTATCGGCTACGGAAAAACCGGTGATCCGTTCCCAGGCCGAATTCAGAAAGGTCCAATGGCCATCGGCGTCGGTCTGGAAGACGACCTCGCGTATGTCCTCGATGGCTTCGCGGTAACGCAACTCGGTAGTCGTTCGCTCGGCCGCGATCCGGTCGCGTTCGGACACCGCCGCCAACAGGCTGGCTAGGTTCCCCAAATGCACCGCCTCGTCGTCGGACCATCTCCGCATCCTGCGCACCGCTTCGATGCCGATCCAGCCGATAAGACGGCCGGCCACGATCAACGGCACGACCAACAACGAGCGTGGCTTGCGCTCCGCGACGAGTGCCCGCACCAGTCCCGAGTACTTGGAATCGGCCGACGCGCGCGGCATGGCGATGACTTCCCCAGCGCCCAGCTTGGCCAGCCACGCCGGCGATCGGTCGCGGATCGTGACCTCCGACGGCCGCTCGACCGGATCGATCCCACCCCTCGACCACTGCTCAGTGCACTGCGCAAGCCCCTGCTCCTCATCGAACCGCCACAGATGAGCCCGATCGCCGCCGGATAGCTCACAGGCCAGCATCAACGCCTGGGCCAACGCGTCGGCCTGCCGCTCACCGGGTGGGTTGACGAACCCCACCGCCAACCGCGCGAGACCCTGATCGAATCCCTCATGACGCCTTCCGCTTCGGGCAACGGGACGTCCACGCGCCCCCCGGTTGAAAAGGGCGAACGCAGCGACCAGGGCGAGCAAGATGCCGGCAACACCGGTGAACCAAGCCACCGGAAGACCCGCCGGATCGCCGAAGGGTTGCGCCGCCGCCGATGACGCGATCACCGCCAGTCCGAGAGCGAAACCCTCGCCAGCCGTGAGCCGTCGCCGACCGGTCGATGGCAGGTCTCGATTCGCCTTGGTGCGTATTCTTGCTTCGTTCTGCGCGCCCGACATCCTTCCCTCCTGCGTACCGCCACTTCGACCCGGGTACCCCGCCACCTCGAGGCACGGCACAGGTCGCGGCTCGAGCGGAATCGCTCGACACAACAAAAGCACACCTCATGCCAAATTCGTATACCGCTGTTTTAGATAATTTTTGACGACCGAGAGGCGTGACCAGCCGGACCAAAGGCGTCAACAAAGGACCCGGGCGGCCAACTAGCCGGCGGACGAGTTGCGAGGAGTGAAGCGATTCAAGATCGAGGCAGGCCGCTCGATCGGTGGCCTGAGGACGGCAAAGCGAGGGCTTCGCGCCGTGAAAAAGTGGGGCCTGATCGGCCTAGTCCTGTTGGCCACCGCCCGCGACGCGGCGTGACGGCCCGCCATGCGTGACCCGCCCCGTGCGCACAACGGCGGCGATCCGTCGGACCCGCCTCAGGATTCGAGCGAGATGCTGGCGTCCACGTACGTTGATCAGGAACTCCAGCGTGGTGATCATCCCGTCCCGTTCCAGCGACTGGATGTTCTCGATATTCGATCGCATCTCAGCGATCACCGACGCCACCGTCGCCAACGCACCGGGACGGTCGACCATGTCGACACGGATCTGAGTCGTGTACTCGGCTTCGTTGGATTCGGCCCAGTCGAGATCGAGACATCGGCCGCGCTGGCGCACGTGATCACCAAGATGGCCGCATTCGCGACGATGAACGAAGATGCCACGCCCCGGATGGAACAGGCCAACGATCGCGTCCCCGGGGATCGGCCGACAACATCGCGCATACTTCAGCGCGACACCCTCGGTGCCTTTGATCGCGAGCCGACGCGGGACGCTGACCTGCGCCTCGTCGGGGACGGCCGCAAGGCAATAGGCGACCAACGCCGGCGAACGATTGCCGAGCGCAATCTCGGCGAACAAGTCGGACACCTCGTTCAGTTCGGCCTCATCCAGGTAGGTCGCCAGCCGGCCCGGATCCACCGATTCGAATTCGAGTGCATAGGTCGCCAGCTCCGCATCGAGAAGACGCCGCCCCAGATCCTGTGCTTCCCGGTGTCGGAGATTCTTCAAGTAGGCCCGGATGCTCGTCCGCGCCTTGCCGGTGACGACGAACCGCATCCAACTCGGATGCGGTTTGTTGCCAGGGGCGGTGATGATCTCGATCGTCTGGCCCGCTCGCAGGACGGTATTGAGCGCCGCCAACCGTCGGTTGATCTTGGCCCCGACACAGGTGTGGCCGATATCCGAGTGAATCGCATAGGCAAAATCCACGACCGACGACCCTTTCGGCAAGATCACGGGCTCGCCCTTCGGCGTGAAGACGAGGATCTCGTCCGGGACCAGATCGACCTTGACTTGATCGAGGAACTCCTCGGACTCGCCGGATCCACGCGACACGTCGAGAAGATTCCGCAGCCAATCCGCGGAGAGTGCCAAGGGGCCGGAATCGCCCGGTTCGTTCCTGTCCAGCCAGTGCGCGGCAATCCCGAACTCGGCATTGCGCTGCATCTCCCGCGTGCGGATCTGGATTTCGATGGAAGAACCACCCGGGCCGAGGAGGATCGTATGCAAGGATTGATAGCCGTTCGACTTGGGTATCGCGATGTGGTCGGCAAAGCCCGCCGGGCGCGGTTTGTAGAGGCCGTGCACCAAACCCAGGACGCGATAACAGGTGTCGACCCGATCGACGATGATCCGCAATGCGATACGAAACGACTGAGTATCGAGAAGCTCCCGAAACGGGCGCCTGTGTTCGCGTTTCTTGCGGAAGACACGGTAGACATGTTCGTGCCGCCTCACCGCCTCGGCCGCGATCGCCTCATGATCGAGACGTGCCAGAATCGCCCTCTCCACTTGGTTGACCAGCGCCACGGCCTCGTCGCGCTCCTGCTCGAGCGCTCGACGGAGGACTCGGTAGCGCCACGGCCAGTGATTCGCGAAGCCCAGTTCTTCGAGCTCGATCTGCAGGCGGCTGAGGCCGAGTCGGTAGGCGATCGGCGCGTAGATCTCGAGGGTCTCACGCGAAATCCGTCGGCGAGACTCCGGCGGCATCGCGCCAATCGTCCTCATATTGTGCAAGCGGTCCGCCAGTTTGATCAGGATGACCCGGACATCGCGGGTCATGGCCAGCACGATTCGCCGAAAGCTCGCCGCCTGGACCTCGATCCGGCTCTTGCAGTCGATCTGGGTCACCTTGCTGACGCCATCGACGAGATCGGCAATCTCCGAACCAAAACGCGACGCCAAATCCTCCTTGGCCACCGGAGTGTCTTCGATGACGTCGTGCATGAGGGCGGCCATCAAGCCCTTGTGATCCATCCGCATCTCGGCGAGGATCCGAGCTACGGCGATCGGATGGCGTATATAAGGTTCACCCGATTTCCGCCGCTGCCCCTGGTGGGCCTCGGCGCTGAACAGGTACGCAGCGTAAACCTCATGGATCTGTTCGCGGGGCAGATAGGTTTCGAGATACAGGCAGAGATCCGCAATGTATCGTTCGGAACCCAGGTCGCAGAGCGTTGGGTCGGTCGTGTTCAGCGCAACTGGCGGCGGGTTGGTGACCATGCTCGGCCTTCCGCGGCTGGTGGTTGGATGGGCGGTGCGAACCGCGAACCCCTCAGCCCTGGTCCGCCGCTTGCAGGTCGGCGGCAAACTGTCGGGCCAAGGCCTGCTCGAGGGCCCGTGTCGTTTCGTCGACCTGTTTGTCCCCTTTCGCCAAGGTTTCGGGGCCGATCAGGCCGGCTGCGATCTCGCGCAAGGCCAGTACCGTAGGCTTGTCATTGTGCGCGGTGACCAAGGGTTCGACCCGATTGGCGAGCTGACGCGCCCGCTTGGTCGCCAGCAGCACCAGATCGAACCTGTTATCGACATGAGCAAGGCAGTCTTCCACAGTAATACGTGCCATAAACGAGCTCCAAGGACGAAAGAGGCCAGCTTTTCCAGAACACTGGTCATCCTTGAACGGTGACTTGTGCGCGGACATGCTGGCTTTCAAGCGCCGGCCCGGCGGCAAGGAACCCAATGGCTTGCCGGGGCCGAATAACGGCGAATAACGAATAAGAGTAGCATAGGTGGCCCGAAATCGTCGCTGCCCTGCCGACGAAGTGCCAGGCCGGGGCGGACCAAGCGACTGCTGCCGCTCAGCCTCCGATCACCTGGGAGGAGGGATGCGTCAACTCGGCGAGCAGCCCCCCCAACCGGGTCTGCTGGCGGGACCGCCGCAGACGCTCGGCAACCAGGATCGCGAGCAGACCCCGCAAGGTTTGGTCGAAGTCGTCGTTGACCAACAGATAGTCGTACTCCGGATAGTGGGCGAGTTCGTCGCGTGCCTGCGCCATGCGCCCGGCAATGGTCGCCTCGCTATCCTGGTTCCGCCCACGCAGACGGTCCTCCAAGGTCGCCAGCGAGGGCGGCAATATGAAGACACTCGCCGCATCGGCCCAACGCGCGCGCACCTGGCGAGCGCCTTGCCAATCGATCTCCAGCAGCAGATCACGCCCCCGGGCGAGCACGTCGCGCACAGCGGCTACGGTCGTTCCGTAACGGTGACCAAAGACGGTCGCATGCTCGAGAAAGGCGCCATCGACGACCATCTGCTCGAAGCGCGCGTCATCGACGAAATGATAGTGAACCCCGTCGAGCTCACCGGGTCGCGGCGCCCTCGTCGTGCAGGATACAGCCAGGTGAAGATCTTGGTCGTGACGGAGCAGTGCCTTGACCAGGCTGGTCTTGCCGGCTCCCGAGGGTGCCGACACGATGAACAGGGTGCCAGCGACTGGCGACGAGACTTGTGACGGGAGATCAGTCATATCGGTCATTCCACATTCTGAACCTGTTCCCGCATCTGTTCGACCAAGACCTTCATATCGACGGCCGCGCGGGTCGTTGCGACGTCGACGGACTTGGAACCGAGCGTGTTGGCCTCGCGATTGAGCTCCTGCATCAGGAAATCCAACCGCCGGCCGATCGCTTCCGGACGACGGCAGACATCGCGGATCTCCGCGACGTGTGCCGCGATGCGATCCAGCTCCTCGGCTACATCGATCCGCTGCGCGATCATGACCACCTCTTGCTCCAACCGGCTAGCATCCAGCTCGGCCCGCAGCTCGGTCAACCGATCCAGGAGGCGCTGGCGGAACTCGGCCAGGATGTCCGGGAGCCGCGCTCGCACCTGCTCGACCAGCCGCTCCAGTTCGTCACACCGCGCCGCGATCAGCTGCATCAAGCGCGCCCCTTCGCGTTGGCGTGCCGCGATCAACCCATCGAGGGTCCGATCGAGCAGAGACAGGGCCGTGGACATGACCTCGTCGAGGTCGCGTGCCGGTTCCTGAAGCAGACCGGGCCAACGCAGCAGATCCGCGACCGACAACGCGGCTGCTTGGTCCAAGGCGACGGCCACCTCATCGCCAACCGCGATCAGTTGACGCAACAGGTGGTGGTTGACGGTGAGGCTGGTCATCGCGCCTGGGCGCGCAACGTAACGTAGCGTGCAATCGACCTTGCCCCGTTGAAGCCGGCCGGTCAGTCGCTCTCGGACCGCGGGCTCGAGCGCGCGTAGATCCTCCGGCAACCGAATCGATGGTTCCAGGAAACGGTGATTCACAGAGCGCACCTCCCAAACCAATTCGCCGCTCTCGCTGCTGAGGTCTTCACGGGCGAAGGCCGTCATACTCTTGACCATGATCGGGATCTCCTGATTGGATCGGCGCCTGCCCGTTGGGACGCGACGGCCTGTCTATGTCCCGGTATGATACCAAGCCAGCCCGATGGGCTACGGTCACCTTATGGACCTTCATGATGGCGCCCGCCCGCGACAGCCTCGAACCCGGTACTCGAGTCGCCGCCTATGAGATCGTCAAGAACCTGGCGTTCGGCGGCTTCAGCCTGATCTATCTGGCAGTCGACCAGGAGACCGGGGACGAGGTCGTCCTCAAGGAATACATGCCGAAACGGATCGCGCTCCGTGACCGGCGCGGACATGTCGTCCCGGCCCGACTGGATCTGGCCGAAGGCCTCTGGCGCGGCCAGCAACTGTTCTTCCAGGAGGTGCGCGCGATGGCCTCGCTGCACCACCCCAACATCCTGGCGGTCCGCGACTTCTTCCTCGCCAACGGGACCGGCTATCTGGTCACGGAATACCAGCGGGGCCGCAACCTGGGGACCTATATCCGCGAGCGTCGCGGCGGTTTGAGCCCGACCTTCATCCTCGAGGTCTTCATGCCGATCCTAGACGCATTGGCCCTGATCCATTCCCATGGGCTGGTCCACTTGGACGTCAAACCCGCCAATATCCATCTGCGCCATGCCCGGGAACCGTTGCTGCTCGACCTTGGGGCCGTCCACCGGATGGACCAGGGCCCCGCGCAAGGGGTGCAGGTCGTGACCGCTGGCTATTCGCCGATGGAGCAGTACTACCGTGGCGGCCACATCGGCCCCTGGAGCGATGTGTACGCGGTCGGGGCCAGCATCCGCACCTGCATCGAGGGGCGACCGCCGCCGCCGGCCCTCGACCGACACCCGGAGGATCGGCTGACGCGGGTAAAACAGCTCTATCGTAAGCAGTATCCGCTGTTTCTGCTCGAAGCGGTCGACTGGTCGATGACGATGGATCCGATGGAACGGCCGCAAGACGCCGGACACCTGCTCAACGCACTGCGACAATTCGTCGATGAGGCGCCGCGGGCGGCGCAAGCCAATGGGACGGAAAAGTCGGGCGGGGGCGGAGGGATTTGACGCCATCGTCGCTCCCGCGGAACATACGACACCCATCATCACCGGAGACCGTCGCAATCATGCGTCCCTCACAGCGCCGCCCCGACGAATTGCGCCCCGTCTCTTTCACCCGAGGCTTCACCCGATACGCCGAGGGTTCGGTCCTCGTCGAATTCGGCGACACCCGCGTTCTCTGCACGGCAAGCGTCCTTCCCCAGGTGCCCCCTTTTTTGAAGGGCGGTGGCCAGGGTTGGCTGACGGCCGAGTACGGCCTTCTGCCACGCGCGACGAACGAACGGGCCCAGCGCGAAGCGGTCAGGGGCAAACAAAGCGGCCGGACCCTCGAGATCCAGCGCCTGATCGGCCGATCGCTGCGTGCCGCGCTGGATTTGACCAAGCTGGGCGAACGGACCATTACGCTCGATTGCGACGTGCTGCAAGCGGATGGCGGAACCCGCACGGCCGCCATCACCGGCGCATGGCTGGCCCTTCGAGACGCGATCGCGGGCTTGTGCCAGTCAGGCGCACTGCCCGAGTCGCCCCTGGTCGACCAGATAGCCGCCGTGTCGGTCGGACTCTACCGCGGAATCCCCGTGCTGGATCTCGACTATGCCGAAGACGCCGCGGCCGAGACGGACATGAACGTGGTCATGGATGCCTCCGGGGGGTTCATCGAGATTCAAGGAACAGCCGAGCAACACCGCTTCTCGCGCGCCGAACTCGACCGCCTCCTGGATCTGGCCGCGTCGGGCATCGAGACGCTGCACGCACAGCAACGCGCCGCGCTCGGACTCGAAGAGCCACCGACTCCGGCGCCTCGGGGATCGACGGCCACGGGACATGAATCACTATGAGTCGGTCGCCATTACTCGCGCCCTTGGTGCTAGCCAGCAACAACCGGGGAAAGATCGCCGAGATCAACCAGTTGCTTTCCAACCGAGGGCTGTCCGTGCGGCCGCAGGCGGATTTCGGCGTTTGCGAGACGCCCGAGACCGGGCTGACGTTCGTCGAGAATGCCCTGTTGAAGGCCCGGCATGCGACGCGAATCAGCGGGCGCGCGGCCATCGCCGATGACTCGGGACTCGAGGTCGATGCCCTATCCGGTGCACCTGGAATCCGGTCAGCCCGCTACGCCGGACCCGGGGCCAGCGACGCCGACAATCTGGCAAAACTTCTTGAGGCGCTCGCCGACGTCCCAGAGACGGCGCGGACCGCTCGGTTTCGCTGTTTGATCGTTCTCTTGCGACACGCCGAAGACCCGACGCCGATCATCTGTCTTGGCACCTGGGAAGGCCGCATCTCGTTGGCGCCTCGCGGCCAGCATGGCTTCGGCTATGACCCCGTGTTCTTCGTCCCGACGCATGGCGTCTGCGCTGCCGAGCTGGATCCTGAGACGAAGAACCGCTTGAGCCACCGCGGCCAAGCCTTGCGCGAACTGCTCGGATATCTGGAGAAGGAGCGATGACGCCTGGCGGCGGCATCGTGCCGACCACACAGGACGACGCCCCTGCTCCGCCCGAGGCAGAAGGGGTCATCGCGGCGCGCATCGAGCAAGTCCGCGCACGGATTCGGGCCGCGGAACAAGACGCCGGCCGCCCGTCAGGCGATGTGGCGCTCCTTGCGGTCAGCAAGGGGCAGGATGCCGGGATGATTCGTGCCGCTCATGCGGCCGGTCAGCGGGCCTTCGGCGAAAGCTACTTGCAAGAAGCCCTCGACAAGCAACGCCGGCTCGCGGATCTCGCTGACATCGAGTGGCATTTCGTCGGTCGCATCCAAGCGAACAAGACCCGGTCCATCGCAGCCTCGTTCGACTGGGTCCATAGCCTGTGCGACTTGCGGCATGCGACACGGCTCAATGATCAACGACCGGCCGGTCGCCCACCGTTACAGGCGTGCTTGCAGATCAATCTGAGCGGAGAATCGTCGAAGGCAGGCCTCGAGCCGGCGCAGGTCGCTGAGTTCCTTGCCGCCTGCCGGGCCTTGCCCCGGCTTCGAATCCGTGGCTTGATGACGCTGCCCGCGCCAACCGACTCTTTCGCTACTCAGCGCATCCCTTTCCTGGCCCTGCGCCGGCTGCGCGACGGCGTGGCGACCCCGGCGAGCCCGTTGGATGTGTTATCGATGGGCATGTCCGATGACTTGGAAGCCGCGATCGCCGAAGGTGCCACCATCGTGCGATTGGGAACCGCGATATTCGGCGACAGAACACGGCCTGGACACTGATCGAGCGAGGTGATTCATCATGAAGCACGCCCATATCGCCTTCATCGGCGGCGGCAACATGGCCACGAGCCTGATCGCCGGCTTGGTCGCAGACGGTTATGAACCGCAACGGTTGATCGTCAGCGATCCAGTGCCGGCGACGCTGGCCGGATTGAGAGGCCGCTTCGGCATCCGCACGGTCGCGGACAACGCCTCGGCTTTGCGTGAGGCCGACACCCTGGTGTTGTGCGTAAAACCGCAAGTCGCGGCCTCCGTCTGTCGCGATCTGGCCCCTGCCATCAGCGAGCGCATCGGGCTCGTGATCTCGGTCATGGCCGGAGTGCGCGAAACCGCCATCCAGCGCTGGCTGGGGGCGGCCATTCCGATCGTGCGGGCCATGCCGAATACACCCGCCATGTTGCAGGCTGGGGCGATCGGGTTGCACGCCTCCGACCACGTCTCAGCGGTTCAACGCAATGAGGCCGAGACCATCCTGCGCGCGGTCGGCATGGTGCGCTGGATGACCGATGAAGATCAGATGGATGCGGTCACCGCGATCTCCGGCAGCGGTCCAGCCTACTTCTTCCTGTTAATGGAGTCGCTGGAACGGGCGGGAGTCGCCCTTGGACTGACCGCCGAGGACGCCCGGCTGCTGACGATTCAAACGGCACTCGGGGCCGCGCGCATGGCCATCGAAGGCGGCGACCCGCCGGATGTACTGCGCGCGCGAGTGACCTCGCCAGGCGGCACCACAGAAGCCGCACTCAAGGTCTTCGCCACGGCAGGTTTCGGTGACTTGGTGGCCCGGGCTGCCACCGCGGCCAGGGAACGCGCCGGCCAGCTATCTGACCACTTGACGGAGCAGTCATGACCGACGCTTACTTGACCAATCCTCTGATTTTCCTGATCCAGGTACTGTTTGGACTCTACACGACGATCGTCTTGCTCCGATTCCTGCTGCAATGGGTGCGAGCCGACTTCTACAATCCGATTTCCCAGTTCGTCGTCAAGCTCACAACACCTTTGCTTGGACCCTTGCGTCGTGTCGTCCCCGGGATCGGCGGGGCTGACATCGCGTCACTGATCCTTGCTTGGCTGCTCAAATCGACCGAACTGATCCTGATCGGGCTGCTGATCGGACTCGATCGCAACCTAGCAGGCGCCTTTTTCTGGTCCCTTCCGGCACTGGTGGGGCTATTGATCAATATCCTGCTGTTCGCGGTCTTCATACGCGTCATCCTGAGTTGGATCCAACCTGATCCGCGTCATCCGGGGGTCGCTCTCCTCAACCGCCTGACCGATCCGCTGCTCAGACCGGTGCAACGCCTAGTACCCCCTATCAGCGGCATCGATCTGTCGCCGCTGTTCGTGTTGGTCGGCCTAGTGCTCGCGCGCATGCTGATCCTGCCTCCGCTTCAGATGCTGACGCTGAGCCCGTCGTGGGCCGTCTGAACCCGAAGGCGATGAGAATCAGGCACGACACGGGACAACGCGAACGCTTGCGCCGGGATCTCGTGCCTCGATTCGGCGATGAATAGTTGGTACCGCTGGGACGGCGACAACCTGTGGTTGCGCGTCAAGCTGCATCCAAAGGCCAAGCGCGACGGCTTCGTCGGTCCAAGCGACGAGGGCTATCGGATCCAGGTCACGGCCGCCCCCGTCGAGGGTCGTGCCAACGCGAGCTTGCACCGCTTCCTAGCCGATGCCTTCGATGTGCCATTGGCACAGATCGCTTTGAAGAAGGGACTCCGATCGCGCACCAAGTTGGTGGTGATCCGTTCGCCTCGTCGGCTCCCCGTGCCGCTGCCTCGGTAAGACTGGGTTCGGGGGATTCGACGGCACAGCGCCGATTCGTCGAGGGCTCCGCTATAATCGGCTAGCACGAGAGCTTCTGCGGACTCCCGACCTCAGCGGAAACCAGGCATCGGATGTCATCATCGCCCATTCAGCAAGGCGTCGAACTCCATCGCGAATGGAAAACCCGCGTCCTTCGAGCGATCGCTGAGTTACGCGAAGGACTGCGACGAGATCCGGGCGCCACCGCGCTGATCCAGGACACCTTCATCGAGATCGAGCGGGACCGCTTGGAATTGGTCGTCGTGACCAACGCCCCGCAGGGAGGTGCCGATCTGCTGAGGGCGCTGCTGTGGTCGGACCGCGAACCCGACTGGATCCCGGCTGACGCGCGCTATTGCCCGCCCCCGATTCCGATCACCTTCCTGTGGGATGAGGCATGTGGCGAGGCCTATCTGCGGCTGCTGCCGATCGCGACACGCGACGAGGCAACACCGTTAGACGACGACGGCCAGGGGGGCGCCCGCTGGGTCCAGTATCCCTTGACGTACGAGGCACCGACACAGCGGGCTTCCGCGCTCGAGGTCGACCAGAACAAGGCCGCGAACGAGTCCACAACGACACATCCAAGCCTCCTCGATGTGCTCGCGGGCGAGACCGAAATTGCCGAGAGCGACGAGACGCCGAGGGCAAGGTGGCGGCAGGCGCTGGTCAGTCTCCGACACCCTCTGCTCGAAAAAGGTCTGGTCATCACGCTCGCACCGACCCTGACAGGGCTCGATCGCGAACCCGCGATCGCGACGCAGATCCTACATCGAGCTCAGGCCGTGTTGTTCATTCTCGACGTCGAACGCGGACTCTCCGCGACCGATCTCGCGATCTGGCAACGCCATCTCAGCAGCTGTCCGAAGGGCGCGGGCCAAGCCCTGATCGTCGGGCTCGACCGCTCAGGCCCGCCCACCAACGACAGCACACGGACACCACTGCCCAATAGCCGGATCGAGCAGGTGCGCGACGCCCTGCGTGTCGGCCCAAACCAGGCCGTATCCATCGCGTCCAGGCTCGCGTTGACCGCATGCCGACGCGGGGATGCGCTGCTGATGCGTCACAGCGGCTTGCCCAACCTCGAGCAGGCGCTCATCTCCGGCCTGCTCGAGGCAAAACACCAAGCCATCATCGAACGTCTCGACGATGGTATCGGGCGATTGTCCCGAGACCTGCTCCCGACACTCTCGGCACGCATCACCGAGAACGAAACACTCCTCGAGGAACTGATCAGACTCCAGGCCAAGAGCGCGCAGACGATTGGCCGGCTGACCGCGCAAACCCAGGCCCAACAAGAGGCGTACCTGCAGGCGGTGACCTGTTACCAGGCGAGCCGTGAGCGGATCATGGCCGCCGCCGCACCCTGTCACGCGGCACTTTCCCGACATAGCATCGATGCCTTGATCGAACAGGGACATCGGGAAATGGTCCTGAGTTGGACGACACGCGGACTGGCAAGCGCCATGAAGGGCCTGTTCGATCGGCTCCGGGCTCGGATGCAAAGGGTCGCCGATCAAAGCGAAACGCTGCGCTCCCTGGTTCGTGAAACCTACCAGGAATTCGGCGAAATAGACGGCTTCGACCTGTTGACGCCGCGCGTCTTCGTGCCGACCCGGTTCCATGTCGAGCTCGAGCTCCTGTACCAGGAGGTCGAGCTCTACCACCGGAGTCCGGCGCTGATCTTCTCGGAACAGGCGCGCGTCATCGAGCGGTTTCACGAGCAAATGGTCAGTCGCGCTCGGGTGTTATTCGATCAATTGGCCCGCAGTGTCGATCCTTGGATCCGTGATGCCCTCCTGCCTATCGCCGACGCGATCGAGCAGCACCGGACCGCGATGGAGCGAGGCTTGGAGGAGCTCGCGCGGATCGCCCATTCGAGCAAAGGATTGGAACAGCGAATCGTCGCGATGCGTGCCGAACAACTCCAACTGAACCAGCAACTGACAGCATTGCGCCTTTTCGAGCGCGCGGTCGATCACACGCCGAGGCTGTCACCCGAGCTGGAAACCGCCCCCGACGCGACCGCGACCAGCCGATCGGGCGGTGCGGACCACCCGGGCGTCACTCGGCCGACCGTCGATGCCGGTACGACCAGCGGCCTCGCGTGAACGAAACCGACGCCATGCCGTCATACCTTTCAGCAGTAGCAACGCGCCACAGGAGGGCGCGTTTGGATATGATAGGCGCGTCTTGTCGATGCTCCAGGGGATCTTGAGAGACCGTGTCGATCGGATCGTCGCTCGTGCGCATCGCCAACGGAGGTGGCGGCTGCGAGGCCGTGTCTTGCGCTGGGAGCGCCAAAGGTTGCTGCCACCCTCAGGGCCGCATCTCGACCGTTTCTGGACTACAGTTTATGCTTGATTACCAGAAGGAATTCTTGCGTTTCGCCATCGAAACAGGCGTTTTGCGATTCGGCGAGTTCACGCTCAAATCGGGCCGGCGCAGCCCCTATTTCTTCAATGCCGGCCTCTTCGATACCGGCGCGAAGCTCGCCGCCCTGGGTCGTTTCTACGCCGAGGCCATCGTGGCAGCTCGCCTCGATTTCGACGTGCTCTACGGTCCCGCATACAAAGGCATACCGCTCGCCGTCGCCACGGCCGTCGCCTTGGTTGATCGGCATGGTGTCGACCGACACTACGCCTTCAATCGAAAGGAGAGCAAGGACCATGGCGAAGGCGGCTCGCTGGTCGGCGCGTCGCTCGAGGGTCGCGTTCTCATCATCGATGATGTCATCACGGCCGGCACCTCGGTGCGCGAATCGGTTGCCCTCATCCGAGCCCACGGCGGACAACCGAGCGGGATCATCATCGCACTGGACCGGCAAGAGCGCGGCGCCGACGAGCGTTCTGCGATCGCCGAGGTCCAATCAGACCTGGGCTTGCCGGTGACGGCCATCGTTACCCTCGATGATCTGCTCGCCTACCTCGAGCAAACACCGGTCGCCGGCGCCGACTTCGGCGCGGTGCATCGTTACCGCGCTCGCTTCGGCGTCGCGGTGGACGAGGGCTTGCCGGCCCAGAGCCCCGTTGGTTAGATGCGACGATTCGCGAGACCCTTCGTGGAAGGCCGATCGCTCGACGACCAAAAACACCGTGAAGGCACAACAGTGGGCGGCGTCCTGACGCGCGCCCGACGTACCGGGGCTCGGTGGCTCTTTTCGGCGAGGAGGCCGCGGTGCCGCTCCGCGATCGTCGTCGGCTGCTGTTGTGCACTGATCGCCACGACACCGATGAGTCAGATCTACCGCTGGGTCGATCAGGACGGGCAGGTGCACTACTCCGACCAGATCCCCCCAAGCCACAGCTCGCGCGGTCACACGCGGATCAATGACACCGGCATCGCGGTCGAGGTGGTGCCACCCGCGAAGACCCCCGAAGAATGGCGCAGGGAACAGGATCTGGAACGTCTGCGTCAACGCCAACAACGGCTGCTGGAGGAGCAGGCGGCAGCCGACAACCTGCTATTGCGCAGCTATGGATCGATCGGTGACATCGAGGCCGCCCGCAACAACAATCTCGCAACCATCGACGCCGCGATCCTGGTCACGCGCAACGAGATTCGCCGCCAACAGGAAGCCTTGACGGGTCTTTACACGGAGGCCGCCGACCTCGAACGTGCCGGGCGGACGGTCCCCGATACGCTCGGCGGGCGGATCCTGCAACTGGAGACGGCAATCCGCGACGCCTATGCGAGGATCCTCGAACGCGAACAACAGAAGCAGCAGATCCGCGAGTCATTCGCGCGTGACATCCAGCGCTTTCAGGAGTTGCGAGGGCTCGCACAGTGGCGCGACGAGGTTCCCGTCGAGCCTGCCGAGACGACCACAAGCCCAGCACTGCCCAACCTCGTTGTCTGCGCGGATCAAGCGGAGTGCGAACGCTTGTGGCATCTTGCCGTGGCCTATGTCCACCGGCACGCAACGACGCCGGTACACGTCTCGGCCGACAACCTGCTCGCCACCGCAGCCCCGCGAGGACCAAACGATGTGAGTCTGATCCTGTCACGGCTCCCAGCCCCGACCGGACAGGGGGCCTCGCAGTTGTTCCTCGACCTGCAATGCGCGGCGAGCCCGCAAGGCGCGAGCGCCTGCGATGCGACGAAGGCAGGCCCCATCCTCGAGGGCTTTCAAAGGGCGCTGGAGCGGCCCTGATCAGCCTCGCGGCCCGCGGAGGTCAGCGCATCACAACGAGGGCGCAGGTCATGACCGAGCGCGGTCGTGAACCGGCCCGCGCATCGATCAGCGCCGCCGGATCAAGGTACCAACCCCCTCGTCGGTAAACAGGTCCAGCAAGAGCGCATGCTCGACGCGACCGTCCAGGATATGGGCACTGGCGACCCCGGATTGGACCGCATCGACCGCACACCGGACCTTCGGTAGCATGCCTCCGTGAATGACCCCCTGCTCGATCAATTGAGCGATCCGTGCCACATCCAACTCGCTGAACAGACTCCCATCCGTATCGAGGATACCAGCGGTGTTGGTCAGCAGCAGCAGCTTTTCGGCGGTCAGTACCTCCGCGACCTTGCCGGCCACCAGATCCGCATTGATATTGTACGAAAAGCCATCCCGGCCGACCCCGATCGGCGCGATCACCGGGATGAAATCGCCCTTTATCAGCATGTTGACGACACCCACGTCGATGCTTTCGACCTCGCCGACATGACCGAGATCGATGATCTCAGGCGCCAGCAGCTCCGGTGCATCACGATGCAGGATCAGCTTGCGCGCGCGGATCAGGTCGCCATCCTTGCCCGTCAGACCGACGGCCGAACCGCCCTGCCGATTGATCAGGTGCACGATCTCCTTGTTGACGAGGCCGCCGAGAACCATCTCGACGACATCCATCGTTTCGCTGTCGGTGACACGCATCCCTTGGACGAATTCCGACACCTTGCCGAGTCGCTGCAACAGACGGCCGATCTGCGGCCCACCGCCATGCACGACGACCGGGTTGATGCCCACCAGCTTCATCAAGATCAAGTCTCTGGCGAACCCCTGTTGCAACGCCGGATCCACCATCGCATTGCCACCGTACTTGATCACCATCGTCTTGCCGCGAAAGCGTTGAATGTACGGCAAGGCCTCGATCAGGACGTGGGCGATATTACGGGCTCGTTCGCTCGGCAAGGACATCGGTTCTATCTCGTTCGATCAGAATGGTAGTGAGAGATGCGGGGCGGCCTGTCCGAGCAAGGCACGGAATCGATCCTCGATCGCGGCCAGTGCCGCTTCGTCGTCAGCCTCGAAGCGAAACGCGAGCCCCGGCAGGCTGGCATCGGCCCGCACTAAACCCCAGCCCTCCGCGAAGTCGGCGCGCAGCCCATCGCTCGTCTTCAGATCCGCCCCATCGAGTCGCCGCGCCAGTTCCAGCAAGAGCGACATCGTCTTGGACACCTCGTCGTCGCTCATCGGCACCTGGTATTCCGGTGTCGCGATCGACACCGGCATCGCCGCGAAGACTTCAGCGCTCGCACGCGGGTCTAAGGCCAGCACTTCGAGCAGGCGAGCCCCGGCATACAGGGCATCCGCGAATCCATACCAACGCTCACCGATGATCAAGTGGCCGTTTCCATCACCACCGATCATGCCTCCGCTGCGGCGAAGCTGCGCCTGGAGTCGCCCAGGCCCGGATCGCGCGACGACCGAGCGACCACCATGCAGCAGGATCTCACTGGCCAAATGGCGCGAGCACGCGACGTCACACACCACGCTGCTGCCGGGATGTCGCGACAGGATGTCGGTCGCAAGCAGCATCAGGACGCGATCCGACGCGACGAAAAGCCCCGACGAATCGACGACCCCGAGGCGCGCGCCATCGCCGTCGAACGCGAGCCCCAGATCGGCCTGTTCGGCCACGACCCTGCGCCCCAGGTCGGCCAAGTCGCCCGGGTGCGCCGGATCCGGCATCCCATCGGTGGGCAGCAGACCGTCCCCTGGCTTGGATTCCATGTCGATGACCTGGCAACCCAGCCGCCGGTAAAGCCCCGGAGCGACCGCCGATGTCGCTCCGTTGCCACAATCGACGACGACCTTGATGACCCGCGCCAACGTGACATCCCGATGCACCCGTTCGACGTAGGCCTCGACCATGTCCTGTTCCCGATAGCCACCACCCTGGTCCTTGGTCAAATCGCCGCGCAGGATGCGTTCATACAACGCGACCAGGCCATCTTCGACCAGGGCCTGCCCACCCAACAGGATCTTCATGCCATTGTATTCGGCGCGACTGTGTCCACCGGTGACCATGACGCCGGATAGGTCGCCTTGGGCACAGGCCGCGAAGGACAGGACCGGCGCCGGCGTCACGTCCAGGTCGATGACCTGACACCCGCTCTCGCGCAGCCCATCGATCAGCGCTGCGGCCAGGTCCGGCGACGATGCTCGGTGATCACGGCCAACGAAGATACCGCGATCGAGGCTGCCATCACGGATCTCGCAGCCGATCGCCAGACCGATGTCGCGGGCCAGCCCTTCGGACAAGTCCCTGCTCGCCAGACCCCGAATGTGATTCGACCGAAAGAGGTGCGGGGGGATCGCGGCGGTCGACCGCTCGGCCGGTGCGACCGAGCGTGCCGGGCCTTTCTGGAGCAGGGCCGCCAACTCGGGGGCCAGGGTCTCGAACGCGGTCGCCGGTTCAACGCCGACCTCGTCCCGTCCGAGCGGCCCGGTCTTGCTCCCCCTGTCGTGGCTGGTGGCCGCGACCAAGGCCTCGACCATGGGGCTCAGCCGAGTCGCAAAATCGGCCGTCTCGGCGAATCGATTGGACGGTGAACGCCAGCCACCCGACGCCACCAAGGCCTCGATCGACGTCGAGATCCGTTCCAGATCCCGAGCGACCGCAGCGGCTTGGCGGCGATACAGGAAGACGAGCATCGACCCCACGAACCCGATCAGCACGACCAGGACACCACCCAAGGGCACCAGGAGACCAGGGGCCAGCCATCCACTCCGCTCCATCCATAGCGCCACCACCAGACGGGTACCGGGTATCGCGACGACCCGATCCGGCTCGCTCCCCGACGGTTCGCCATCGCCCGACGGCCAATCGATCATGATCAGGCGCTCCCCGACCCGCTGCTGGTATCGCACCATGCCGAGCCTCGGGATCCTGGCCGACTGTTCCGGCAACCACGACAACGGCAGCGCGACGTAGAGCACGCCGGTTATCCCACCGCTGTCCGCATCCTTGATCGGCTGCGCGATCGCAAGGTGGCGCTCGGGGGAACCCAGGCGATGGACCTCCAGCGGCGTCACGTCACCGTTACGTGCCGCCTCGCGCATCAAATCGCGTCCGGCGAAACTCAGCGCAGGATCATCGACCGATGGAGACAGGGCCTCGGCGAGTGGTCGCAGATGGAGCGCTGAGACACCGGGCCAGTCCCAGCGGCCCAATGCATCCGCTTCGCGCCAATCGACGGCCTCCCCATTGGCCAGCGCCGACCGCAATCGTGGATCCTTGGCCCATTCGTCGAGGACGCGGTGCAGCTCGACGAGACGGCCGGCGACCTGCGTCTGGATCGCTTCGGCCCAACCCGTCGACCGCTTGGCATCGAGCGAGGATTGGTGCCCCTGCACGACGACCAGCGTGGCTGCCACCGTGCCTAACACGACCAGCGACACACCGACAAATGGCAATCGCCACATGGATGCCAGCGTCGGTGGCTTGCTCTTCGCAGCCGCCGAAGCACTGGATAGGGTCTGCTTCTGGCGCCACCACTTCATGCCGTCCTCTCGCTATCGGCTGACCACAACCGATCAATGTCGCCCGAACGTGCGGCTTATCGACCGCAACCACCGTTCGAGAGCCTCAATCGCGGCCACTGTGTCCAAACCCACCGGAACCGCGCGCCGTGCCGGACAGTTCCTCGACCAGGTCCAGTTCCACCTTCAGGATCGGAACCAGAACGAGTTGCGCGATCCGCTCGCCAACCTGGACCCGGTAGGGACGCTGGCCGCGATTCCAGCAGGAGACGAGCAACGGCCCCTGGTAGTCGGAATCGATCAAACCCACCAGGTTCCCGAGGACGATGCCATGCTGATGGCCGAGCCCGGAGCGCGGCACGATCAGGGCCGCAAGGCCCGGGTCGGCGATATGGATGGCGAGCCCCGTCGGCAGGAGTTCGGTAGCCCCCGGGTCCAACACCAACTCGGTCGTGAGCATGGCCCGCAGATCGAGCCCGGCCGCCCCGTCGGTCGCATAACGCGGCAACGGGAAATCGCGACCGAGCCGTTGGTCGAGGAGCTTAACGCGGAGTCGATGCGAGATAGCGTTCAACGATCAAATCCACCAATCGATCAGCGAGCTGCGGTTTCGGCATCAGCGGGAAGGAGTGCTGCCCACCCGCCCACAAGACGAGCAACGCGTTGTCGGCGGCATCGAACCCGCCCTCTTCGGCGCCAACCTGGTTGGCCGCGATCATGTCCAGTCCCTTGCCGTGCAGCTTCGCGACCGCGTGCTGCTCGAGCTGGCTGGTCTCGGCCGCAAAGCCCACAACGAACGGGCGCGGCCGCCGCGCCGCGACCCGCGCCAGGATGTCTGGGTTCTTCACGAGCCGGATGACCAACTCATCCATCTGCTTCTTGATCTTGTCCGCGGCCACCTCGGCCGGACGATAATCGGCGACGGCCGCTGCCGCGACGAAGATGTCGGCATCGGCCACTCGCGCCATCACGGCGGCGTCCATCTCCAACGCGGTCTCGACCTGAACCAGTTCCGCGACAGCCGGGGCTGGCCGAGCGACCGGCCCCGTCACCAGGATCACGTCGGCACCGCGCGCCCCAAAGGCCTCCGCGAGCGCGAATCCCATCCGACCGGAGCTGCGGTTGCCGATGAAACGCACCGGGTCGATCGCCTCGCGGGTCGGTCCCGCCGTCACCAACACGCGGCGCCCATGCAACGGACGCGGCCGGTCAGCGACCAAGGCCGCGATGATCTCGGCCGGCTCGAGCATCCGCCCGGGTCCTCGTTCCCCGCAGGCCTGATCACCGATCGCCGGACCCAGGATCGTCACGCCGCGGGCCTCGAGCCGCCGCAGGTTCTCCTGTGTCGCCGGATGCAACCACATCCGATGATTCATCGCCGGAGCCAGCACCAACGGGGCGGTCGTCGCCAAGGCCAACGTCGTCAACAGATCATCGGCAAGGCCCTGCGCCAGCCGGGCGATCAGGTGCGCGGTGGCCGGCGCCACCAGTAACAGATCCGCCCAGCGAGCCAATTCGATATGGTCCATCCCTTCCTCGCCGTGCGGGTCCAGCACCTCCTGCCGCACCGCGAAGCCCGACACGGCTTGCAGCGTCAGCGGCGTCACGAAGGCCCCGGCCGCCCTGGTCATGACCACGCGCACCGTTGTGCCGCGCTCGCGCAGACGCCGCACGAGGTCGACGGCCTTGTAGGCCGCGATTCCGCCACTGACCCCCAACAGGATCTGGGTGTACGGCAAAGGGCTCAACGGTACCTCTCGTCGGATGAACGGCATCGCGGACCAGTGTAACCGAATTCGCGCCGGTTTACGGTATCGCCGAACCGCAGACCCCGATCTGGGTGCCCGGTCAATCGGTCGCGATGCCAAACCGACTCGCTCGGGCTAGAATCCCCTCACCGGCCGACCTAGGGTCGGCTCGCGACCGCGCTGCCAGTTCCGCAACTCGAAACGGCACGGCACGGCACGGCACGGCACGGCACGGCAACAGTTTAGGATCTTCGGAGGACAAGGATGCCGATCAAAGACTGGCCTGAGGACGAACGTCCACGCGAACGGCTGCTGGCGCGGGGCGCCCAAGCCCTGACCGACGCCGAACTGCTCGCGATCTTCCTGCGGACCGGGATACCCGGCAAGAGCGCCGTTGATCTTGCGCGCGATCTCCTCAACGAGTTCGACGGCCTACGCGGCCTTTTCTCGGCCACCCAGGGCCAATTCTGCCGCGCAAGAGGCCTGGGCCTGGCCAAATACGCCTTGCTGCAGGCGGTCCTCGAGATGAGCCGCCGCTACATCGAGGAACGGCTGCAGCGCTGCGATATCCTGACCAGCCCGGACGCTACGCGGGACTATCTGAAAGCCCGCCTGTACGCGTACCCGCATGAGGTGTTCGCCTGCCTGTTCCTCGACAACCGCCATCGGGTGCTCGGTTACCAGGAACTGTTCCGCGGCACGATCGACGGAGCCAGCGTGCATCCGCGCGAGGTCGTCCGCCAAGCCCTCGCGATCAATGCCGCGGCCGTGATCTTCGCGCACAACCATCCCTCCGGCGTCGCCGAACCCAGTCAAGCCGACATCCGCATCACCCAGCGCCTCAAGGAGGCCCTCGCGCTGATCGATGTGCGGGTGCTCGACCACATCATCATCGGCGACGGGCAGGGGACATCACTTGCCGAACGCGGGTTGCTCTAGCGCGCCCCGACAGCCTGCCCGGAAACAAAATGCGCAAAGACCGCGCGGCGCGCCCGCGGAAACGCCAAACACCTCGGCGGTGTCATTCAGCTTCAGCGTCCGAGGCAGGCCCGAGACCTAGTTGCGTCGCCGCCGACGAATTGGTATCCTCTTCTGTCTTTGCAGGCTGTTTTCAGCGCTACTGCTCGGCAACCGGAATCCTAAGAAGGGGACTCGTCATGTCGAAGGTTTGTCAAGTGACCGGCAAGCGCCCGCTCACCGGTTGCAACGTTTCTCACGCCAACAACAAAACGAAACGCCGTTTTTTGCCGAATCTGCATCATCGGCGCTTCTGGGTCGCTAGCGAAAACCGCTGGGTCAGGCTGCGCGTGTCGTCGCACGGCCTGCGGATCATCGATAAGCGCGGCATCGATCTGGTCCTGTCGGATCTGCGCGCCCAAGGTGTCAAGGTTTAACCTGGAGGGTTCCCCATGGCCAAGGCCGCTCGCGAAAAGATCCGCCTGATATCCAGTGCCGGGACCGGTCATTTTTACACGACCACGAAGAACAAGCGGAATCAACCGGGCAAGATGGAGATCAAGAAGTTCGACCCGGTCGTGCGTCAGCACGTGATGTACAAGGAAGGCAAGATCAAATAGCCTCGCGCGGCTCGCGAGGACGATGAAAAGGGCGGCCCGCCATCGGCGGACCGCCCTTTTCTTTGCGCGACGTCCAGCGCGAAACTCATCAGGCCGCTTGCGCAGCGACCACCGGTGACGCGGCGCGATTGATCGCGGAGAACACGGCCCGCAGCGACGCACTGACGGTATCCTGGTGGATGGCAGCCCCGGCCACGCGCTGTCCGTCGAGATTCAACAGCACGTAAGCCGCGGCCTCGGCATCGGTGCCCACGCCGATTGCGTGCTCGCTGTAATCGACGACGTCGAGCCGACGCCCACTGTGGCGCATCCAGGCATCGACAAAGGCCTCGATGGCCCCATTGCCCTCGCCGCGCAAGACCCGTTCGACCCCCTCCTCGACCATGCGCACCTCGATGACCTCGTGACCGTTGCGGTCGAGGCGATAACCAAGCAGCTGGACTGACCCCTGATCGACGACGAAATGGGTGCGAAACAGCTCATGGACACCCGCAGCCACCAGCTCGCCTCCGCGGCGTTCACTTTCGGCCTGAACCAGGCGGGCCAACTCGGTTTGCAACCAACGCGGCAGCGACAAGCCATAGTCGCGCTCCAGAAGGAACGCCATGCCACCCTTGCCGGATTGGCTATTGACGCGGATCACCGCCTCATAGGTCCGCCCAATATCGCACGGGTCGATCGGAAGATAGGCGACCTGCCAGGGCGCATCGGCCGTTTGACGCCGCAGGCATTTGCGGATCGCGTCCTGATGACTGCCGGAAAAGGCCGTGTAAACCAAGTCACCGACCCAGGGATGGCGGGGGTGGACCGGCATGCCAGTACACTCCTTCACGACCTGGATGATCCGATCCGGGCGTGACACATCGATCCGCGGATCGACCCCCTGGCTGTACAGGTTCATGGCCAACGTCACGATATCCATGTTGCCGGTCCGCTCGCCGTTTCCGAGCAGCGTGCCCTCGACCCGATCAGCCCCCGCCAGCAACGCGAGCTCCGCCGCTGCGACCGCGCCGCCGCGATCGTTGTGGGTATGGACCGACAGGATCAGGTGATCCCGATCACGGACGTTCGTCGCAAAGTATTCGACCTGGTCGGCGAACACATTCGGACTGGCCACCTCGACCGTCGCCGGGAGATTGATGATACAGGGCCGCTCCGGCGTCGGCTCCCACACCCCCATCACGGCCTCACACACCTCGATCGCGAAGTCCGGCTCGGTCGCGGTGAAGCTCTCGGGCGAGTATTGGAACGTCCAGTCGGTACCCGGATATTTCGCCGCCTCCCGCCGCAACCATTCCGCCCCCCGGACGGCCAGCGCCTTGATGGTCTCGCGACCCTGGCCGAACACCCAGTCACGCTGCACCGGCGACGTGGAATTGTAGACGTGGACGATGGCCTGCGACACCCCGCGCAGGGCCTCGAACGTGCGCTGAATCAGATCCTCGCGCGCCTGCACCAGGACTTGAATCCGGACATCCCCCGGAATCTCTTCCTCCTCGATCAACCAACGCACGAAGTCGTAGTCGGGCTGGCTCGCCGCCGGAAACCCGACCTCGATATCTTTGAGCCCGACCTCGACCAACAAAGACCACAGGCGGCGCTTTTGCGCTACGCTCATGGGCTCGATCAGTGCTTGGTTGCCGTCGCGAAGATCGACACTGGCCCACCGCGGCGCCTGTTCGATGACCCGGTTGGGCCATGTCCGATCGGGCAACCGCACGACCGGTCCGGGACGATATTTCCGATAGTCGAAACTCGACATGGCTGGCTCCATGGTTTCATGATCCGGACAGCAGCGTCCAACGGATCGGATGGAATCGGACGCGACGACCGACGGGCGCGCCGGTCTGGCCAAGCCGCCCGGAACGCCACCAACCAGCCCCGCACCCCCGTCACCCTCGTGAGGCTTCGGAAGACGCGACATCCTCGTGAGATGCCCAGGCACCGGGCAGCCACCTTGTGGGCGGAAGCCGTGCCGGTTTACGCCGGTCGCCGAATGGAGGTCAGATTAACCCGGATGAACCAGCAGAGGATTGCTGAATCGGACCAAGAACCGCCGATTGTGAAACGAGATTGCGCAAATATAATATATCGAGGCCGTTTATTGCCAAGAGGCCGGATGATGGTGTCACCGATGAAGCTCGATCGCTACGACCGTCGGATCCTCGAGGAGCTGCAGCAGGATGGCCGACTCAGCAACCAGGACCTCGCCGATCGCATCGGACTCTCGCCGTCCCCGTGCCTGCGGCGCGTGCGCGCGCTCGAGGAGGCGGGCCTCATCGCTGGTTACCGCGCCTTGCTCGACGCCAACAAGCTCGGGCTCACGCTGACCGCCGTCCTGAGCATCTCGATGGACCGCCACACACCCGAACGGTTCGCCCATTTCGACGCGGCCGTCGCCGCGCTGCCCGAGGTGCTCGAGTGTCTTCTGATTACCGGACGTGACGCCGACTACCATCTCAAGGTGATCGTTCGCGATATGGATGCCTATCAGGATCTGCTGCTCAACAAACTGACCCGCATCGAGGGTGTCGCCGGGGTCCATTCGAGCTTCGTGCTGCGCAAGATCGTCGAGCGCACCAATCTGCCGCTGCCTTGAACCGCACTGCGACCCATCGTGCGGTGCATCATGCTTGAACCGATGAAGCCCGCGGCGTAGCCTTGACACAAATCCCATGCGCCGATCGCGGAATCGCGCTCGCGCCAGCCGTTGGGCTGCTCCAGCCGACCGAGTGCGCCGAATGTCGAGGACACGAACGGATCGGCCGCAGTGTGGCTCGACCGCCATCCTGCGGCCGATCCGCGCGCCAGAGGCGATGCCGACGAGACCTTGCGCGCCGACTCGGTGTCAGACGAGGATGCGACCAACGGATCAACAGCCCCGCCGGGTCGACCGCGGCGACTCCACTTGGACATCGACAGACCGGTCGGGCGGGCGACGACCCGGCAGACCCGGACCACGACCGTAAAACAGCTATCGCGGAGGTACAGATGAAGAACCGCACGAAACGACGAGCCAACAAGAACGCCAAGGGTTCCCGCGGCACGACGCCAAAGGCGACGACCCAAAGTGCCGCCGGTACGGCAGGCAACAGCCAGCCGAACCGCGCGGCACCGAACGGCGACCAGGCAGCGAAAACGGCACCGACCGCGAAACCCCGTGCGACAGCCTCGCGACCATCGACCACCACGACGGGCTCGGGGTCGCTGCCGCCCGCGGTGAGCGCCCCGCGAAACGACTACGTCCGCCCCGACGGCATTCGGCTCAACTACTATGTCGACGGCCCGGCCGGGGGTCGACCGCTGTTGCTGATCCACGCGATCAACGCCGCGCCCAGCGTCTATGAGCTCAAGCCGCTGTTCGAGCACTATCGCACCCGGCGACGCGTTTACGCGCTCGACTTCCCGGGCTTCGGTTTCTCCGACCGCGGCGACCGTCGCTACTCGCCGCAGCTCTACACGGACACCATCGTCGACTTCGTCACACAGGTGATCAAGGAACCGGTCGATGTCGTCGCCCTGTCCCTTGGCAGCGAGTTCGCCACCCAGGCGGCCCTGCGCGCCCCGGAACTGTTCGCCACCTTGACCCTGATCTCGCCAACCGGCTTCAGTGACCGGCGGTTACCGAACGGCGAGGGCCAGGTCGCCAAATGGGCGCACAAGGTGCTCAGTGTCCCCTTGTGGGGGCCAGGGCTCTTCAAGCTCCTCGCGACCCGGCCGAGCATCCGCTACTTCATGAAGAAGTCCTTCGTCGACGCTGTGCCAGCCGAGTACATCGAGTATGCCTATGCGGCCGCGCATCAGCCCGGCGCCCATCATGCGCCGCTCTACTTCCTGTCCGGGCAACTGTTCACGACGGATGCCTACGACCGCTTCTATTCGAAGGTCTCACAGCCGGTCCTGGTGATCCACGACCGCGACCCCAACGTGTCGTTCGAACGGCTGCCGGCGCTGCTGGCCGAGCGGCCGAATTGGCAGGAGGCGCGGATCGCTCCATCACTGGGGCTGCCGCACTGGGAGAAGCTGGCCGAGACCGCCGAGGTGCTCGATCGGTTCTGGGCCGATCAGACGGCCGCGCCGGTGACCGAAGCGGCCGCCCCGACAGACGCCGACAGGGCTGCGGCCGACGCGGACGCGCCGACGACCGATCGCGATACGGCTTAGGCGCGCCGGCACACGGGAGGCTGTCGCGCCTGACGACAGCCTCCCTCCGGGGCCCCCAACCGAGAATCCTTTGGCCATGGTCGCACGCGATCCCCATCCGGATCAGATTACCGGGCTGATCCTCGCCGGCGGACGGGGACGGCGCCTGGGCGGCAGCGACAAGGGACTCGTTGGCTGCGCCGGGCGCCCGCTGATCGCCTGGGTCATCGATGCGCTCGCGCCCCAGGTCGGTGGTGGGCTTTTGATCAGCGCCAACCGCAACCTTGCGACCTATCGCGCGCTGGGCTGGCCCGTGGTCCAGGATCGGGAAGACGACTTCGCGGGTCCGCTCGCCGGCCTCGCGAGCGCGATGGCCGCCGCCCGCACACCATGGATTCTCGTCGTGCCATGCGATGCACCGCTGATCCCGGCGGATCTCGCGACCCGTCTTGCCGCGGCCCTCGTCGCCGAACGCGCCGAACTCGCGCTGGCCGACGACGGCGAGCGTCTGCATCCGCTGCACGCGCTGCTCCCGGTCGACCTGGCCCCGAGCCTCGACCGGTTCCTGGCCTCGGGCCAGCGAGCCGTGCGGGATTGGTATGCGCAGCATCATTGCGCAAAGGCCGACCTGAGCGACCAGGCCGATGCCTTCCGCAACCTGAACACGCCGGCCGACATCGCCGCCCTCCGCGACCGACTGGCCGGGCGCACCGAGTGACAAGCCGCAGCCGGCGCCACACAGGCGAGGCCACGCACAGCCGCCGCCGTCACGTCATGTCCTGAGGGTCCACATCGATCGCCCAACGGACGCGGGCCGGGGTTGGAAGCCCCTTCAGGACCGGGATCCAATGGTCCAGGAATCCTCTGAGGCTCGCGCGCCGCGGTGATTGCACGAGCAGTTGCGCCCGCCAGCGGCCAGCGCGGCGCTCCATCGGCGCCGAAGCCGGCCCCCAGAGGACCACCTGATCCCGGAACGGTACGGCCGCCGCACGCGCCGCGGCACGCAGGAAGTCGTAGGCCAAAGCGGCTTCGGATGCCTCGGCACGGATCAGGACCTGGTGACTGAAGGGCGGTAACGCGGCCGTCCTACGCTCCGCGAGGGCCGCCTCGGCAAAAGCCGGATAGCCGTCGCGCAGCAACACCCTCAGAAACGGATGATCCGGATGGCGGGTCTGGATCAGGACGTGGCCGGGACGCTCGGCACGTCCGGCGCGACCCATGACCTGAATCAGCAATTGGGCCATGCGCTCCGGGGCACGATAGTCGGTCCCGAACAAGCCGGAATCCGCATCGAGCACACCGACCAAGGTGACACCGGGAAAATGGTGGCCTTTCGTCAGCATCTGGGTTCCAAGCAGGATCCGAAACTCGCCGCGGCGCGCCGCGTTCAGCAGATCGGTCAAGTCACCCCGGCGCCGCGTGCTGTCACGATCGACGCGCGCCACGGGCAACCCAGGGAACCGCCGGCTCAGCATCTCCTCGATCCGTTCCGTGCCTTGCCCGAGCGCCCGCAGATCAGGACCGCCGCAATGGGGGCAGCGCACTGGCGGCACGCGGACCAGGCCGCAGTGATGGCAACGCAGCTGATGACTCGAACGGTGCAACGTCAGGCGCGCATCGCAGCGCGGACAACCACTGATCCAACCGCAGTCGTGGCAGGTCAGGAGCGGCGCGAACCCCCGGCGGTTCAGAAACAGCAGCACCTGATTGTCCGCCGTCAATTCCCGCTCGATGCACTCCAACAGCCGCGGCGACAGGCCCGCTTGCAGCGCTTGGGCACGGATATCGACCAGGCCGACGGTCGGCGATCCGGCGCCGCCGGCACGCTGCGCGAGTGGCAACCGCCGGTAGCGTCCCGAGCGCACATTGGCGAGGGTCTCCAGCGACGGCGTCGCCGAGCCGAGCACGATCGGGCAACCGGCCAGCTGCGCGCGCCGCACGGCCAGATCCCGTCCTGAGTAACGGAAACCTTCTTGTTGCTTGAATGACAGGTCGTGCTCCTCGTCGACGATGACGAGCCCGAGCCGTGGCAGCGGGACCAGGACCGCCGAACGGGTACCGAGCAGCACCCCGGCCTCCCCACGAACGGCCCGACGCCATCCTTCCTCGCGCTCCGCGTCGGGTAGGCCCGAGTGCAGCACGACCAGCGCGGCATTCAGCCGCGCGGCCAGACGACGGCCCAGTTGTGGCGTCAAACCGATTTCTGGCACGAGGACGAGGGCCTGACCCCCGGCCGCCAGCAGGTCATCGAGAAGCCGGATATACACCTCGGTCTTGCCGCTCGCCGTCACACCATCCAACAGAAACGGCTGAAAGCGACCGAAGGCTGCGCGCACCTGCTCCACAGCCGCCCGCTGTTCGGGGTTCAGCACCGGCCCATGGTCCGCCAACGACCTCTCGCCGGCCACGGCACAGGGCGCAATACGGCATGGCTCGACCCAGCCGCGCCGCGCCAGGGCGCGGAGCGCGGCACTACAGTCACCCAAGTCGGCCGTCAACTCGCTGCTTGGCACCGCGCCGGAGCCCCCCCGCAAGCGCTCCCACACCTGGGCTTGCTTCGGCGCGCGCGCTAAGGTCTCGGGACACCCGGCACGACCCTGGGACGTCAACCGCCAACCCTGCCGACCGCCAGATCCAGTCGGCACCGCCCGTCGCAGGCGCGTCGGCAACGCGCTGAACAACGCCTCCCCCAGCGGGTACCGATAATAGTCGGCCGCCCACAGCAGGAAACCGAGATCGTTCTCGGTCAGCAACGGCTCGTCGTCCAGGATCGCCATCACCGGCTTCAGGCGCTCCGCGGGGACCGGCGAGGCGGTGGGCATCGCGATGATGATCCCGACCCGTCGCCCGCGACCGAAAGGGACCAGCACACGTTGGCCGGGTCGTGGCGTTGGGCCATCGAGGCCAACCGGGGCCGAGTAATCGAACGGCGTCGAGACCGGAGCAGCGATCGCGACACGCAGGATCCCAGCGACACTCGTCATCGCGCAGGCCTCATGATCGTTCGGCGCCGAGGTCGAAGGACGTCTAAACCCTTTGCGCAGGACGGGTTGTATTCGCGGATCCGGCTTGCACATGCCCACGAGATATGTATCATGACCGCGGGTCTCGACGCCGTAACCGACGCATGTTGTACATCAACCAGCAGGTATTGCGCACGGATCTGGCCGGTATGCCGCTGGAATGGGTGGATTACCGGGCGGCGGCTCGCCTTTACGTCCTCGGTCAGGTCGCCTACGCCTGCGGTGATGCCCTGTTTCGGCTGCGCGGGGGCCTCAATGCGACCACCCGGCAGCGCAGCGAGCTGGAGATCCATTCGATCATCGCCACCCAGGGCGTTCAGCATGCGGTCACGAAGCGCGGCGCCGACTACGTCCCTCCCCTCAATAACCGGACTCTGTTTCAGCGTGATGACCACATCTGCCTCTATTGTGGCGGTCGCTTCGCCGCGCGCCAGCTGTCGCGCGATCATGTCCGCCCGATCAGCCAGGGTGGAGCGGATTGCTGGACCAACGTCGTGACGGCGTGCGTGCGCTGCAACAACTTCAAGGCCGGCCGCACCCCCGAAGACGCCGGACTGGAGCTCCTCGCGGTCCCCTTCACGCCAACGCATGCCGAATACATCTTCCTCATGGGCCGTCATGTCCTAGCCGATCAGATGGCCTTCCTGCACGCCCATTTTCCGCGTTCAAGCCCGCTTTTGAAACGGCGACCGCGCGTCTGAGACCGTGACCGACTGGTTGGCGATCGCCGCCGAGATCTCCGCCGCGACCGGACAGCGGTTCACGCCCGACTCACCGCGGCAGCTCGGTGGGGGATGCATCAATACCTCGGTCCTGTTGACCGACGGCGAGCGCCGTTTCTTCGTCAAACTGAACGAGGCTTCGCGGGTCGCGATGTTCGAGGCCGAAGCCGCTGGGCTTGCCGCGCTGGCCGCGACGGGAGCCATGCGCGTTCCGCAGCCGCTGTGTTACGGCGCGACCGCTGGTCGGGCCTTTCTGGTCATGGAGTACATCCCGCTGGGTGGACGTACCAAAGCCGACGGGCCGGCGCTGGCCGGGCGACAACTGGCCGCCTTGCATCGAACGACCTGGGAGCGCTACGGCTGGACACGCGACAACACGATCGGCTCGACGCCACAACCCAATGCGCCCGACCGCGATTGGGTGACCTTTTGGCGCGAGCGGCGATTAGGCCACCAGTTGCGGCTTGCCGCCGCCAATGGGTATCGAGGATCGCTTCAGACCCAGGGTGCCCGGCTGCTCGACCGGCTCGGAGCCTTGATCGATCATGCACCGGCCGCGTCGCTCCTCCACGGCGATCTGTGGGGCGGTAATCTCGGCTACGGACCAGCGGGCGAGCCGGTGATCTTCGACCCGGCCGTGTATCATGGCGACCGCGAAACGGACCTAGCGATGACCGAACTGTTCGGCGGTTTCGGCCGAGACTTCTACGCCGCCTATCGCGAGGCCTGGCCGCTGGACCCCGGATACGAGGTCCGCAAGATCCTCTACAACCTCTATCACGTCCTCAATCACCTGAACCTGTTTGGCGGCGGCTATCTGGCGCAAGCCCAGCAGATGATCGATCGTCTGCTGGCCGAGGCAGGCTGACGATGACGAAAATGCTGCGAATATGTTAAAAGGACATGGTAACCGGCACCCCCTGCGCACTCGGAACTGATCGCCCTTGGTGACGGGCCTCGTTCGAGGCGGGACGCGAAGGCCGGGCACGGGCATCCTGGTTTGCAGCCAGGCGCCCAAGGGCCAATCCGCGACACGAGGCACAGACTCGACCGCCATGACCCGCGAATTGCTGTTGCTGCGTCATGCGAAATCCGACTGGGGCGCGCCCTTCACCTCTGATTTCGAGCGTCCGCTCGCAAAGCGCGGTAAGGCCGATGCGCCGCGCGTCGGAACCTGGCTATACCGAGAGGGACTGGTGCCCGATCATCTGGTGAGCTCACCGGCACAACGTGCCCGCCAAACGACGAACAAGGTCTGCAAATCCCTCGAATTCGACGACCGCGGTGTCGTCTGGGACGAGGCCGTCTACGAGGCCGATCTGCCACAGTTGCTCGAGGTGCTGGCCCGCTGCCCGAGCAAGGCCCGCCTGGTTTTGCTGGTCGGCCACAATCCGGGCCTCGAGGAACTGCTTCGCCATTTGGCCGGCGATGAGGTCGAGACCCCCGACGATGGAAAGCTGCTGCCGACCGCGGCACTGGCCCGCATCGAGATGCCGGAGGACTGGAGCCGACTCGGACCAGGCTGCGGCCATTTGATCGCGATCGTCCGCCCGAAGGCATTGCGCTGATGAACTATTGCAGCCATTGCGGAGCACCGGTCATCCTGCGGATTCCTGCTGGGGACGACCGTCCGCGCTTCGTATGCGATCAATGCGGCCAAATCCACTATCAGAATCCCAAGGTCGTCGTCGGCTGTATCCCCGAGTGGGAGGATCGGATCCTTCTGTGCCGGCGGGCGATCGAACCGCGCCGCGGCCTGTGGACACTGCCTGCCGGGTTCATGGAGAACGGCGAATCGACCTTGCAGGGTGCCGCCCGCGAGACCTTCGAGGAGGCCTGCGCCCGCGTCGCGATCAGCGCACCCTATGCCCTCTTCAACCTGCCGCAGATCAACCAGGTCTACATCCTGTTCCGAAGCCGATTGCTGGACCTGGATTTCGGCCCAGGACCCGAGAGTCTCGATGTCCGGCTCTTTGCGCTCGATGACATCCCCTGGGACGATCTCGCCTTTCCCGTGATCCGCGAAACCCTGTCATTCTTCCGGCACGACCGCGAACGAGGACAGTTCGATCTGCGCTTCGGCGACATACTGCGACTCGACGAGGCCGGTCGCTACGAACTCCTGCTTCACGAACCCTGATCCGCCCCGGCCTTAACCGACCACGCAGGCCCGAAGGTCCGCCGCCGCGGTCATCCGTCTCACGCGTGCGTCGTCGTCGGTTCACACCGTGATCCGCACACACAGATCCGACAGGTCGACCGCCTGTGTCGTGTCGACCTCGATGGACAGTGTTCGTTCGGCTACCGTCAAGGGCTCCCGCGTCGCCAGTTGGGCCGCGAGGACCCGCCCATCGGCCTCCGACGCATCCCGGCCGGCACGGCGGCGGTCGGCCAATCGCTGATAGAGCACCGACTCGGGCGCTTGTACGGACAGAATCCGGCATCGGCAGCCCAGTTGCACGGCGAGTTCGCGGAAGGGACCTCGCTGCGCCTGACGCATGAAGGCGGCGTCGACCAGCGCATGGTGTCCGGCGATCAGGATCTGCCGAGCCTGCTCGAGGAGCCGCTGATAGGTCCGCGTCGAGGCCCCGTCCGTGTAGATATTGCCGACCGCGGCGGCCGAGTCGGCATCGGCACTGAGACCGAACAGGCGTTTGCGTTCGACATCCGAGCGGATCTGCACCCCATCGAGATGTTCGAGCAGCGCGGCGGCGAGCGAGCTCTTGCCAGACCCGGACAATCCATGGGTCAGGATCAGTACCGGCGTGCGCGGTGTCGTATAGCCCTCGGCCAGCGCCAGATAGCGCGCGAGCTCGCGACCATCGGTCGTGGCTTCGTCGGCGCCCAGATGGTCCTGGCCGAGGCGAATCGCGATGACCTTGGCTCGGACCATGGCCCGATAGACCTTGTACAGGTCGAGGAGCGGCAGACCGTCGTAATCGCCGCGGATCTGCAAGTAGCGGTTCAGGAAACGCCGAGCGAGAACAGGGTAACCGCTTTCCTCGAGATCCATGATCAGGAAGGCGACTTCGCTGACCGTATCGATCCAGCGCAAGCCGGGATTGAACTCGATGCCGTCGAAGATCACGACCTCGTCGTCGACGATCGCGATATTGCCCCGGTGCATGTCACCATGACACTCGCGGATGTGTCCCGTTTCGCGACGACGGTCGATGTGCGGGGCGAGGGCCGTGGCCTGTGTCCGGGTCCAGGCCGCCAAGTCTTCGATCCGAGCGCGATCGCGACCGGTCAGGCACGGCCGGATGTGCGTGAAGTTGTCGAGCATCGGTCCAAGCACCGCCGGCGGGCTCCCGTACCCGCTGTCCGACGGAGCCACCGGAATTCGATCGTGAAAAGCCGCGACACGCTCGGCGATTCGATCCACGAGCTCGGCCGTCAGCGGCCGCCGACTCAGGAGCGCGTCCTGCGGGAAGCGCCGCATCTTGACGGCGAATTCCAGCGGCTCGCCGGCCCCGCCGACACGTGGTTGGGTCAGACGGCCGGTGATCGGCTCGACCCCGAGGTAGAGCGCGGGGGCGAGACGGCGATTGAGCCGGATCTCTTCGTCGCAAAAGAACTTGCGCCGTTCGAGCGTCGTGAAATCCAGGAACCCGAGATTCACCGGCTTTTTGAGCTTGTAAGCGAAGTCGCCGGCGAGCAGGATCTGGGAGATGTGCGTCTCGATGGCCTCGATGCGCCCTGCCGCGTGCGGATAGGCACGCGCGTCGCGAAGACCTTCGATCAGGCGCTCGAAATCCGTCTGTTGCATGCCCGGTCCACCGCCGTTCTTTGCTGACATGGAGGATCTCCGCGTCGGGTTTCAGGTTTCAGGCTCCAGGGCGGTACCGAACACCTAATGCCGAATGGAATCGCGGTCCGGCTGACCTTACCCCTCATCATCCCAGACACCTGTATCAGGTCAAGGGTTGCCCCCTCCAACCGGCTCCAGTAATCTCGCCTGCCTCGGTCCAACGCACCGACAAGTGCGCTCAACGTCAAGTCTAGGGGAATCTGCAATGACCATCGAACGCATCGTCCTGGCCGTCGCCGGGTCCTTCATCCTGATCTCGCTGCTGCTGTCGCAGCTGCACAGCCCCTACTGGCTTTGGTTCACGGCCTTCGTTGGCGCAAACCTGTTCCAGTCCGCGTTCACCGGCTTTTGTCCGCTCGCGGTGATTCTGAAACGACTGGGCAAGGAACCCGGCGCGGCCTTCTGACGGTCGGGCGAATAAGGCTCTCGGCATCTCGCCCCGAGGGGGTGTCCTGTCGACCCGCCTCGGGTTCTCCAGGGCCGCGCGGCAGCCGGGCTGCCCCGGCTCATCAATCGACGACAGGCTCGGCCCACAGGTCGTGCTCGTCGGATCCGGTGATCTCGACCTCGATGAAGTCGCCTGGGGCCAGATCCCAGTCCCCAGGTATCAAGATGACGCCGTCGATCTCGGGTGCTTCGCCCGGACCACGGGCGATGGCCTGCTCGGCTTCGACCTCGTCGATCAGCACCGTCACCCGCCGACCGACGCGGGCCGCGAGCTTCGCGCGGCTGATCTCGGCCTGCACCGCCATCAGTGCGGTGAGCCGTTCCTGCTTGACCTCCTCCGGCACCGGATCGGGCAAGGCATTGGCCGTGGCCCCGGCGACCGGTGAGTACGCAAAGGCGCCAACGCGATCCAGCTGGGCGCTGCGCAGGAAGTCGAGCAAGGTCTCGAAGTCCCGCTCCGTCTCACCGGGAAAACCGACGATGAAGGTGCTACGCACCGCCAGCTCGGGGCAGCGCCCCCGCCAGCGCGCAAGACGCTCGAGCACGGCCTCGGTCGCCGCCGGGCGGCGCATCGCGCGCAGGATCGCCGGGCTGCCGTGCTGAAGTGGCATGTCGAGATAGGGCAGAAGCACATCGTCCGCCATCAGCGCGACCAGCTCGTCGACCTGAGGGTAGGGGTAGAGGTAGTGCAGTCGGATCCACGCTGGCAATTCGCCAAGCGTCCGGACCAACGTCAGCAAATCGGTCCGCAGCGGGCGACCACCCCAGAAATCCGGTGCATGACGCCGATCGGATCCGTAGGCACCGGTGTCCTGCGCGATAATCAGCAGTTCGCGGACGCCGGCGGCGACGAGCCGGTGCGCCTCGTCGAGCACCTCGCCGATCGGCCGGCTGACCAGATCACCGCGCAGGCTCGGGATGATGCAGAAACGGCAGCGATGGTCGCAGCCCTCGGCGATCTTCAGATAGGCATAGTGCGCCGGTGTCAGCCTGATCCCCTGCGGCGGCACCAGGTCCAGGAAGGGGTCGTGCGGTGCGGGCAGGTGCTCGCGCACGACCGCCATGACCTCGGCGTCCGCGTGCGGGCCGGTCACGGCCAACACTTGCGGGTAGGCCGCTCGGACCAGATCGGCGCGCGCCCCGAGGCATCCGGTCACTATGACCCGGCCCTGCTCGGCCACGGCCTCGCCGATCGCGTCCAGGGACTCCTCGACCGCCGCGTCGATGAAGCCACAGGTGTTGACGATGACCAGGTCGGCCTCGGCATAGGTCGGCGAGATCCCGTAACCCTCGGCCCGCAGTCGGGTCAGGATCCGTTCGGCATCGACGGTCGCCTTGGGACAGCCCAAACTGACGAAACCCACCTGCGGGGCCTTGGCCGCTTCGTGCATGGCTCATGCTCTCGATCACAAGGTTTCGACGCGCGGGAATCACGTCCCGCTCGCCGGCAAGCGCACATTCTGCGTCGGCTGGCCACCCCCCGGCAATGCGTCGGCGCGTGCCGAGCTCGTTGTAGGGCGCTGAAAACCGCATGAATCGCACCTTGTCCGCCGGCGGCCGGATCCTCTATCCTCCGCAGTCATGAATATCCTGGTCGCCAATCCACGGGGCTTCTGTGCCGGTGTCGAGCGGGCCATCGCGATCGTCGAGCGGGTGCTCGAACGCTACGGCCCACCCATCTATGTCCGGCACGAGGTCGTCCACAATCGTTTCGTCGTCGACGGCCTGCGCCGCCGCGGCGCCATCTTCATCGAAGATCTGGCCGATGTGCCCGATGGGGCGACCTTGATCTTCAGCGCCCACGGGGTCTCCGAGGCCGTGCGCCAGGCCGCCGCGGACCGGGGGCTGCGCGTCTTCGATGCCACTTGTCCGCTCGTGACCAAGGTCCATCTCGAGGTCGTCCGACACTGTCGCCAGGGCGCCGATGTGGTCCTGATCGGCCACCGCGGGCACCCGGAGGTCGAGGGAACCCTGGGTCAGTGTCCGGGGGACGGCGTGATCCACCTGGTCGAAAGCGCGGCCGATGTCCCCACCCTTCAGGTCCGCGACCCGCAGCAGGTCGCCTATGTCACCCAGACGACGCTGTCCGTCGACGACGCGGCGGACCTGATCGCGGCGCTCCGCGAACGCTTTCCAGCGATCCAGGGTCCGAAGAAGAGCGACATCTGTTACGCGACCCAGAATCGGCAGGATGCGGTCCGCGAACTCGCGGCCCAGTGCGACCTGATCCTGGTCGTGGGTTCGCCGAACAGCTCCAACTCGAATCGGCTTCGGGAACTCGCGGAACGGCATGGCCGTCCGGCCTACCTGATCGATGGCCCCGCCGATATCCGTCGCGAGTGGCTCGTCGGCGCACCGCGTGTCGGGATCACGGCCGGCGCCTCGGCCCCGGAGATCCTGGTCAAACAGGTCATCGCGCGGCTCGAGGAATGGGGAGGCACCGCCGTGACCGAACAGGATGGCGTCCGCGAAGAGGTGGTGTTTCCGCTCCCACGCGAACTGGTCGATCGGGACCACGCAGCTTCGTGACCCGATCCTGGTCGCCAGGTCAGCGGTGGTCTTCACAGCCAGTCGCTCGACGCGCGCTCAGGCGCAGTCCCCGCCCTGCCCGCGCCAACGGCGGTCTGGCCGTTCGGGCGAATGGCCAGCAGCCCTAAAGCACTCGTCCGAAGATCGGTTCTGGAAAAGACCAGCAGAATGCCGAGCGAGCGTATTGAGCTAACTAATCGGTGTTGCGTATAATCGTCGGCTTGACGGCCGATGTAGCTCAGTCGGTAGAGCAACTGATTCGTAATCAGTAGGTCGGCGGTTCGAATCCGCCCATCGGCTCCATAAAATCAATATCTTACGATCATTCAACCAAGCCACGCTTAGTTTGAGTCACCATGCGAAATAGCGCTCCTGGGTCTACCAGCGCGCTCGGTGACATCTGCAAGACGCCTTTTGCGACAGCCCTCACCGACCGCTCACCAGGTTGCCTGACAGCTTGGCCTTTCGGCCGCTGGCGCTTCGAGCACGCTTCCCCGTTCCAACAAAGTTTGAGACCCGCCTTGACATGGCGCAGTGAGGCATCAAGCCGGGGTTCCCCGTTAGGTGATTCAGCCGCGTCGGGAACAAAAGGCCTCACACACCAATGTCTTCTGGCCCGCAAGCACAACGTCCTGTCTCGTCGGGTGAGTCTGGCTATCCGCGCGCGATGCCAGCGAGTCCCTGTCGCCACAAACCAAGATGTCCGACATGCGTTGATTTGCATGAAGCCGGTCGCGAATTGCGCCGCCTCGTCGTACTCTGCAAATGCCACCATGTCGTCCAAGTAGAAGCCCCACTGTCGTTTGCTACCGGTAGGCTCAGACACGAATCGCCTCGCGCTCGATATGAGAAGCCAACTCTCGGCGTAGTGCCTTGCGAGTGACCAGATCAACGGGGCGCCAAAGATTCAAGGGGTACCTTTCCAGGATCTCGGAACAGTGGGAGCTGCTGGGATGCCTTGGACAGGCTGGTCGCCGATCGGCCTGGCTCGGGCACCGAGCTGAGCGGGTCGCCGAGGAGCCTGCGCTGAGACCATGCCTCAGCCCGGCGGGATGGCCTCTAGATAAAACCAGCGCCCGTCTTCCTGGAGGAAACGACTGGTCTCCTGGAGGCGATGGGCGCGCCCGCCGATCTTGTAGCGGGCGACGAACTCGACGATGCCCTCGTGGTCCTGCGGTGCTCCCGCCTCGACCCGTCGGATCTTCAATCCGAGCCACTGCACCGGTGCGCGGTCCAGATCCAGACGATGGGGTCGCGTGCGCGGATGCCAGGTCGCGAGGAGGTAGTCGGCCCTATCCAGGGTGTAGGCCACATAACGCGAGCGCATCAGGGCCTCGGCGGTCGGCGGTGGGATCCCAGCGTCCAGGGCTGGACCGCAGCAACGGTCGAACGGGCGTGGACCGCCACAGGGGCACGGGGTCGTCGCAAGCGGCATGAGTACGGGTGTCGATTGGAAGTCCGGTTGGACAGTCTGCCACAGCGGTCGTCGGGCTGCCGGTCGGTGGATCGAGCTGGGTGGATCATCCCGAGGGTTGGAGTGGCGTCGACTGGACAACTGTCGCAGGATGACTGGAACAGTGTTGGCAGCAAGCCGTCACGACGACGGGAGGACGTGTGCGCATGCCAGAAACCCGATCCGTGCGTGATCACCCGATGATGCCGGATGCCCCGCTGACTGACCTCGCATCGCTGCGCCGCCAGTACGACGGTTTCCCGCTCGATGCCTACGGGGTGCTGCTCGATCGGGAGCGTGCCCAGCCGGCCGGTGCCCGCGGTCGAGCTGATCATCACCGGCTCGCCGCTCGGCACGGCCACCACCGCGACCGGCGGGCGTGAACCGGCCATCGAACCATCTGACCACGAGGCAACAGCCCATGCTCCCCGTCTCCGATCGACCACGCTCCCTGATGGCCGGATTCCGGCTGCTCTTCCTGTCCCTGCTCGCCGGGACGCTGTTCGCGCCCTCCGGCGCGGCGCACGCCGAGCCTCCCGCAGCCCAGCCCGTCGACGCCTGCGCGCTGCTGACCCAGGCGGACATCGAGGAGGTGTTTGCGGCGGCGGTCGGCGCGCCCACTCCCAAATCGGTGGGCCGCGGGCCTTTCTGGGTCTCGATGTGCCACTACGACAATGCCCACACCGAGGCGCCGATGCTCAGCGTGGGGTTCCTGGTGAAGGCCCATGGTGCCGCCGACCCGGCGCAAGCCTACACGGACTACGTGGCCGAGCTGCGCCGGGAACTCGGCGAGCTGGCCGCTCCCGCATCGGTCGAAGGACTGGCCGGACCCGCCGGCTGGGACGCGGCCACCGGACAGCTGACGCTGTTCGCCGGACCGTACCAGGTCATCCTGACCACCCTGGGGCGCTACAGCGGCGATCGCCTGGACCTGGCGAAGCAGATCGCGGAGCGTGTGCCGGGGCGCTTGCCCAAACCGTAGCAGACGGGCGCGTCGACCGGCGAACCACATCCGATGTCCGTCAGAATGCCGTCTGGTCCTCGGGGTAAGGATCGCGCGCTTCGACCCAGAGTCGAATCTCGCCATCGACGGATCTGATCTTGTAGTCGCCGATCAACCGGTCGTCAGCGGCGAAGCGGCGCGATCGTTTGCGCTCGACCAATGTCTTGAGGAGGATCACCGAGGCTGGGCTCGAACGTGCCGGATCAAGCAAGGCGTCGAGGAGATCGGTCCTGCCGACGAAATCGGCGAAGACCACGGCATTCCAGGTCGCCGAGCAGACCCTTATCAGGGTCTCGCTTTCGGGGTCTGCCGGCGACAGGCCCATCGGATCGAGGGTGGGGGTCACAAACGCCAGGAAGGTGGCGGAGATCTTCTTCTGTTTGGTGTTGTTTCGCTTGAGTAGGGACATGGGTGTCGGAGGTCGGATCAGGTCGGGATAGAGTGGACAGGACTCGGCATCGCCCTCGGTCGCGTCCCTTCTTCGCCGGTGAGCACGGTCATCTTCCCTGATGTGTTCTCCCCCTTAAAGGGTCATTTTTCATGAGGGAGAGGGGGGCCTCCCTCGGGGCGCTGGGTCGACAGCACCCGTTCGGAGCGTCACGTGTTTACGACGACAAGGAGACGGCACCAGTGTGCCACACCCTGCTGGAAATCCCCATCTTTTCGCCGTGCTGCCGTGAGTCAACCAGGACCATCTCACCAGCGGAAGCAGCCGCGCAAGGGCCGAACGGCAAGACTGCCCACCCTGAAGTCCGACACGGCGCTAGGCAACCATCCGGGTTTAATCTAGGATTCGGCGATCGAGATGCGGTCCACGCCAGGTCCGCACGAGACGAGTCAGGATATCGTGAGCGAACGGGATAGCGAGATCCGCGTCGCCGCCTTCGCCCGGTGCCGACACCTGCTGCAAGCGCATGGCGGCGCGGTGCCCTGGGAGGCGATCCGCGCGGGGTTCGAGGGGGAGCGGCTCGTCCTCGCCGGCAAGGCCCGGGGGATTCACCGCCCGGCCCGGCTGCACCAGGGGGAGTTCCGGGCGCTGGTGCTGGATGCCTACGACCGGCGCTGCGCGATCTCGGGGCTCCCGATCCCGGACCTGCTGGAGGCGGCGCACATCATCCCGGACCGCGACGTGCGCGGGCGCCCCGAGGTCAACAATGGGCTCTGTCTGTCGACGTTGCATCACAGCGCCTACGACCGGAACCTCCTCGGTATCGATCCCGACGGGCGGGTGGTCGTGGCCCCGGCCGTGCTCGAGCAACACGACGGACCGACGCTGGAACAATCGATCAAGGGTTTCAACGGGCAACAGATCAGGTGGCCGCGACATGCTCAAGACCGGCCGAACCCGGAGTTTCTGGCGGAGCGGTTCGAGCAGTTTCGCGATGCGACCGGGATGTGAGTCACGCGACCTGTCAACGAGAGGTTGCCGACAAGAGCCTTCTGCGATAGAGGATCAGGCACACGAGCAGCAGGCACGCTGCGGAAATGGCGGCCGGAAACAAGACCGTGGCAACGGAATAGCTCTCCAGCGCCATGACCACGAGGCCATTGCGCGCCGCGAGGAGACCGAAGAATGCCAGGGATTCGGAATGGGGCGCTGCATAGACCTTCCTGACCGTTGGCCCAAAGCCCAGCAAGTCGACCAGGGTGAGCACGACCACGGCCCAGGTGGGATCGGAGGTCGCATACCAGAGGGGAAGAGACGAGGTCGCGGCGATCAGGAAGAACCAGTCGGCTCTCGTGATCCTGAGATCGGCCCGCCTGAAGTAGGCCAGGACGGCGATCAGCAGCGTGATGGCACCCGACACCCCGATCGGCCAGGCGCCGGCTCCTCCACCGGCCTGGAGCTGAGCGAGGAAGACCACAAGGGTCGTGCTCCCCCAAATGACCCAGGAGAACACATGGGGCTTGACCTGTCCCTGGAGGATGCCGCGCAGATACGGATAGAAGGCCACGAACGTCAGCGTGATCGCGACGGCACTGAGGAATTCCTTAAAGGACATTTCGCGTCAATCCCGCGGCAGGCCGCCCAACCAGGTCAGCGTCGATCTTCGGTAACACCAGTTCCCAGCACGGTTAGCGCATCCACGTCTCGTCATGTGCACAATAGGCTCGAAACCCTGGTGTCATCAACATATCGACCGCGGAGACCCATCCTGCATGTCCCGAGAAGGCGATCTCATGCGCAAGGCGCTGCGCCGGCACCTGATCCCCGCACTCGCCGCGGCCGGTTTCGTCGGGCGGTCCCCTCGCTTCATGCGGCTGCGGGAAGACTCCCAAGACCTGCTGTCGATCCAGTATTGGAAGTATGGCGGCAGCTTCATCCTCGAATTCGGCCGACGCCCGCGCGGGCCGCTGGCAACGACATGGGGACCTATCATCCCCGAGGAGAAGCTCGATGTCGCGTATCTGCCGGTCCAGGACCGTGCGCGGCTTCAGGCGCGCAACACGCCACCGGAGGACACCTTCGCGGGGTTCCGCTTTGCGGGCTTCGGTGACGATCGGGACCAGTACGAGCGGCTCGCGCTCCGGGTGACGAGCTGCCTACCGCAGGTCGAGGCCTGGTTGTCGCGGCGCGAGCTCGGGCCGGACCTGGTGACGTTCGGTGGGGTCTGAGGCGTGACGGACCGCTATCGCGGAGGGCGACGTCAAGCAACTCTGGGTGATCAGCCAGCAATCGAACGACATGCGCCCCAGCCGAGCGGCTGCGAGCGCAGGTTGACGGGGTCAAGCGGAGCTCGGACACCCGCATCCGCCGCGAGGTCGTCGGCCAGGTGCTCGATTACGCGGCGAACGCGCGGACCTATTGGCCGAAGGACAAGATCCGCGCGTTGGCGGCCGAGGCGAGCGGTGGCACAGATCAGCTGGAGATCAAGCTTCAGGAGTTCCTCGGCGCTGACGAGGTCAATGGTGAGCAAATCGACACGGAAGCCTACTGGGACGCCGTGGAGCGACATTTGCGAAACGGCGAGGTCCGGCTGCTCTTTGTCGCCGACCACATTCCAACGGAGCTTCGGCGCATCATCGAGTTCCTCAACGAGCACATGCCTCTTGTCGAGGTGCTAGGCGTTGAGGTGCGACAGTACGAGGGCAAAAGCGTCCGGGCGCTGGTTCCCCGCGTCATTGGGCAAACCGGGTTCGCCAAGCAGCAGAAACCGGCCGCGGCCCGCTCCTACCGGAAGCTGACACAGGAAGAGTTCTTAGCACGATGCCTCCCAAAAGCGGCGGAGTTCTTCGCCGGGCTGTTCAAGCAAGCGCCGTTCGAGGGGTATCAGCTGTCATGGAATCCTAAATCCTTCAGTCTTCGGCTCCCGATGGCCGAAGGTCAGCTCGTGAGCTTGTTCTATGGCTGGCCAGCTGCCGAGGACGGATCAGGCGTGCCGACGTTTCAAGTCTATTTGGGATACTTTGAAGACCCTAAGGAAGCTTCGGATCTGCGGGATAAGCTTCTCTCAATCAGAGATTTTAAAGAAATGGGCGAGCACACGTTGGCGATTCATCTCAACGAGGAAGAAGCCGGAGAAATGCTCCCAATGCTCGAAGGGATACTCAAACTGGGCAAACAGCATCTGTCGGGAGCAGAGTAGCGCTACGTCGCACAGAGATCCTTTTCCTGTGCACGACGCCCCAGAGGCCGCCGGCATCGGCCCCGCCGTCATGCCGACTGTGCCGATGCCGAGCCTGCCGGCGCCGCAGGTCCCCGCGTCCGCGACAATCCGCCTCGTACTTCCGCCGCTGTCGTCCGACGAACGTCGCGAGCAGGAGCACATGCAATCCGGCGATGGTCCGCTGCGGCTTGGCCTTGGCAGGGACTTACGCAGCCAGCGGCACGTGTCCCTGTCGCTCCAGCACCGCCCATGGTCGCCAACGTCCGCGGGCGGGTATGCGCTCGAGTGGCATCTGACCTCGCCCGGCGCCGTCGGCCTCAGGCTGGCCGTACGGCCAGAGCAGGTACCTGATGGAATGTTGCTCCGCGTCGCCGCGCCAGGTCAGGCGTTCGGTCCTCCGAGCTCCGGCGCCGAGATCGAGGCGAGCGTCCGCCGCAACCGCGATGCCGGCAGCGAAGACGAGGCGGCACGGCTGTTCTGGTTGCCCCTCGTCCTCGGTGACACGCTGGTCCTTCAGCTTGAGCTGCCTGCTGGTGTCGAGCCGGAAGACGCCCGCTTCGAGCTCGTCCACGTGTCTCACTTCTTCCGCCTGCCTTTCCTCGAACGGAGCGCGAACCGACCCGCGGCCTGGGACAAAAGCACCAATCCAGCGTGCGCGGAGCAATGGGATGCCCCGAGCCGCGCGACGACACTGCTCCTATACACGCACCCCGACGGGTCGACCGGGGCCTGCACCGGCACGCTGCTCAACGATACTGACCCGCAGACGTTCATCCCTTACGTGCTGACCGCACACCATTGCTTCCCCGACCAGGTCGTCGCCGCGAGCATCGAGAGCCTCTGGTTTGTCCGCAGCGAGACGTGCGGAGGAGACCTGGCTAGCTACGCCACCGTCTCATGCGGTGCCGACGTCCTGTACCACGCGAAGTCGACGGACACCGCGCTTCTCCGGCTCCGTCATCCGCCGCCGGCAGGGGCCGTGTTCATCGGCTGGCAACCGACCTTGCCAGCGAAGGGCACCGAGGTCTTCGGCGTCCACCATCCCGCCGCGGGACGCCAGCAGCGCACCCGCGCCGTGGTCAGCGAATACATGAACTGCGAGGAAGTGGACTACTGTGGGGACGATTACGACCCGGATGCCGTACACTTCGTCTGCGTGGATCGTGGCGACGGAGGTACCGCACCCGGCAGCAGTGGCTCCGGGCTCTACAACAGCGCGCAACGGCTCATCGGAACCCACTTGGGCGGCTCTGATGCGGACGGGTTTGACTACTATGGAAGGTTCGACCAACCCTATCGTGATGGTCTTGTGCGGTGGTTGGGGGTTGGCGGACTCGGGGATTGAGGGCTGTGCTGAGGGTGGTCCGAATTTCTGCCGGCCAGATCCGGTCACTGGCCCATCCCACCTGAGCGTCCGGTAAACGCGCTTTCACGGCGCCGGTGGTCGCGCTTCCGATAGGCCCGTTACGACTCAAAAGGAGACATACGCATCCCCGCTAATGCAGCACCCCTCTCGCGGATGCTCGACCACATCGGTGAGCCGCCACGTCCGCCCCCCAAGGCGCCAGCCCACGCTCCTAATGCCTGAGAGGAGGCTGTGCTCAGCCGGTGCCAGACTGGGAAGTCCTCGCACAACACGAGCCCGATTTCCAATTCGACCGGAGCATCACCTAGTAGCCGCAGCCTCCAGCGCGAGGAGTACCACCTCTTGAGTACGGCCAGCTTGCGGCTACGCAGAGCGCTCAGGCCAGGTGAACCGCTTGATCTCTTCGACGTCCGCGTGATCAAGACTGAACCATTCTCCATTTAGCCGCTTGTGACCATAACGCCGATGCAGTATCGTTTCCGCCCTGTGGTAATCGGCGCACCATGCATAATGCGCGATCTCAAAATCGAACGGCAGCTTCACCGAAAATAGCCGCGCCCGTTCCTTCATCCGCTTCGTCTTGCCGATCTTGTAGCCATACAACGAGCGGATCAGATACACGTACCCGGCGGCATCACTTGCTTTGCCGAATGACCCCGGCGGGTTTTCGGACCTCTCCTCGGACGCTGAGACCGGGCACGCTGTCGGGATCTCCGCGAACGCCTTGCCAAAGATCGCGGGCAACCGATACCGTTCCACCACATCCTTGGCGAACACGAAGAACGGTTTGGCCTGGCGCCAGAAGCACAGGCCCTGCGGGCTCGGGTGGAGGCTGAAACTGGTTCTGTGCCAGCGCACCGGTATCGCCCCGTCCGCGCTCACGGCGGGACTCACGATCCCGATCGCCCGGACCTCGCCGGCTTGCGGGGCTTCGTCAAAATTGGCCAGCACAACCCCATCGCCGGGACGTGCCGTGAGCGCGAAGTCGGCGTCGCGGCAGCTGACGGTACCCGCCTTGAGCATCTCCTCCAATGCCGTTTCGTTCGCGTAACGCAGACGCAGATAGCGCTTCACACCGTTCATTCGTCGTCCTCCCGGTCGTCCTGCGGATTGGTTTCAGGGAGCTTTGCTCCGGTTGCTGCGTGCTTCGCCGGCGTCCTCGCTGGTAGGATCGCTCGGCTGTAGTAGGCCTCCATCCATTCCCGCTCTTGGGCCTGTCGACGGATTAGCTTTTTGATCGGGTTGTGTTTGAGCCAGGGGGCCGTCCGCCGGAAACTGTCTAACAGCACCTGCTGTTCGCCCGGACGGAAGCCAATCAGGCTCTTGATGCGCTCATAAAAGCTCAACACCTCCCCTTGCGGGCTCACCCAGACGATGCGGCGCAGCGCCTTGAGCGTGATCGGATCGAGCGGCACTAGGATGGCACCGCCTTCTTCTCCCGGAATGTAGAACATTGGCATCAGCCGGCTATTGTCCGGCGCCGGGTAGATCACGATCCAGGCGTGCCACTGGCCGAAGGTGTGCGGCAAACTGGTCGTCTGGCCCTCCGGGCACAACTTCTCCTCATTCCACCCGTCGATGATGTCGCTACCGTATTGCGCGTATTCGCTCAATGTTTTCTCACGTAGCTTCGGCAGCCATATTTCGCGTGTTGCAGCTGATTCATCGGTGCTCGTGTCCAGGTCCGGGCAATAACCGAGATGGCTGTGCGGCACATAAAAGAACTCGTCGTCCTGCAGGCATCCGGGCGCCGTACAGCCGGTCTCGGTGATAACACGCCAGCTATCGAATTCCTTCTCTAGACGGCTGACCGGTCGTTCCCAATACGCGCGGGTGACGTCCATGGCCGCTTGACGTTCCTGCGCCACCTTCGCCAGTTTCTCCTGAATGGCTTGTGCATGTGCGTCGGGATCGTCTTCCCCGATCAGTCCTAGCTCGATCCTTAAAAAATGGGCCGTGGAGGTGCGGAAACTCGCCTCCCATTGCGGCCAGCGACACTCGCCGTCTTCGGCCGCATGCTGTGCCTTCAGCCGTGCCGTCTCCTGAAACGTCGCGAACAAGCCAAACTCGGCGTCCACGCTATCGACAGCATGCTGCAGCATGAGATAGACCCGATCCACATCCTCGCGGATCGCCGCGTTCGCCGGATGGAGCGTCGTCCCGGCAAGCAAGCGGTTGGCTAGCGCCGAGGTGCTCTCGTTGGTGACTGACGCCATCGCCCGGATCAAACGCTGGTACTTGCTAGCTGCGCGCCTTAGCCCGACGTCCTGCGCGCGCTTTCCCGGCGGCAGCAACATGCGGTGCAGTTCCTTGGAATACTGACCGTGCTGCCCGAGTCCGGCCTTCAGGCAAAAGTCGCCCAGGGACTTTCCCTGCTGTTTGATTCGCGCTCTGAAGGCCGGAAACTCGGCGGCGAGCTGAGTGGCAATGATCTCGGCATCGCCGCTGGCGAGCGCGGCCCCGCCCAGCCGGGAGAGCGCGGTCCAGGCATCGCGGCCCTCGCCGACCCAGATCTTGCTCTCCTCCTGAATCCGCTCGATGAGTTTCCGCGTGAGGTCAGTGGCCTTCTGCTCGTCATTTTGCGGGATATGGTTCATGCGGGTTCCTCTAGGCGCGCGCGAGGCGCTTGAGGCGGTGTCCGACGGTGATCACGGTGCCTTCGGGGCTGACTACGGCATAGGTATCGAGCAGCGCCCCGAGACGATCGACGATCTGCTGTCCAACCGTCCTGCCGATGCGCCGCCGCGCGGCGTGATCGAAATAGAGGATCTCTGCCCCGCTGTGGTCGGCTCGGCTGGCTCCGTAGGCGAACAGCCAATCCACGATTAAAGGCGGGATGGCGCGCTGCTGCGCCCGGGCGGAAGCATGCTTGCTCATGGCGGCGTCTTTCATCTGTGCGACCTTCGTTTGCGGTGATAATGGCGACATTATGGGCGCCGAAGAACACGGGGGTAATCCCTTTTTAACAAAGGCCTGCGCACCAAGCGGGGGAAGTTGGCGGGGTCTTGCAGGGAAGATATAACGAGGACGCGGGAAGAAGTCGCGTCAGCCAGGGAAGTTTTTGAGGGCGCCAGCGGTATCGGCGACGGCCCGTTCGGCGCCGGGGAAGATGATCAATGCCGCTTTCTCCACGCCTCCTAACACTGACCGCAGACGCGATCGCTACCGTCACCGAGCAAGTGTGCACAGGGATGCTGCGCTTACTTCGCCCGCAGCCGCCTTCTCAAGACCCAGGAGGCCAGCGACGTACTCGTCTGGGACTTTGGCGGCTTCTCGCTGGACGCACCTGTCCGGATTGGTGGTCAGGATCGGGCGGTCTTGCAGCGTTGTTGTTTACGCCCGCTCTTGGCGCTGGAACGGCGCCATCAGGTCATCGCGCACCTGGTCAGCCCTCAAGCGTGGCTACCGCGATGGCCAATCCGGTCTCGGGTGGTTAAGACCGCAATCGCTCAGGTCCGGACGTTCAGCCGGTGTCAGTGCCTGACGTCGACCCTGGTCCGGAAGCGGACGACATCGCCGTCCCCGTGACTTCACAAAATGAAGTCATATCACGATGTGACAACAAAAAATAGCCGAAATGGCTTCAAAAAGTGTTGCGCGTCTTCGGCAGGCCAGGTAAAATTCGAGCATCTCACCTGCAGACCTCTTAACCGTCGCAGATGGGTGGTCTCGGACGCTTTAGTTCAGACCGTACGACAAAAACTTAATTACCGGAGAAAGCATATGCTTATGTCCCCTGAGTTCGCAGCCCACCCCCATTCAGTGCCGGCCCAAAGCCTCTCCGGCCTGTATTACCTCGACTTTTCCAACATCTTAGGCGGTGCAAACGAGGTCGCGAAGACGCGCTATCACCGCGACATCGAACTGCGCCTGCACCTGGCTGAAATGCGAAATCTAGGCCGCCGCCAAAACGAACCCCTCAGGCAAATCCGAGCCACCTGCGTGATCCCGGCTAGAATGCCTCTTGTTCCGGTCGTCGGTGCCGCGGAAAGAGCCGGTTGGAAAGTCAATCCAGTTGAAGTCGCTCCTAACGGCGCCGAGAAGGAGGCGGACACAACCCTCGTGTCCGAGATGGCGATGTCCCCGCTGCTGCCCGGAGTTTCACCCAAAACGACGACAGTAACGCTGTTCTCAGGTGATCGCGACTTTCGCCACGTTGTCAAGCAGCTTAAGGCACTGGGCTTTCTCGTCATAGTCATGGCTTGGAACCACAGCACGTCACATCGCCTACGTGAAGCGGCGTCCTTGTTCGTCCCGCTGGATTCGTATTTCGACCGCATCACCTACCTCGCATAATGCGGACGGTTCCGCGGCCAGCCAGCGGTTGGCTGGCCGTTGCACGCCACATCGATCCCGCTAGGTGACCCATGAGTACGTTCGCGCCACCAACACCACACACCAATCGTCCTGAATCACAGGGACGCAAGACCCTGACGCTACGTATCTCTTCCGACGAGCATCGAATCATCGAGCAGGCGGCAAAAACGAAGGGTGTCTCTCTAAACGAATACATTTGTGAAGCCGCAGTAGCGGTCGCACGGGGAGATCGTTCACTATTCGTTGGTGTCGATGCGCCTCGTCCGAACGTGACTATCTTGGTTGATCTCGACGCTTTCGCGTCCCGGGACTCGCTCGATGTTGACGCCATCTTAAAATTCAGCAGTAGCTTCGGTCGCATCGTACAACGTAGCAGTTTTTCGACTTTGTCCAGAGAAATCGCTTCACAGCTCGAAAATCTTCTAAACCACCTGTTTAAACATGAGGTGCTGCCTGATCGTGATGCGTTGCGCATCACGATAATTGCGGATGCTCTCAAAATTCTCGGTGCGAAAACCGCGACGGTTTTCCTGATCGTGACCGCCGATGAAAGTTTTGCGTATGCCACGAGCTTGCTGAAACAGCACGGCGCGCACGTCGTTGGTGTCGGTGTTCCTGGCACTGTGGACTTTAACCCAACCTTTGTCCGCGAGTTCGATGACTTCCTGAAATATGACCAGATCGACTCTCCGCGGAAGTCCGAAGAGCTGTTCAATCTACGCCGCGAGTGCGTAGAAACCCTAGTGCTCATCGTTCGCGATTTCGAAAACCGCGGAGCTAAAGCAGTCGGGGCGACCATCGTTCCCATATTGCGCACAATGCATCCGACGCTCTCTCTCGCCCAACTCGAGTTTCGCAACTGGAGGGAGCTTGCCGAGCTTGCGCGCGAGGAAGGTTTGGTCAGTATCGCGCCCTCTGGTCAGGACTTCTTTATCGAACTCACGTCATCTGGCCGTGCGGCAGCAGCGCAACTCGAGTCAGCTAAAGCCGCCCCCACAAACAAAACCGCCGTGCTCATCAATGTCGTGAAAGACCGCATTGGCATCGATCTGCCTGACCAAAACACCAGACTCAAAATCTTCATGGCGACCGAGTCGATCCTCAAACGACTCGTTAGTCCAGATGGTAAGCACGGCCATGAAATCCCGCTCGTGGATCTGAGCAACATGATTGTCGATCACCTTTCCTCTGTACGCGATCGACATCGCCCGCTAGCACCTAACTCGCCTTCTGAAGTTGATCAAAACACCGCATACCGGCTCATCAAAGGGCTTTGCCTTGCGGGAGCATTGCACGCTAGGCCCAGCCCTGACAACGAAAAAAATCCGCTAATTCTGGGCCCGAATTCCGACGCCCTTAGCCTTGACAACGCATTCTTTCTTAGCTTTGACGATGCTTTCTTGTTGAACCTCACACGCTTGATTACCAGCCGATTCCCCGGCGAGATCGCACCAGAAGACCTGTCGGATTTGTACTTCGGTTCGCCGAAGCACGCAGAGAAGGCTGGAATTTTATTGGACATCGCATCCGATCAGCATCGGTTGGATAATAAGTCGCATCTCAAAGAGGACTTATTGCAGCTAAAATCTGCAACATAAGGGGACCTTGAAAAATTGCCATCTGGGTAATTTTTCAAGACGCGAAGCGAAAATACGATTTCCGCTTCGCTGCATTTTCAATCGCTTAGGCGGCTGAAAATGGCGGGGCATCCTTGCCCCGCGCGGGCACCTTAAATTTTTTCAAGGTGCCCATAAGGGTCGGCGGAGGCCGCTGGCTCCAATCACCACGGACGATCTGACGCTTATTTAGCAGGAATCGACTATGAAAGACCAAAACAAAACCCACGAACTCGCAATCAGTATCAAGACGTTAAACCACGAAATTCGGCTCCTCCAGTCAGAGTACGCCGAGGCACCTTCCTTTAGCTGGTCGAAACGGATGAAGGTGGGCATCGCAGAAGAAATCGTGCGACTCGAAGCTCGCAGAGCAGATTATGTAAGACAACTCGCGAGGCTCAAAGGCGATTTACGATCAATTCGGCAGACCGGGATGCATCCGCCAAAACAGACCCGGCAGAAACAGCCCATACAGGCTAGTGGATCAATGCGCAAGGTCGACCTTCAGCGCCGAATCGACGAACTCTATACCGAGATCGAAGCCATCGGAAAGCAGATAGCAAGCATGCCCTACACCGAGCAACGCAAACAGCGGATTCAGGAACACCAGCATCTCATCCGTGAACGTCGCCGGCTCATCTGGCAGATAAGCGCCGCGTAGAAGCCCCAGGCAGGCAAGCCGTTTCTGGCCAACCGCCAGAGCGGCTCCTATCGTGGCACATTATCACGTACGTGCGTTAATGACTTTCGCGCAGACTGGCAGATCGGCAAGGTCCGGGGTAGGTGTCGACTAGGTTTTTAAGGCAGCGCTCGTCGACGCCGTCGAAAAAATGTCAGCGACCGTAATGGGTCGTAACCTGCCGCCATCTAGCCCCGACCAACCACCACACACCTTCCAGAAGTCTCTAGCACGGCCTATCCTTGCCTCTCACAGAGCCACAAGGACGCCGGATGCCGCATGGATAGCCAAGCCAATGAAGACCTCACCCTCGTCGGCCGCGAGGCCCTGATCGATCAGGTCGTCCGGGAGATCAAGAAGGGCAAGCATGTGGTGCTGACCGGTCCGGTCGGGATCGGCAAGTCGGCGGTGTTGCGCGCGGCCTTGAAGCGCATCGAGCCGCGCCGCTCGGAGTGGCGGCAGTTCGACACGGTGGCCCGCGATGCCGGGGCGCCGGATGCGGAGCCGGTGGAGGCCCCCGAGGAGCCGGCGGCGGCGCCCGGCCGGCGTGGCCCGGTCCTGGTCTATCTCTCCGAGCACCAGGCCAAGGGCCAGTTCGTGCAGATGGCCCGGCGCCTGATCGAGACCGGGATCCTGAAGCCCTCGGCGTTGGATCTGGCGAAGAAGTACGACGCGATGGCCCCGCGCGCGATCGAGTGGTCGAGCATCCGCCGGCATGTCAATCGCCTGAGCATCCGTGACCTGACCGCGGCCATCATCCCGGCGATTTACGCCTATCCCGGGTCGGTGCTGATCGCGGTCGATGACATGACGAGCCTGACGCCGACCCAGCAGGCCTTTTGGCTCGCGGTCTTCGAGCATGCGCAGGTGGCGACCTGCGCGAGCGACCGCAAGCATAGCCTGCGCAAGCTGTGGTGGAAGATGAAGCCGATCGCGGTGCCGCCGCTCGAGGTCGAGGCGGCGCGGGCGATCGTGCGTGATGCCATTGCCCGGACCGGGCTCTTGATCGAGGCCCCGGGGGAGGTCGAGGCGGCGCGGGCGATCGTGCGTGATGCCATTGCCCGGACCGGGCTCTTGATCGAGGCGCCGGGGGAGGTGGAGGCGGTGCCGGCGGCGTTGCGGCGGTATTTGTGATGATATCCGGTCGGACTAGCTGGACTCGAGCCTGTCGCATTTCCAGACGCTGATCAGGACGCGGGAGCCACTTCGTGTGTCGCGTCGCAGCCCGCTGGCGGAGCGGCCGGGCGGTCCCTTACGTCCCCAAACCGATCGCACCGTGTCGAGTGCCTTGCAAATTTTTTCTCATGGGCTAGTTTTAATAGCCTACCTCCATGCTGAGAGTTTTCCGATCCGTAAACAATAAGAATCAAGCCTTCCCTAGCTAGCCTCGGCGCGCCATCGGCGGCCGAGGCTAGCGTCAGCAAGACGCCAGCAGGCAAGGGCACGCTCGTGCGCACCCCTGTTCCAAACGATCACTGGACGGTCGCTATGGCCCCTTCGAAGCTTTCCAGCTTAGCTTGTCAGCAGAGCATCGCTGTCCGCAGTGCGCCTCGCGCTCTGTGGGGCATGGCACGCTCCATCCCTGCGGCATCGACAAGACATCGTGCCTTCATCTCTTCGCTGCCCTTGTCATGGCGCCCCGTCCTTCGTCCGCTCATGCGGATAGGTATGTGGGCACCATGAAAGATTCTCGCTCACCCTTTTTCTGGGCTTTAGAGGAGCTAGTGTTATCGAGTTACTGTAGGCGAAGCTGCGCCGAGTCATCCGACATCGGTATTTCAAAATTTGCTGGAGTTACCCCTATGCAGATCTTCCGTTGCTCGTCGTTTGCCGCTGCGGCCGCTGCTGCTGCGTTGGCAGTCACCGTTCTTGCGCCGAAACCGGCCGAGGCCCAATCTGCCGCCTGCGTGAATCTTCTGGTCGGCGCTGGCTATGCCGCCTGGATGGGGGTGGAGTTCGCAGGCACCTATCACTGGTCGTCCAGTTTCCCGATCGGCCAGCACCGCTGCATCAAGTTGCCGGTCAAGGATATGGTCGATGGCAATACCTATCGGGTGGTGGTCTCGGCCGTTCTGGGCTCGAGCAAGGTCCCATGCACGCCAGAACCGTCGCCCTACTCGTCCTCGAACACGTCCTCTGTCGTGTACAACGCTTGGGGGACGACGTTGAACGTGCATTGCGAGATGCCGAGCGCCGAGACCACGGCCGTCGTCGAGGGCGTCGACATCACCCCAAGCGAGGCCGGCCTGAAGGCGCTGGAGAAGCACAAGACCGAAGGGGAGTTGCCACCGCCCACCGAATAGAGCTGGCACCAACTAAGCTGCGCGCCGCCCTGTCGGGGCGGGTGCGTCGCACACGGGTGGTCGTGGTCATGGTGGTCTCCTGTCGTGATCGATGACAGGAGCCATTGTCCGCATCGCGCGCTGGTGGATGAAGAACGCCAGCCGGTTACCGGTTACGCTCCTGAACCTCCTTGCCCAGCGCGGGCTGGTCCCGAAGCAAGCGGATTGTGCGCGTCAGGCGCTTGCTAACGCGAGCGGCTGCCGCCGGGTCGTGCTCGGCGATGAAATGGCGCAGACGCCGCAGATCCCGTGTGGCGCTTGCCGTGAACTGGAGCCGCTTCAACGAGACGGCTCACGCTCGTTCTTGGAGCCCCAGCTATCGATCCAGGCGAGCACCTCGTCGCCGTCGACCACTTGCCCGGCATCCAACTCGGACAGGGCCTCCCGCGTTTCCTCGTCACGACGCTGCCGTAGCTCCTCGCGCTCCAGGTACTCGCGCACGGCGTCGTTGATGATCCAGCCCTTGGAGCGGCGCAGGCGTGTCGCCGTGGTATCGAGCCGCTGAAGCAGCTCGTCCGGCATCCGGACACTGGTCATCCCCATGTCTCAGAACCTCTATTTTCTATAATGCACAGCATTATAGGTCGAACGCTGTTCCGTTGTTGGACCTCATGATGAGCACTGTCATGTCCCAGATGTGCCGAGGCCTGAGTCGTCTGCCGACATTCGCTAGTTGGTCGCTGAATGGGCGTACCACAAATTTGTACATAACCCCTCTTCTCCCTCCCCTCCCCCACTGCCTCGAGCCGCGCCAAGCCTGCCTCATAGCTCGGCACCAACTCGCTGCGCCGCCCTCCCCTCCTCGACCTGAGCCCGTCCCAGCGGCGCACCAGCGTCCAGTCCCCAAGCAGGTCTATCGAGGGTTGCAAGAGTCATCGCAGACGGCTCGCTGCGACACGCTGCAAGGACGTCCGTGTCAGCTCGACGGCGGGATCCCTCCCGCCAACGGTCGCCGCGACCCGCCTCCGATGACTTTCGGGACGATTGATATGACCAGCTCCGCCTCGTAGTACGGGGCCTTCTCATGATGCACCTAGCGGGGCATGGGCCGCGGCCTAATGAAAGCGCTCGGGCCAGCGGCGCGCCGCGTGGTGGACGCGCAGCAGCTCCAGGCGATCGCCCCGGATCTGGTAGGGCAAGATGTAGGGGGCGCCTTGGGTCACCAGCTCGCGGGTACCGGCGACGCGGCCGGGACGGCCGAGCAGCGGGTTGGCGCGCAGCAGCGCGACGCCCTCCTTGATCCGCGCTTGAAGAGCGCGAGCGGCCGGCGGATTGTTGGGCGCCAGATGGAGGTAGATCTCGCAGAGGTCCTGCCGGGCCTCGGGCGCCCAGAGGACCTTCATGGGCCGGCGCGGCGCTTCTGTGCCTGCTCCTCGATCAGGGTATCCAGCTCGGCCATCAAGTCCTCATGGGGGATGCCCTCACCGCGCTCCAGCGAGGCGCGGGCCTGCGCGATGCCTTCGGCGTAGCGGGCCTGCTGCGCCAGGTATTGCTTCAGGGCGTCCTCGATGACCCAGTTGCGCGAGCGGTCGAGGGCGTGCGCGAGCGCGGCGAGCTGATCGAGGATCTCGGTCTCGGTGCGGATGGTGATGGACTTGGATGACATGCCTTGCACGCAGACTGATATCAGATGCGCTCATTCTTAGCACTTGGGTGGCCTCGGCGCCAGATGCAAAACCTGCACGCCATCAGAAAACCCCGCAGAGGGGAGGGATGGATGCGACTGGAGGGACCCCCTCGGCCAGTTCCGGCCTGGTCAGGATCCCGCCTCGCCGGCGCCCTGTCCGGGATCTGACGTGGAACCGCGGGTGTCCTTGTAGCCGGTCACCATCGCCTTGAGGTAAGCATACCAGGGGTCCCCGGTCGTCGCCGCCATGCAGATGTGCCCGATCGCGAAGACCATCAGCGCGAAGGTGGCGGCGACATGAGTCCAGGCGACCCAGGCGAGTGGCAACCAGTCGCCGAGCACGGTCGTCTTCCAGGTCGCGAAGAATAGCAGCAGGAGGCCGGAGATCCACAGGGCCGGCGCGATGGCGGCCTTGAACCCGAGATACGCGAGCCTCTGCAACGGGTTGTGCTTTGCCGCCGCGGTCGACACGAAGGGTTTCGGTTCGCCGGAGAAGATCCCATACGCATAATAGCCGACGATCGCGAGCAGGCCGCGATGCGTCGGCACGTACTGGCGCCATTCGCCGGTGACCAGATGCCAGAAGATCGTGAAGGCCCAGAGTCCGATCAGCGACCAGGCCAGCAGGATATGCATCTCGAGTGCCGTGCCGTAGCCGATCAGCCGGTGGGTGCCGTGGAGGGCGAGCCCGGTATACAAGAGGCCGAAGATCAGCACGGCCTGCGACCAGTGCCAGAAGCGCTCGTAGAGTGTGAAGAGTCGAACCTTGTCGGTCATCCCGTGCTCTCCTGGGCGCTGCGGCGCCGGTACGCAAGGTATCGGGCCAGGCCGTGGCCGGCTACGGCCAGGAACGTCAGGGCGACGGCCCACCATCCGATGGACTCGATCAGCGGATGCCGGTCACGGCCTGGAACATAGCCGGTGACGAGATCATCGAGCAGCCCATGCCGGCGGTGGCAGGCCCCGCAGCGGATCGCGTCTTCGGCCGGGGCCACCATGTGGCTGACAGGCCAGTACATCCGAGTGTCGACGAAACCGAACTCGCCGCTGTAGGTCGCGTCGCTCTGGCCCACGCGCCGGGCCTCGGCCATTCCGGCATGCAGCGCCTTGTCCCAGTCGTAACCGCGCCAATAGGCGGTCTCATCCGGGCCGAACAGGCGAGCGACCAGCAGGGTTTGATGCCGGGTATCGTAGGGCTGGCGCCCGTCGATGATCTTGAAAGGCCAGATGCGGGCGCCGGGATCGGTCGCATCGCCCTCAGGTCGATTGATGGCAACGGTCGCATCGGGATCGATCGCGTCGCCGAGCAGCGTGTAACGCATGGTTCCGTTGAACCAGCGGTATTCGGGCCGGAGATTCTCGGCCCAGCGCAGGTCGCCTTTCATGCCGTCGTAGACAACGAGCCCGTCCCGTTCCTCGACGATCGGGCGGCCCGCGTCGTCGCGGCGCCCGGCCGTGGACCAATCCCATGGCGTTTTGGTCGGTCGCCCACCGCGGGCCATGGTCGGGATGTGGCAGGTCTGACACGCGGTGACCTCGACGTGCTCGTTCAGCTTGTCGTGGACGCCTGGGCGATGCGGGGCGGTCCCATGGCAGGATTCGCAGGCCAGACGGTCGCTGTCGCGGCCCGGAACGGCGATGCCCGACATCGGCTTGGCCGTGACCTGGTAACGGCTGCCCTCCTGAACATGGCCCGAGAACTCGTGGCAGGTCGAGCACTGGAAATTGCGCCCATCTGGCGGCATGTGTACATCCAGCGCTCGCGTCGGCGCCGACAGGGATCCGTCGAGATCACCGTGCTTGACGGCGTCTCCGCCTCCGCCTTCGAAATGGCAAGCGCCGCAGGTCGCGCGGCTCGTCGGCCCAACATGCTGGGCGACCTCGACGAGATCGGGCGCGCGAAAGAGGTCACCGCGAAACGGGGTGTCCTCGTACGGTGGGTGGCCCGCGCCGATCGGGAACTTCACATAGGTTCCGGTCGTATCGTGACAGACCAGGCAGTCGACGAGGTCCTCGGCGGTGAAGTCGAAGTCGCCGTCCGACCATCCGTAACCGGCATGGCACGCACTGCACCGCTGGTAGCTGCCGGCGATGCCGAGACAGAGGTTGTTGAGCGCGAACCGTTTGCCGAGGATTCGGTACGTCGCCGATTTCCCGCGGGCAGCACCCGCTAGCCCGCAACCAGGAGGTCCCCTGTGGAATCCGTCGTGGTCATCGACTTCGAGACAACGGGGCTGTCGCCGGATCACGGCGATCGCGCGACCGAGATCGCCGCGGTCTTGATCCGCGATGGTCAGATCGTCGCGCAGTACCAGAGCCTGATGAATGCCGGTCGGCGCATCCCAGCCTTCATCACGCAGCTGACCGGGATCACCGACGCCATGGTGCGCGCGGCCCCACCGGCCAGCCAGGTCATGGCCGAGGTCGCGGACTTCGTCGGCGACCATCCGCTGATTGCCCACAATGCGTCCTTCGATCGCCGCTTCTGGGAAGCCGAGCTGCGACGGATCGATCGGTGCCCCGCGCAACCCTTCGCCTGCTCGATGCTCCTCGCCCGGCGTCTGCTGCCCGAGGCGCCGAATCACAAGCTCGGCACCCTCGTCGAATACGCGCGACTGCCGGTCACCGGCCGCTATCACCGCGCGCAGGCGGATGCCGAGATGGCGGCCCATCTGACGCTGTACCTGGAACAGCACCTGATCGAGCGGTTTCGGCTCGCGGCGGTCACGCATCCGCTGCTCGCGGAGATCCAGCGGACCCCGAAAGGCCGGCTGGAGACCAGCCTGCGGCGCTACGCGTCGGGCCACGCCGGATCAGCGACCGCGGCCGGGCATGGCCGAGGTGGGCGCAAGAATTCGTGGTCCGAGCGATCCTGACCGGCCTTCCGCCGCAGCGCCTGTCGTCTCACGCGGGCGAGTCCAACCCGGCGACAAACGCCCTGACGCGCGCCCTGGCCGAGCGGCCGACGCCGGCCTATCTAGCCGCGGCCAAGGCCGGTGGTACCCACGCCAACGACGCCTATCGGGCCGAGTTCCTCTACCAGAACCTGATGATCGAGGCCAACGTCATCCACGGCGCCTGGCGTCATGTGCTGCGCTGCGCCGCCCCGCGCCCACCGCGCGCGACGGCTTGCCGAATCCGGGATAGCAGCCGTCGCGCCGGGGTTCATCGACCTTTGGCGTAGCCGATCGCTGACAGAGCCTCCTCGATCTCGCCGAGGATCGCCGGATCGTCGATCGTCGCCGGCATTCCGTACTCCTGGGCGTCGGCGATCTTCTTCATCGTGCCGCGAAGGATCTTGCCGGAGCGGGTCTTGGGCAGGCGTTCGACGATCGTGACGTGCTTGAAGGCGGCAACCGGGCCGATCTGGTCGCGCACCAACGCGATCAACTCCTTCGTGATCGCGGCTGGGTCGCGGGCCACGCCGGCCTTCAAAACGACGAGGCCGACCGGCAGCTCGCCCTTGAGTTCATCGGCCGCGCCGATGACGGCGCATTCGGCGACGTCCGGATGCGACGCCAGGACCCCTTCCATGCCACCGGTCGACAGGCGATGGCCTGCGACATTGATGATGTCGTCGATACGGCTCATCACGAAGATGTAGCCATCCTCGTCCATGTAGCCAGCATCACCGGTCAAATAGTGGCCGTCCTGCGCCGACAGATAGGACTCGACGAAGCGCTGATCGTTGCCCCACAGTGTCGGCAGGCAGCCGGGTGGCATCGGGAGCTTGATCATGATGCGCCCGATGTCGCCACGGGCGACCTGATGGCCGGCCTCGTCAAGCACCTGGACATCATAGCCGGGCACCGCGACGGTCGGGGAACCGGGCTTGATCGGCAAGGACTCGATACCGAGGCAGTTGGCCGCAATCGCCCAACCGGTTTCGGTCTGCCACCAGTGGTCGATGACCGGGACCTTCAGGATCTGTTCGGCCCATTTCAGCGTGTCGGGATCGCAACGCTCCCCGGCGAGAAACAAGGCCCGGAGACAGCCCAGATCGTAGTTGGCCAACAGCGCGGCGTTGGGGTCCGCGCGCTTGATCGCACGGAACGCGGTCGGGGCCGTGAAGAGAACCGACACGCCGTGTTCCTGGATGACCCGCCAGAAGGCGCCGGCATCCGGCGTGCCGATCGGTTTGCCCTCGTAGATGATCGTCGTGCACCCGGTGAGCAGGGGGCCATAGACGATGTAGGAGTGCCCGACCACCCAGCCGACGTCGGAGGCCGCCCAATAGACCTCACCCGGCTTGACGCCGTAGACGTTGGCCATGCTCCAGCACATGGCCACGGCGTGACCGCCATGATCGCGGACGACGCCTTTCGGCTGACCGGTGGTCCCGGACGTGTAGAGGACATAGAGGGGATCGGTCGCGGCGACCGGCACGCAGTCGGCCGGCGAAGCCGCCGCGACGGCCTCGGCCCAACCGAGATCGCGACCTGGTATCAGGGTGCCGGGCTCTTGCGGCCGTTGCAGGATAATGCACCGTTCGGGCTTATGGGCGGCGAGTTCGATCGCCTCGTCGAGCAGCGGCTTGTAGTGCACGACGCGATTCGGCTCGATCCCGCAGGAACCGGCGACCATGACCTTGGGTTTGGCATCGTCGATCCGGGTCGCCAACTCGCGCGACGAAAAGCCGCCGAAGACCACCGAATGGATGGCGCCGATCCGCGCGCACGCGAGCATCGCAATCGCCGCCTCCGGCACCATCGGCATGTAAACGATGACCCGGTCACCCTTGACGACGCCCTGGTCGCGCAGGGCCCCGGCAAAATGCGCGACCCGGTCCTTCAATTCCGCGTAGGTGATGCTTTCCTTGGTACCTGTGACTGGGCTGTCGTGGATGATCGCGGGCTGGTCGCCGCGACCGGCCGCCACATGCCGATCGACGGCGTTGAAGCAGGTGTTGAGCTCGGCCCCGGCAAACCAGCGATAGAAGGGCGGGTTCGTCGTATCGAGCACCCGATCCCACGGTCGGTCCCAATCGACGAGTCGCGCGGCCTCGCCCCAGAAACCCTCCGGATCACGCATCGCACGCTCGTATACAGCCTGATAACCCATTGATCTCTCCTCGGTTGTTGTGGTGAGTAGCGGGCAACCACAGGCGCTGGTCGAGTGGTGATCACGAGCGCCGATGCCCCGCCACGCGAGCTTGGTTGGGTGTCGTGCAACATTAGCCGGACCGCGGCGGCTTGGCAAAAGCGGGCTCCAGCGCGCCGCGCCATTCACGGGCACATCACCTGATCAACGACGTTGCCTGCGCCGCCGAAAACCTCTTCGCGCGCGCCGATCGAGCGGACCGTCGCTGTTTTGCCGTTTCGACCTGACCCGGAATCGTCACGGACGCGGGGCACGACGGATCGGACGGCGGATCCTATCCGGAACCTCCCTCGGTGAAGGACTCTAGGAACCGGGCGACGAAGTCGTCATAGTCGGTCTCGGACAGGCGATTGATTCCGGCCGCACCCTGGCGTCCGCCACCGGTCGAGAACTGGCGGCACAACGCATCGGCGCCGACGCGCCGCGCGAGCGGCGCCCGCACGCTGACCACGAACCCCCCGTCGGGCCGTTCCGTCAACAGGGCGTGGGCACGCTCCGGCGCGGCCTGGGTCAAATCATTGGCCAGCACCCCGCTGATACGCCGGGCCCAGGGTTCGGCCGGCAATCGGTAGATGCCATGGTTATCGCTCAGATGCTCCGGGACCAGCTCTCGCGCCCGCGCCATGTCATCGGCGAAGCCACCGCGCAGCACCGCGAAGGCCTCGTCCTCGGCGACGAAGTCGAGCGGATCGACGAATCCTTGCATGCGCCGGTACAGCAGGTCGGGGGCGAAGAAGAGATCCTCGATCGTCTCGCCGTAGCCGTTGTAATTCAGGTAGGTCCCGAGCTCGCGCAGGCGCGCCAGCGCCGCCTCGCCGAGGTTCAACGAGGTCGCGAGTCGGCGGGCGACGGCATCGAGCCCATCGCCGAAGGCCCCGACCAGCGCCCAGGTGCGGCATCGGCCAGCCAGGTCGGCGTCGACGAGCAGGCTCGTACACTGGTCGGACGCCGTCTCGATGCGCGCGACGAGGGCCGGGTGGGACGGGATTTCGCCGGGAAAGTGATGATCGTAGTAGTCGATCCGGACACCGCTTTCGAGCAACTGAACCAGCGGCTCACGGTTCTTGTCGAGCGAGACATCCAGCACGGTCACCGCATCGCCGGCCTGCGCCGGGACCCGCTCGAGCAGCGCGATGTCGCGTTTGACGCCGGTCACCAGGACCGCGTCGCGAGGCTCGACCAAGCGCAACTGATGCAAGGCACAAAGGCCATCGGCATCGCCGTTGAAGACATCGTAGTAGGTCATGGACCGCCTCCACGAACAGACTCATCGCCCCGCATCGCAGGGCGCCGAATCCGAGCATCGTAACGCGCGGCGGCCTTGGTCGAAAGGATTTCGCGATATCGATGGCGGCGCCGCGACCGTAGGCACCGCCGCGGAGCCGTTCTTCGAGGCGCGACGGCGAGGTCATTCTCGCCAGCGCCACGCCCACCCCGTCGAGACAATGCCGATCGCGACGATCCCATCCCGAATCACGTCCGATCCCTCGCCTCAGCCGGTCGACTGCCGGATCCAGGCGATGCGCTTGTGCATGACGCCGTAGTAGACGACCGGGATCACGACCAGCGTCAGCAGCGTCGAGACGAACAGGCCAAACAGCAGCGCCACGGCGAGCCCCGAAAAGATCGGATCGTCGATGATGAAGAGCGCGCCGGCCATCGCCGCCAGGCCCGTCAGCACGATCGGTTTGGCCCGCACTGCGGCCGAGCGGATCACCGCCTCCTCGAACGGCCGCCCGGCGCGGACCTCCTGATTGATGAAGTCGACGAGCAGGATCGAGTTGCGCACGATGATGCCGGCCAGCGCGATCATCCCGATCATCGAGGTGGCCGTGAACTGGGCGCCGAGCAGCGCATGACCGGGCAGGATGCCGATGATCGTCAACGGGATCGGCGCCATGATGATCAAGGGTACCAGGTAGCTGCGGAACTGGGCGACGACCAGCAGGTAAATCAGGATCAGCCCGACGCCATAGGCCAGGCCCATGTCGCGGAAGGTCTCGTAGGTGACCTGCCATTCGCCATCCCACTTGATGCTGAAGTCGTATGGATCGAGCGGCGCCTGTATGAACCATTGAGAGCGCTCGAGTTCGCCGTCGATCCGCGCCGACAGCGTCAACAACCCGTACAGCGGGCTGTCGGTGCGGCCGGCCATGTCGCCGGTGACATAGACGACCGGCCGCAGGTCCTTGTGGAAGATACTGTGCTCGCGGGTCGTCTCGATCAGCGTGACCACCTCGGACAGAGGCACCAGGGCACCGCTGTCGGCGCGCACCCGCAGGGCCAGGACCTGTTCGAGATCGGCCTTGTCGGCCTCCGTGTATTCGATGCGAATCGGGATCGCGTATTTGACACTGGCGCCATGGAGGTGGGTGACGTCCTGGCCGTCGAGCACGGCGGCCAGGGCCTCGGCGATCGCCCCCTGGGTCACGCCCAAGCGCGCTGCCTTCGCGCGGTCGACGACGACCAGCTGCTTGGGGCCCGGGTATTCGACCGAATCGGCGACATCGACGATGTCCGGCGTGGTCTCGAACAGCGCGCGCACCTGCCGGGCGACCGCGATCTGGCCCTCGTAGTCCGGGCCGTAGATCTCCGCGACCAGCGGCGCGAGCACCGGTGGTCCCGGCGGCATCTCGACGATCCGGATGCGGCCGCCATGGCCGTCGGCGATTGCGCGCAGCGGTTCGCGAACCGCCTTGGCGATCGTGTGGCTCGAACGGTCGCGCTCGCCGGCCGCGACCAGATTGACTTGGATGTCGCCCTGATGGGCCCCGTCGCGCAGGTAGTACTGGCGCACCAAGCCGTTGAAATTGATCGGCGCCGAGGTGCCGGCGTAGATCTGGTAATCGGCGACCTCGGGGACCTCGGCCAGCTCGCCGCCAAGTTCGCGCAGGACGCGCAAGGTCTGCTCCAGGCTCGTGCCTTCGGGCATGTCGAGCACGACCTGGAACTCGCTCTTGTTGTCGAAGGGCAGCATCTTCATGACCACGACTTTGCTCGTGACCAACAGCAGCGAACCGCCAATCAGCACCAGCAGCCCGGCCAAGAGCAACCAGCGGTTGCGCCGACCACGGCGACCATCCAGGAAGGGTGCGATCAGCCGCTCGAAGAGACGGCCGAGCCGATCCTCGCGATCGGGCACCGACTCCTGATGTGCGACCGCCTGCCCGGCGTGGCGGGCCAGCAGCGCCCGGGCCATCCAAGGCGTGAAGACGAACGCGACGGCCAGCGAGATCAACATGCCGATCGATGCATTGATCGGGATCGGGCTCATATAGGGGCCCATCAGCCCGCTGACGAAGGCCATCGGCAGCAGCGCGGCGATCACGGTGAAGGTCGCCAGGATCGTCGGACCGCCGACCTCGTCGACGGCGACCGGGATCGCCTCGAGCAGGCGTTGCCCGCTGATCGACAGGTGACGGTGGATGTTCTCGACGACGACGATCGCATCGTCGACGAGGATGCCGATCGCGAAGATCAGCGCGAACAACGAGACCCGATTCAACGTAAAGCCCCAGGCCCAGGACGCGAAGAGCGTCAGGGCCAGCGTCACGATCACGGCCGCGCCGACGATCAGCGCCTCGCGCCAGCCGAGCGCGGCGAGCACCAACAGGATCACCGACAGGGTCGCGAAGGTCAGCTTGGTGATCAAGGTCTTGGCCTTCGCGTCGGCGGTCGCGCCGTAGTCGCGCGTGATCTGGACCTCGACCCCATCGGGGATCAAGGTCCCCTGGAGCTGGTCGAAACGCTCGATGACCCGCTCGGCGATGGTCACGGCATTGGTGCCTTTCTGCTTGGCCACCGCCAGCGTCACGGCCGGGATCGCGTCCCCGACCGGCAGGCCGGCCGCCGTGGCGCCGGGACCGGCACCGATGCGCACGGCACTGGTCGGCTGCTCGGGACCTTGATGCACATCGGCGACCTCCCGCAGGAAGACCGGCCGCCCGCCGTGCAGCCCGACAACCAGCTCGCCGATCTCTTCCGGTGTCGTCAGAAAGGTGCCGGCCTGCACCAGGATCTCGTGATTGTTCGCGGTCAGGGTCAGGTTATCGCGGGTCTGGTTGGCGGCCTGGAGCGCGAACCGCAGCTCGCCGAGATCGATGCCGAACCCGGCTAGGGCCTGCGGATCGAGCAGCACCCGCACCACCTGCGCCGGGGCCCCGAGCGTGAAGATGTCGCGCGTACCGGGGATCCGCTTGATCTCCTGCTCCAGGGCATGGGCGACCTGGCCGAGCTCGAAGGCGCCGACGGCCGGGTCGCGCGACCACAGGGTTGCGGTGACGATCGGCACGTCGTCGACCCCTTTCGGCTTGATCAGCGGCTGGCCAACGCCTAAGTTCGGCGGCAGCCAATCCTGGTGCGACATGATCTTGCTGAACAGGCGCACGATCGCCTCGGTGCGGTCCTGACCGACCTGAAATTGGACCGTGATCAGCGCCTGCCCGGGCCGCGCGACCGAATAGACATGTTCGATGCCTTGGATCTCCGACAGGACCTGCGCGGCCGGGCCGGCCACCAGGTGCTCGACCTCGGTCGCCGCGGCCCCCGGAAACGGGATGAAGACATCGGCGAAGGTGACATTGATCTGGGGTTCTTCCTCGCGCGGCGTGATCAGGATCGCGAACAGACCGAGCAGCAGCCCCACCAGCGCCAGCAGCGGTGTAATCGCCGTGCCCTGGAAGCGCTCGGCGATCCGCCCCGACAGCCCAAGCCGCCCGCTCATGGCCGATCTCCAAGGGCCTTGCGGGCCAGGCTCGCGGCGATCGGATCGATGGCGACCTGCTCACCCTCGTCGAGCCCGGCCAGGACCACGAACTGGTCGCCGACCTGGCGCCCGACACGGATCTGGCGGAGGCTGGGCCGGCCGGCCTCATCGACGACGTAGACGCCGGTGACCTCGGAGCGTTGCACCAACGCGGCCTGCGGCACCAGCAGCTCGCGGCGCTCGCCGACGACGAAGCGGGTCTTCACGAACATCCCCGGGAAGAGCCCGGGCAACCCCTCCGGCAACATCAGACGCACTTGAAAGGTGCTCGAGCCCATGTCGGCGAACGGAAAGATCGTGATCCTGGTCGCCTCGATCAGCTCGCCATCGGGCAACTGGATCCGTGCCTGACCGCCGGCGCGCACCGCGGGGATCAGACTCTGAGGCACATCGACGACGACCCGCAACGCATCGAGCGAGATGCCGCTCATCAGCGGCGTACCGGGGCTCGCCATCTCGCCACGGGAGATGTGGCGATGCGTGACCAGCCCCGAATAGGGGGCCCGAATCCGCGTATAGGCCAACTGCTCCTCGGCCTGCTCGAGCCGCGCGGTGGCGGACTCCAGCGCGGCCTCGACGGCCGTCAACTCGGCCGTCGCCGCGTCCATGGCCGACTCGGAGACAGAACGCTTCGCAAAGAGCCCCGCAATGCGCTCGTGCTCGTCTCGTACACGCTCCAGCGTGGCCGTCGCCGAACGCACCTCGGCCGTCGCCTGGCTAACCCGTGCTCGGTGCTCGGTATCGCGCAGCCGCACGAGCAGCGCGCCTTTTTCGACATAGTCGTCGACGTCGTAATGGAGCTCCTCGACCTGCCCCTGGGTCTGAGCCGACACGGTCGACCGGTGGAGCGCCTCGACGACGCCGTCGAGGCGGAACTCGCGCGCGACCACGCGATACTCGGCCGCGGCGGTCGCCAACGGCGGCGGCGCAGACTCGGCGGCAACCGCGCCTGCCAGCGCCAGCGCCAGCGCCAGCAACGGAATGAACCTGAATGATGACATGGGGATCCTGTCAGCCTGTATATTAGATTTCTCTAATGTTAGTCGACGTCCCCAGAACTTCAAGGGCTTTCCGCGGGGATCAGGCCCCGTTTTCGCCACCCGTCAATGGCCAAGCCGTCACCCTGGCCGAACCCTCTGGCACAATGGGCACCCTGATGCCCACAGGATGCTCCCCATGGTGTCGAATGGATGACATGCTGACCCACCCCCGAGGACCGGCCGGTATCGTGCTCGGCGTCGGCATCGCGACGGTCGACATCATCCACGAGGTCGCCGCCTACCCGGCCGAGGACGACGAGATCCGCGCCTTGGCCGAGGACCGCCGGCGCGGCGGCAATGTCGCCAACAGCCTGGTGATCTTGTCCCAGCTCGGCCGACGCTGTCGCTGGGTCGGGACCCTGGCCGACGATGCCGGCGCGGATCTGATCCTCGCCGACCTCGCCCGGTTCGGTGTCGACACAAGTGCCGCCGTCAGGGTCCAGGCCGCCACGACGCCGACCTCGTTCGTGCTGTCGAGCCGCGCCAGCGGCAGCCGCACCATCGTGCACTACCGGGACCTGCCGGAGCTCGATGCCGAGTCCTTCGATCGCGTCTCGCTGGCCGATCTGGCCTGGGTCCATTTCGAAGGGCGCCATCCCGACGCGACCCGCCGCATGATCGAGCGCGTCATGCACGAGGCCCCCGGGTTACCCATATCGCTCGAACTCGAGAAGCCGCGGACCGGGATCGAGGATCTTCTGCGCGGTCCGCGGATCTTGATGGCCAGCCGCCCGTTCGCGATCGCTCAGGGCTTCGACGAGGCCGAACCCTTTCTCGTGGCCCTCGCCGAACGCTCGGATGCGACCTTGATCACGCTGACCTGGGGCGCGCGCGGCGCCTATTTCCTCGACCGCGGCGGGTCGATCGGACGGGTTCCGGCGACCCCACCCAGCCAAGTCGTGGACACCCTCGGCGCCGGCGACGTCTTCAATGCCGGGCTCATCGACGGCCTGTTGCGCGGTCTCAGCGCACCCGCTGCCGTGGAGGCGGCTGTGCGGCTCGCCGGGCGAAAATGCGCCCACCGCGGCCTCGTCGTTCGGCCTGACGCCGAGGACGCAGGGACCGACTGAAATGCGCTGAGGAGACTCCCGAACAATGGCGAACCAGGCTTACGCGGCTGTCGGTTGACCGGCTGTGGGTGCGGGTTCAGCCGCAACACCCTTTGCCCCGACGGCCAAGGCCTTCGTGGCCTTCGTGCGGCTGAAGCCGCACCTACCCCAAACGATGCGGCTGAAGCCGCACCGACACGGGCGTTGCGGCTGAAGGCGCACCTACCCCAAGCGATGCGGTTGAAGCCGCACCGACACCGGGCGTTGCGGCTGAAGCCGCACCTACAACGGGCGCGATCAATGCGCCTCGTCCCAATTGGCCCCGACGCCGATATCGACCAGGAGCGGGACCGCGAGGTCGGCGGCCTGCTGCATCGCCTCGCGGATGCGGGTCGAGGCCTCGGCGACGAACCCCTCGGCGACCTCGAACACCAGTTCATCGTGGACCTGCATGATCAGCCGAAGCGGCGGGGCATCCCGCTCGATCCAGCCGTCGACGACGATCATCGCGCGCTTGATGACGTCGGCCGCGGTGCCTTGCAGCGGCGCGTTGATCGCAGTGCGCTCGGCGCCCGCGCGGCGTCCCTGGTTGCTGTGATCGATGTCGGTCAGGTACAGCCGCCGGCCGAACAGGGTCTCGACGTACTTGTCCCGGCGGGCCTGCGCGCGGGTCCGCTCCATGTAGGCGCGCACTCCCGGGTAGCGTGCGAAGTAGCGGTCGACATATTCTTGTGCGGCGCCGCGATCGATGCCGAGCTGCCGAGCGAGTCCAAAGGCCGACATGCCATAGATCAGACCGAAGTTGATCGCCTTCGCCGAGCGCCGCTGTTCGCCGGTGACCTGCTCCGGAGCGAGCCCCAGGATCTCGGCCGCCGTCGCGCGATGGATATCCTGGCCGGCCGCGAAGGCCGCCAGCAGCCGCTCGTCGCCGGACAGATGGGCCATGATCCGCAGCTCGATCTGCGAATAGTCGGCCGCCAGCAGCCGCCGGCCCGGTTCGGGAACGAAGGCGCGGCGGATCGCCCGCCCCTCGTCGCTGCGGATTGGGATATTCTGCAGGTTCGGGTCGCTCGAGGAGAGGCGCCCGGTCGCTGCAACGGCCTGATGGTAGGAGGTGTGGACGCGGCCGGTGTGCGCGTTGACCATCTGCGGCAACTTGTCCGTGTAGGTCGAACGCAGCTTCGCGAGGCGGCGGTGTTCGAGGATCAACCGTGGTAGCTCATGGCCGTCGTTCGCGAGTTGCTCGAGGACGCCCTCCGAGGTCGAAGGCACGCCGGTCGGGGTCTTGGCGACGACCGGCAGCCCGAGCTCATCGAAGAAGATGGCGCCGATCTGTTTCGGCGACCCGAGATTGAATGGCCGCCCGGCCACCGCATGCGCCTGGCCTTCGAGGGCCTGGATCCGCTCGGCCAAGGCCTGGCTCTGCGCCGCGAGCAGCTCGCGATCGATGCGCACGCCGGCGCGCTCCATCCGCGACAGCACCGGCACCAGCGGCATCTCGATCTCGCGATAAAGGCCGGACAGGCCCGGCAGCGCCTCGATGCGCGGCCACAGCGCCCGATGGAGACTCAAGGTCACCTCGGCGTCCTCGGCCGCGTAATCGCCAGCCTGTTCGAGCGGGATCTGATTGAAGGTCAGCTGCTTGGCGCCCTTGCCCGCGATCGTCTCGAACCGGATGGTATCCCGATCCAGGTATTTCTTGGCCAGCGAGTCCATGTCGTGCCGGGTCGCGGTGCTATCGAGGACATAGCTCTCGAGCATGGTGTCGTGCGCCAGTCCCCGCAGCGCGACCCCATAACGGGCCAGCACGCTCATGTCGTACTTGAGGTTCTGACCGACCTTGGGACGATCGGGATCTTCGAGCAGAGGACGCAGCCGATCGAGCACCCAATTGCGGTCGAGCTGATCCGGCGCACCGGGGTAGTCGTGCGCCAGCGGCACATAGGCCGCTCGCCCGGGCTCGACGGCAAAGGAGACCCCGACGAGTTCCGCGCGCATGTAATCGAGGGCCGTCGTCTCGGTATCGAATGCGAACAAAGGCGCCTGCTCGAGGCGGGTGTACCAGGCCTCGAATGCCGCCTCGGTCAGGATCAGCTCGTAACCCGGCGCCGCGCTGACCGCCGTCGCGTGGGCCAACTCCCCGTCGTCGGGCAGCGTCGCGAGCAGGCGTCTGGCCTCGAGCCGCCGATACCAGTCGCGCAACGCCTTCAGATCCGGCTGGGCCGGTCGCAGATCATCGGGCGACAGATCCAACGACAGATCACGACGCACGCGGGTCAGGTCTCGCGTCAACGGCAGCCGGTCGAGTGCCGCGCGCAGGTTGTCGCCGACCTTGCCCTTGACCTCATCGGCCCGCGCCATCACACCATCCAGATCGCCATAGGCCTGAAGCCACTTGGCAGCGGTCTTGGGCCCGCAATTCGGCACGCCAGGGATGTTGTCGACGTTGTCGCCCGTCAAGGCCAACAGATCGACGATCCGCTCCGGCGGGACGCCGAACTTGGCGCGAACGGCCTCGGGATCCAGTTGGGCACCGCTCATCGTGTTGACGAGCGTGATCCGCTCATCCACCAGCTGAGCCAGGTCCTTGTCACCGGTCGAGATCAGCGTGCGCAGGCCGGCTGCCGCGGCCTGCGTCGCCAGCGTACCGATCACATCGTCGGCCTCGACCCCGGGAACGGCGAGCAATGGCAGGCCCATGGCCCGGACCACCTCGTGCAAGGGTTCGATCTGCGCGCGCAGATCCTCCGGCAACGGCGGTCGGGTGGCCTTGTAGTCGGGGAACAGATCGTCACGGAAGGTCCGGCCCGGCGCATCGAAGACCACCGCGATGCGCTCCGGCTGATAGTCGTCGATCAGCTTGCGCAGCATGTTGAGGACACCGACCAAGGCTCCGGTCGGCTCGCCATGCGAGTTCGAAAGCTTCGGCAGCGCGTGATAGGCGCGGAACAGATACGACGAGCCATCGACCAACACGAGGTCGTAACCTTGGGTCATTGGGCTGGATCCAATACAAGCAAAGCGTAAACGTTATCATAAGGTATCCTATGGCGGCCGGGTCCTGCCTGGTGCCGCCGCGGTCGGACTCGCCGTCAACGCGGCTCTGAAGCAGCGGCGCGGCGCCGCGCACCTGACGAGGAGGCAATATCGAATGACTCGACTGGCCGACCGCCGCCGCTCTGCGAGGCGCGCTCCGGCGCCGTGAACGGATGCGGATCCATCTGCTCGGCGTCGGCCGGCGGATGCCGGATTGGGTGCAGGCCGGCTTCGACGAGTATGCGCGGCGCCTGCCGCCCGAGTGCGCGCTCCGCCTGATCGAGATCGAACCGGCGCACCGCGGCAAGGCGACGTCGACCTCCAAAGCGATCCGCGAAGAAGGCGAACGCCTCTTGAAGGCGGTGCCCAAGGGGGCCGGGATCATCGCGTTGGATCAACGCGGGCGTGCCTGGTCCACCGAACGCCTAGCCGACGAGTTGCGCGGCTGGCTCGCCGGCGGCCGTGATCAGGCACTGTTGGTCGGCGGTGCCGACGGCTTGGCCGAGGACTGCCTGGCCCGTGCCGACCAACATTGGTCGCTGTCGACCCTGACCTTTCCGCACCCGCTGGTGCGGATCCTCGTGGCCGAACAGGTCTACCGGGCCTGGACCCTGGTGCAAGGCCACCCTTATCATCGAGCTTGACGGAGTCGTGATGTCCAGTACCCGACCGCTCTATCTCGCGTCCAGATCACCCCGACGACGTGCCCTGCTCGATCAGATCGGGGTCCGTCACCGAATCGTCGCGGTCGATCTCGACGAGACCCCTCACCCGACGGAATCGCCGACAGACCTCGTGATCCGTCTCGCGCTGGCCAAGGCCCGCGCTGGCCGTTCCGCGATCCTTGCCGCGCCAGCGGCCTACGGGGCCGATGGACCAGAGATCGCGATCTTGGCCGCCGACACCTCGGTCGTAGTCGACTCGCAGATCCTCGGCAAACCGCGCACGCGCGACGAGGGCTTGGCGATGCTGGCCTGCCTGTCCGGGCGTGCCCATCGAGTCGTGACTGGGATCGCGCTGCTCCATGACGGTATCGAACAAACGGCCTCGAGCGACAGCCAAGTCCTGTTTCGCCCGATCACGCCCGCTGAGGCGACCGCTTATTGGGCGACGGGCGAGCCCTGCGACAAGGCCGGCGCCTATGCGATTCAGGGACTCGGGGCCTTGTTCGTCACGCAGATCGTCGGCAGCTATTCGGGCGTCATGGGCCTACCGCTGTTCGAAACGGCCCAACTACTGACCACCGCAGGCTTCGATCCCCTCGTGGCAGCGGGCGACGCGACGCCATGCGCCTGACCGGCGGCGGCCAGTCCGCATCGGGGCGGGCAAAGCGGGCCGTCCGAGGCTTCGACCAGCATCTGGAACCACGACGACAGCACGCGGGCCCGACCACATGAGCGAAGAGATACTGATCAACGTGACCCCGCCCGAGACCCGGGTCGCCGTCGTCGAGAACGGGGTCGTCCAGGAGATCATCATCGAGCGCGCCGAGCGCTGCGGGCTCGTCGGCAACATCTACAAGGGCAAGGTGTGCCGCGTGCTCCCGGGCATGCAGGCGGCGTTCGTCGCGATCGGTCTGGAACGCGCCGCCTTCCTGCACGCCTCCGACATCATCAGCGTCGACGGCGAACCGCGCAGCGATCAGATCAACGACCTGGTGCGCGAAGGCGACACCATCGTCGTACAGGTGATCAAGGATCCGCTCGGCACCAAGGGTGCGCGCCTGACGACCAATATCTCGCTCGCGTCGCGCTATCTGGTCTTCATGCCATCGCTGCACAACACCGGCGTCTCGCAGAAGATCGAGGACGAGGACGAGCGCAAACGGCTGCGCGAGATCCTGCAAACCTACGTGGAGGACCATCCGGATGCCGGGGGTTACATCGCACGCACCGCGGCCGAAGGCCTCGACGCCGAAATACTGAACCGGGACATGGCCTTTCTGGCCAAGCTGTGGCGCGGGATTCGCGAACGGTGCGAAGGCACCAGCGAAATCGGCCTGATCCACGACGACCTGCCGCTCGCACTGCGTGCCCTGCGCGACCTGGTGACACCCGATGTCGAGCGGATCCGGATCGATTCGCGCGCGATGTTCGAACGCGCCCGGCCCTTTGCCGCCAAGTACATCCCCGAGATCGAGGACCGCCTCGACTATTACCAGGGCGAGCGTCCGCTGTTCGACCTCTACGGCGTCGAGGACGAGATCCAGAAGGCCCTGCAGCGCAAGGTCCAGTTGAAATCCGGCGGCCACCTGGTGATCGAACAGACCGAGGCGATGACGACGATCGATGTCAACACCGGAGCCTTCGTCGGCCATCGCAATCTCGAGGAGACCATCTTCAAGACCAACCTCGAGGCGGCTCAGGCGATCTGTCGGCAACTGCGGCTGCGCAACCTCGGCGGCATCATCATCATCGATTTCATCGATATGACGGACGACGAGCACAAGCGCCAGGTCCTGCGGGCGCTGGAGAAGTGCCTGGCCCGCGATCACGCGAAGACCCACATCTCCGAGGTCTCGACGCTCGGTCTCGTCGAGATGACGCGCAAGCGCACGCGCGAATCGCTCGAACATGTTCTGTGCCAACCCTGCCCCTGCTGCGGCGGCCGCGGCACCGTCAAGACCGCCGAAACCGTCTGTTTCGAGATCTTTCGCGAGATCCTGCGCGAGGCCCGGCAGTTCGACATCGAGAGCCTGTTGGTGCTGGCCTCGCAGGAGGTCGTCGACCGCTTGCTCGACGAAGAATCGGCCTATCTGGCCGAACTGGAGGCCTTTATCGGCAAACCGGTGCGGCTCCAGGTCGAGGCACTCTATACCCAGGAACAGTACGATGTCGTGCTGATCTGAATCGGCACGACATCGCCGTCCGAGGCGATGCCGGGTTGCGGCGCGCATCGAGCGCATACCGGGTACTTCAGGTTCCGAGTTGGCGCGCCTAACCCGACCTACAGGGTATTTTATCTTGAAGGAGTTGCCTCAGGGGTCGCGCGCAACCCGGAAGCCGAGCAGATTGAGCCGGGTGTCCGACGCCATGCGGCCGCGGACGAAGGTGCGCATCGAATGGGCCGAACGCGCAAAGGAACCACCGCGCTCGACGCGAAATTCGCACGCGCCCTGATCCCAGGGCCGCGCGTCGAGCGGCGCGCCCTCGTAGTTCGGCCGGTAACAATCGGCCACCCACTCGGCAACATTCCCGGCCGTGTCGTAGAGGCCGAACGGGTTGGCGGGAAAACGGCCGACCGGCGCCGTAGAGAGCCCGTCCCAGGGACTACCGCAATCGAAACACGCCGCGCGACCGGTTTCCACGGAGGCGCCCCACCAAAACGACGTCTCGCTCCCACCGCCGGCAGCGAATTCCCATTCGGCCTCGCTTGGCAACCGATAGCGCTGCCCGGTCTCGCGCGAGAGCCAAGCCAGATAAGCCTGGGCGTCGGACCAGTCGACATCGACGACCGGTCGCGAACCCCGGCCCCATCCGAAGTCCCGCGGAGCACGCCGACCGGTTGCGCGCACGAACCGGTCATAATCGTCGAACGTCACTTCGTGGACGCCGATCAAGAAGGCACCGACCTGTACCTCGCGCGCCGGGTAGGCATCGGGCGCACCCGGGGTCTCCCGACCCATGACGAAGCGGCCACCAGCAAGCTCCATCAGCAGCGGCCCGGGTGAGCCGTCGCGCAACCGGTCCTGCCGAACCCCGACGACCACGGCGGGCGGCGCTGTCGTTGCCTCGGGTTCCACAGCGGCCCCCGGTTCCGTTGGCGTCGACAGCGACGGCGTGGGTTCCGACCGTTCGGCCAGTGCCGGCGGGGTTCGAGTGCCGTTCCACCAGGTCCCCAGCGATGACCAGAGCATGGTCAGCCCAGCGCCGGCAGCCAGGCTCGCGACGACCAGCAGCGCGACCACACCGGAGCGCACCGGGATGGCCCAGGCCGGCGACAGCGGGCGCCCCGGTTCCGTGTCATCGGCGAGCGGAGCCGCCCAACCGCTCGTCTCGCGTGAGCGAAGGCGCTCGAGCTCGGCTTCGAGCTGTGCGATGCGCTGTCGGGCCAGGTCGAGTGCCCGGAGTTTTCGCTCGTGCTCCTGCTTGAGCCCATCGTAGGCGAGGTGCCGGTCCTCGATCAGATCCTCGAGCCGGCGGCACTCGGCCGAGATCGACTCCAGGGCGCGCTCGCGGTCCAGTAGGGCCGCCCGCGTCCGCTCCGCCTCCTGTTCCAATGCAAACAGATCGGCGACCGAGTCGAGGTCTCGGTCATCCCGCCGGTCGGTGTCCCGCCGCGTCGCCTTCGGGCGCCCGGCTGGATCGGCGCGGGATGTTGGGGATTCCGGGTCCAGATCCTCTTTCGGGTCCATAGTGGCCTTCGCTGTGAGGAATCGCCGACGACAGGCAGGCCTCGCCGTTCCTGTCTCGAAAAAGCCGCATCGGCCCGATTGTCACCGCCGCGCCGCGCAATCGCAATCGGAAAGCCGACCAGCCGCCGATCGGATCGCCCCAACGGGTCCTTCAACCGGATGGATGACGCAAGGTCAGGGTGTTGCCGGTCTGGATCATCTCGAAACGTTTCAGGTAGCTCATGCCGAGCAGCACCTCCCGGCCCGGCATGTCCGGCAGCACCGAGGCGCGGACCTGCCGTGCCTCCAAACCACCCAGGTCCACCGAATCCAACAGAGTGCTGTAGGTCGCCACATAGCCACCCGCGGTGCGGCTGAGGCCGCCTGGACGCAACGTCAGATCCAACCGGCGGGCCAGATCCAGCGGCATGGCGACGGTCGTGGCCCCGGTGTCGAGGAGGAAGGTCACTGGATGACCATTGATGGTGCCGTTTGCGACATAGTGACCAGCCCGGTTTCGGACCAGCACCACCTGCGGCAGACCGGCCGCGCCGAGCTCGAGCGATGGATCCGGGTTCGGATTCTGCTGGCGATCGACGACGCCCTGGAAAAACAGCCACAGGATCGCCAATCCGGTCACCCAGGCGCCGAGCATCATGCCCTTTCCGATACGCGAGGGCAGATCGTCGGCGCGGGTGTTGGAATCCTTCATAATCGGGGTATCCTCTGTTAGGCGGACCGACGGGGCCTCCATGTGGCGCCAGGGTGCGGCGGCAGCATTGCGAATAAGCCTTCGAAACAGGATCATGGGGGTTACCCACCCAACCACAACCGACGATGACGATGCCTGAGATGACCAATACCCCGCGTACCGGTGCCGCCCTGTTCTTCGACGTGTTGAACGATCTGGGCGTCGAATACCTGTTTGGACACACCGGCGGCGCCGTCATCCCGCTGCACGTCGAACTGAACAAACGCATGCGCCGCAAACAAAAGGTTCCAAGGTTCATCCTGTGCCGTCAAGAAGGCGGAGCCGGACATGCGGCCGAAGGCTATGCCCGGGCCAGCGGCCGGGTCGGCGTCGCGCTGGCCACCTCGGGTCCGGGGGCGACCAATCTGGCCACCCCGATCGCCGACGCGCACAAGGACTCGGTTCCGACGGTTTTCATCACCGGCCAGGTGCCGAGCTTCGCGATCGGCAGCGACGCCTTTCAGGAGGTCGACACCGTCGGCATGACACGGCCGATCTCCAAGCACAACTTCCTCGTCAAGGACGTCGCGGATCTCGAGTGGGTCCTGCGCGAGGCCTTCGCCCTCGCCGGCAGCGGCCGGCCAGGCCCGGTGGTCGTCGACATCTGCAAGGACGCGCAACTCGCCAGCGTCGGGCGCCAGAACCCACCGCGTCAGCGCCACCGCGAACCGATCCCCTTCGATGCGGCCCGCGCCGACGCGATCCTCGCGGCCCTGGCCACCGCCGAGCGGCCGGTGATCAAGGCCGGCGGCGGCATCATCCATGCCGGGGCGGCCGCCGCGCTGTGCCGCTTCGTCGAACAGTTCGACACACCCGTGACCACAACCTTCAACGGCCTCGGCGCCGTTCCGTTCGCGCTGCGCCACAACCTGGGGATGCCCGGTATGCACGGCAGCATCCCGGCGAACTATGCGCTGCGCGACGCCGATCTGGTCTTGAGCCTTGGCGGTCGGTTCGATGACCGCGTCGCGGTCAAGGGCTTCGCGACCGGCAAGCGCATCGCGCATGTCGACATCGACCCGTCGGAGATCGACAAGACGGTGCGAACCGACCTGGCCCTGGTCGCGACGCTCGACGCCTTCTTCGAGCATGCCCACGCCTCGGCGCGCCGGGCCCAGCATCCCGACTGGATGGCGCAGATCGCCGAATGGCGGACACAGATGCCGATGCCCTATCCGTCGTCCGACTACATCAAACCGCAGGCGGTCATCGAGATCCTGTCCGAATTGACCGACGGCACGGCGACCCTGGTGACCGGCGTCGGACAGCACCAGATGTGGGCCGCCCAGTATTATCGCTTCGCGCGGCCGCGCCAGTGGATCAGTTCGGGCGGCCTCGGGACCATGGGCTTCGGGCTGCCCGCCGCGATCGGCGCCTGGTTCGCGAATCCCGAACAGCCCGTGGTCCTGATCGACGGCGACGGCAGCTTCCAGATGAACATCCAGGAACTGGCGACCGTCGTTGCGAATCGCATCCCTCTGAAGATGTTCGTGTTGAACAACAGCTTCCTCGGCATGGTTCGGCAATGGGAGGACATGATGGACGGCGGCCATCACTACGAGACCTGCCTGGCCCGCAACGACGAATGCGAACCGGATTGCATCGACATCGACCAGACCTGTCGCCGCCAGTTGCCGAACCTGATGGGCCTGAGTCAGGTCTACCCGCGCTTGACCACGATGCGGGTCAAGGACCCGGCAGGCTTGGCCGACACCTTGCGCCAGGCCATGGCCACCGCCGGGCCAGTGCTCGTCGATGTGTGGATCGACAAGGCCGAAAACGTGCTGCCGATGGTCCCACCGGGTCATGGCCTGGCGCAGATGATCGAGTCCTGACCAACCGCGTCACGGCCTTCACGCGCGGGGTTGGCGCAGCCGATGGGCTGCGCCGCAACAGGCGGTTCCCGTGCCGTCGCTTGGGTCGCTATGATGTCGCGCGACACCTCAACACCGGGAGACTGTCTCGTGGTGCAGTCGCTTTCTCGATCCGCCGGCCTCGACACGCTGCAATTCCTCAGGCGCTGCGCCGGGCGTTTCGACGAGGATCGCTGTTTCTCCGCCGCCGCCTCGCTCAGCTACACGTCGATCTTGGCGCTGGTGCCGCTGACCGCCATCGGCGTCGCCGTGATGGGAGCGTTTCCGGTCTTCGGCGACATCCAGGGAGAAATGGAGACATTTCTGATTCACCATCTGGTGCCCACCGCGGTCGAGTCGGTGAGGGACTACATCGAGTCGTTCGTCGGCCGGGCGCGTGGACTCACGGCCGTCGGCATCATCGGCCTGGCGATCACGGCCTTGTTTCTCTTCGTCACCATCGAGACGGCAATCGACAGGATCTTCAAGGCGACGGAAACCCGACCGATCGTCCGCCGGCTGCTGGTCTTCTGGGCGATCCTGACCCTTGGTCCGCTGCTGATCGGGGTGAGCTTCTCGCTGGCGATGGATGTCTCCGCCTTCACGCGCACCATCGCCACCGACACCATCCCAGCCTCGCCCGCCTGGCTGCCGCAGATCCTCCCGACACTGATACTGACGGTGGCCTTCACGATCCTCTACACGGTCGTTCCCAACCGTCCGGTCCTGATCACCCATGCGCTGCTCGGCGGCCTCTTGGCCGCGATCGCCTTCACCCTGCTCAGGTCAGGATTCACCCTCTACGTCACGACATTCCCCGTCTACGGCAATGTCTATGGCACGCTCGCCGTCATCCCGATGTTCCTGGTCTGGATGTACCTGTCCTGGGCGGTGATCCTGGCCGGCGCCGTGGTGACGGCGGAACTGCCGACCTGGGGTCGTCCGGCGCTGGAGATCGGCTCGCCGCTGCCGCCGGGCACCCGCCTGACCATGGCGCTGAGTGTCCTCGCCCTGCTTTATCGCGACACCCGGCGGGGACGACCGGTCACGCACCACAGCCTAGCTGCGGCGCCGGAGGTCTTCGGGCCACTACCCGACGCGGTGTTGGAGGAGCTGCGCGAAGCCGAATTGGCCGATTGCACGGCCGCGGGCCGCTGGCTCCCGGTCCGCGAAGCGGCATCGACCACACTCGCCGACGTGGTGCGTGCGCTCGGGCTCGACCTGCGTGGCGAGCACATCCCGGCCGCAACGGACGCGACGGCTTGGCGTCGGCGGCTCGCCAAGATCGTCGCGACAGATGCCGCGGCGTCGCACGACCGGCTGTCCATCAGCCTCGAAGCGCTTCTGCTCGACAGCTCGGACAAGGAGACAGGGGGAGCGGAAGACGCCACGGCGAGGGATCCGGTCTAGCTCGAAGATAGAGCCACGGAAGCACCTGGATGCATGCCGAAGAAAGACCAAGTGACGGATCAGTCGACACAGTGCTGATTCGATCGGTGAGTTTCCGTGGCTCCTGTGATCCTTTGGGGTGCCTTGCCTGCGGGCATGACAGTTAGGGGGCGATGCGAACATGTCTCGACTATGGGTCTTCAACGGCAGCCCGTCGTTCGTGGACGGCGCGGCAGCCTTCATCACCGAGGCCGCGGCCAAGGCCATCGCCGAACGCGGTCGATTCACGCTGGCCTTATCCGGGGGTGGAACACCAAAGTCGGTCTATGCACGACTCGCGCGAGAGGATTACCGACAGCGGCTCGCCTGGGACAGGGTCCAAGTCTTCTTCGGGGATGAACGCTGCGTGCCGCCCGATGATCCAGACAGCAACTACCGGATGGCTCGGGAGGCGTGGTTGGATCAGGGGCCGATCCCGGTCACCAACGTTCACCGCATTCGCGGCGAGGACGATCCGGCGAACGAGGCGCTGCGCTATGAACAGGAGATCAGGGCGTGGTTTCGCACCGCCGCCTGTCCGGTTTTCGATCTGATCCTGTTGGGCTTGGGCGACAACGGCCATACCGCGTCGCTGTTTCCGGGCACCGCGTCATTGCGCGAGAGAGAGCGCCTGGTGGTGGCGCAATACGTGGAGGTGATGCGCAGCTGGCGGGTGACCTTCACGGCGCCGCTGATCAATGCCGCACGCAGCAAAGCCTTTTTGGTCCGGGGCGCGGGCAAGGCGCAGATGATCTGGAATGTGCGGGAGGGACCGTACCAACCCGATGTCTGGCCCGCGCAGTTGATCGAGCCCGCGGGCGGCGAACTTCACTGGCTGACCGACGCCGCCGCGGCGCCACGGACCCGACCCGATCCCCAGCGGGGATAACCCAGCCGACACGCGCCCGACACCGCCGCCCTCGGGTGATCCGTTCGCGCCTTGTCGTAGCGAGTGGGTCGCCGAGGTCTCGCCCTCCTCGGTCGTTCCTAGCGCCCGGCGCGTCGCCGCTGGTCTTCGTCCATCTGCTCGCGGATCCGCTCCTCCATCAGGCGCGCGGTATGGATGCCCAGCTCCTTGAGCTTCTGGTTCAACGCCGCGGCCTCGACCAGCGTACCGAGGTTGCGGCCCGGCCGGACCGGGATCGTCAGGTGCGGGATCTCGATGTCGAGGATGCACAGGCTCGCATCGGCCAGGCCGGTGCGGTCGTATTCGACGCTCGCGTCCCATTCGACCAGCGTGATCGCGAGCGTGATGCGCTTCTCGGGCAGCACCGCCGCGACGCCGTATAGCATCCGCACGTCGATGATGCCGAGCCCGCGGGCCTCCATGTGGTACGGCAGGAGCTCGGTCGCGCGGCCGACCAGGATCGACTCGCCGAGACACTTGACCGTGACCATGTCGTCGGCCACCAGGTGAAAACCGCGGCGCAACAGCTCGAGCGCGCATTCACTCTTGCCGACGGCGCTGTCGCCGAGCAGCAAGACGCCGATGTCGTGGATGTCCATCAGCACACCGTGCAGCGTAATCTCGGGCGCGAACTCGGCGTCGAGATGTTCCCACAGGCGTTTGTGCAGCTTGGTCGTCGTGTAAGGACAGGACAGGATCGGCACGCCCAGGGTCTGCGCGCACTCGAGCACCGACGGCGGTGGCTGCCGCGCATTGGTGACGATAATGCATGGGACATCGGCACCGAGCAGGCGATGCAGATGGCCCTCGATCACACGGCGATCGGGATGGCCGAGGATATAGGAGATCTCGCCATTGCCGAGCACCTGGATGCGCTCGGCGCGGAAGGCGTCGAAGTAGCCGGTCAACTCGAGACCCGGCCGGTTGAGCTGCGGCGAGCGGACCGGGCGATCGAGCCCGGCTTCGCCGGCGACCAGCCGCAGCGCCAGCGCCGGATCCTCCAGTAGGGTGGCGACGGTCGTCGTCATGATCTCCTAAACCTCCTTCGTCGCGCTCGCAGGCCGCGCCGGCCTGGTCGTAAGCTGGGTCGCAGGCCTCGTCGCACCGAGGTGCCGATCGGTCCCGCGCAACCGCTTGGGCACCGGATCGGGGCTACGGCCTGCGCATTACAGCGTCAAGTCGATCCCGCCGACCAACAGGCCCGGCAACAGTGCGCTCGCGGTCGAGCGCCCGCCGTAGGTGTCCGCGGCAAGCCGCTGTTCGCGGCGTTGCGTCAGGCCCTCGAACCGCTCGCCGAGCAGATGATAGAGCGAGTCGTCGAAGCGCATGACTGGTATCGGCGCGACGATCTCGCCATCGGCGACCCAAAAGCAGGCGAAGCGGGTCATGCCGGTCAAGCGGCAGTCATTCGGATCCGACCAGTTAGAGTACCAGAGGTTGCCGATATAGAGACCGGTATCCAGCCGCGTCAGGATCGCCTCGTCGGCAATCTCGCCCGCAGCCATCGCCAGCGACTCGGGGGCCCCGCCGGCTGCGTTGACCGGCACACCATACTCGCGCCCGTCGCGTGCATCGACCAGGCATTGCGCGTAGCGCCCGGCCTCGATCAGCGGGACCGACGCCGGTGTCACGAAGCCTTCCGCGGTGAAGCCCGGCATCAGCCCACGGCCGAACTCCTCGGTCAGCGTGATCGCCGGGGCGAAGGCCCGTTCGCCGCGCACCAGCCGCAGCAGCGGCGTCTGGCTGGTACGGTGACTCTTCAGATCGAACCCGCGCCACGCGAGCAGACCCAGCAGTTCCTCCACCGCCGCCGGCGCCAGATAGGCCCGGTACCGGCCGGGCGCCAAGTCGCGCGGCGGGCGTGCGATCAGCGCGAGCTGGGCGCGCTGCTCGGCGACCGTCCGCGTCAGCTGCTCCGGCTCCCAGGTCAGCCCGGCGTAACTGGCCTTGACCGCTTTGTCCCGCTCCAGGTAAGCGCTCCAATCCAGGTGGAAACTCTGGCTCTGATGCCAGTGGCGGTGGCCGTAGGAGCTGACCAAGCCTTGCCTGATCGCGCCGCTCGCCCAGATGCCGACCAGATCGAGGCCCTCGGCGGCCGCGAGCAGCGTTTCGATCGCGATCTCGGTCGGCGGTCCGGACTCGCCGACCGCGCGGTCGCTCGCGCTGGGATCGGTCGAGACGTGCAGGAAGGGATCGGCCGGGACATGGGGCAGACGGTCCCGCAATCGCGCGAGCAGTTCGCGGGACCGGTCGCGATCCACGGCCGGCGAGCCCGCCAGTTCGCCATCGCCCTCGACTTGGCGCTCGCCGTCGATCAGGGTCAGGTGCAGCGCCCGCCGGCGCACATGGCCGGCCTGACGGACGCGGTTGCCGTTGAGCCGGACGAAATCCGAGTCCTCGCCGTCGAGCCAACAGAAGAGCTGCTCGTTGCCGCGGCGCGCGGCGGCCAGGTCATCGGCCAGCGCGAAGAAGTCGTCCTGGTTCATTCGCCGCCCCCGAAGACCTGGACGCCGCGGAAGCGACACGGTGGCGTCGCGTGACCGACGGCCACCGCCTGGTTCGGCTCGCCTTTGCCGCAATTGTGCACACCGCGCACCTCGCGGGTCGCGGGTCCACCCACGCCATCGAGGCTGCGCCAGAAGCCGGCCGAGATGCCGCGGTAACCGGGGTTGCGGACCAGGCGCCCAAGCTCGCCGTCCTCGATCAGCCGGCCGAGCTCGCAGCCGAACTGGAACTTGTTGCGGCTGTCGTCGATCGACCAGGATCGGTTCGTGTCCATCAGCACGCCGCGTTCGACACCGGCGATCAGGTCGGCAAGTGCGCTGTCGCCGGGCTCCAGGTTGATGTTCGTCATCCGGTCGATCGGTGGACGGTCCCAGCCGCTGGCGCGCGCGCAGGCAACGCCGGCTCGTCCGGCACGGGCCTGCGACAGCCGACCGCCGAGCGGGCGTTCGAGGATCCCATCACGGATCAGATGCACGCGCTCGGCCGGGGTCCCCTCGTCATCGGCGACGCCGCTGGCGAGCTCACCGGAGACGGTCGGGTCGCAGGTCACGTTGAGCAGCGTCGATCCGTAACGATAGCGGCCGAACATCTCGGGCGTCACGAAACTGGTGCCGGCGTAATTGCGCTCGTCGCCGAGGATCCGGTCGAGCTCGAGCGGATGACCGATGCTCTCGTGGATCTGAAGGATCATCTGACTCGGCATCAGCACCAGGTCCATGACGCCCGTCGGGCATTCCGGCGCCGCGAGCAGGGCCAGGGCCTCCTCGGCGACACGCCGGGCGTCCTCGACGAGCCGCGCCGCATGCAGCCGCTCGAGCCCGCCTTGCCGGCACTCGTCGAAACCGCCGCCCCGGCGCCGCTGGGTTTGGCTGCCGGCATTGGCGACGGCCGCGACGCCCGGCGCGACCCGTTCGAGGGTCTGCGCGATCCGCCCCCCGTCGCTGGTGACCAGCCATTGTTCGATGTGCTCGTATTCGAGCCAGGCGACGCTGTCGACGATCCGCGCGTCGATCTCGAGCGCGCGGCAGGCGTCGTGGAGCAGCGCGAGCTTGTCCGCGATCGCGAGCGCGTGCCAGGGCTCGGCGGTTTCGCTTCGATAGTCGGCCTGGAGGGCGCTGCGCGGATAGAGCCGCGCATCGAACAGGCCATGACGCGCGTGCAGGGCGGCATGCCTGCGCGCCTGCTCGGCGGCGGCCCGCAGGCCCGCCGGACTCAGGTCGCTGGTCGCGCCATAGCCCACACCGCCGTCGACGACCAGCGTGACCATCGCACCGGCGCCGAACGACAGCGCACTGGGTTCCGCGACCCCTTGCCGCACCGCGAGCCGGTCGCTCTCCTCGGCGACCAGTCGCAGGGTCCAGTAATCGGCCGCCGGGGCCTCGGCGGCGAAGCGATCGGCGATCTCGTGCAGCGGGGTCATCGGGTCACCTGGCGGAAGTGGGCACTGATCGATCGGGTATCGGCCGCGGCCGGCGCGGGCATCCCGGTCAGCGCGGGACGCGCTACCGGGGCGGTGTTCGTGTCGGGACCAGTATTTGATATAAGGCCGAGTAGTCCTGATCGCCAAGGTCATTCTCGAGGCCCCGCTCGACGGCGGACTCGATCGCGCCGACCGTGGCCGTGTCGAGGCCGTGTTTGTCGGCGGCGGCGTGAAACAGGCGCAGATCCTTCAACAGATGCTTCAGCGAGAAGTTCGCGCTCCCGAAATCCTGCGTCAGGTACTTGTCGAGTTTCTTGTCGAAGGTCGGCGCATAGAGGGCGCTGCCGCGCAGCAGGGTCATGAACTGCTCGACCGCGATGCCCTCGCGACGGACCAGACCGAGACTCAACGCGAAGCTCGCGGTCAGCCCCGCGATCAACTGGTTCAGCGCGAGTTTCAGCGCGGCCGCCTGGCCCACATCACCGATGCGTTCGGGCCGCTCGCTCAATGCGGCCAGCAGCGGACGGCAGCGCTCGACGAGGTCCGGTGGACCGCCGACCATGACCAACAAGCGTCCCGCCAGGGCCTCGGGCCGGCTGCCGAGGACCGGCGCCTCGAGATAGCCGGCGCCGGCATCGGCCGCCCGGTGCGCCAGGTCGCGGCTCTCATCCGGGGCGATCGTGCCCATCTGGATCAGGGTCCGACCGGCCAAGGGCATCGGGGTCGCGAACAGCGTCTCGGCGATTGCCGCGGCATCGCTCAAGACCAGCAACCCGACCTCGGCCGATTCGATCGCATCGGCCGCCCGATCGCGGGTCTCGAGGCCTCGATCGGCCAGCGACTGGGCCGGTCCCGGAGACCGATTCCAGCCGACGACCGCCCAACCGCGCTCGTGCAGTCGCGTAGCGATCGCCGAGCCCATCAGACCGAGACCCAGGACCGCGACCCTCATCGGAGACCTCCGCTGCGCAAGGCGGCGATGACGGGCGCGGTGTGCGGACGCCGGCCGCGCCACAGGAAGAAGGATTCGGCCGCCTGCTCGACCAGCATACCCAGGCCGTCGAGCGCGACCGCAGCGCCCCGCTCCAGGCCCCAGTGCTGGAAGGGCGTCGGGTCGTCGCGGTAGACCAGATCATAGACCCAGCCGCCGGCGGCCAGCACCTGGTTCGGCAACGGGGGGGCCTGGTCGTCGAGACCGGCCGACGTCGCATTGATGATCAGGTCGAAGGCGGTCCGATCGAGCTCGTCGAGCCCGCAACCGGACACCCGGCCGTCGCTGATCAGCGCGGCCAGCGCGTGGGCCTTGGCCGCGGTGCGGTTGGCGATGACCAGTTCGGTGGGATCGGCCTCGAGCAGCGGCTGCAGCAGACCACGGGCCGCCCCGCCGGCGCCGAGCAGCAGGATCCGGGTGCCGGCGAACGCGAAGCCGTTGTTCGTCGCGAGATCGCGAACCAGCCCGACGCCATCGGTGTTGTCGCCGCGCAACCGGCCATCGGGCAACAGGCTCAGCGTATTGACGGCGCCGGCCACCTGCGCACGCGGTGCCCGTTCATCGGACAGGGCCCAGGCCGCCTCCTTGAACGGGATCGTGACATTGAGGCCGCGGCCGCCGGCCGCGATGAAACGGCGCACCGTGCCGGCGAAGTCATCGAGCGGCGCGAGGATGCGATCGTAGACCAGGTCCTCGCCGGTCTCGCGCGCGAAGGCCGCATGGATCGCCGGCGACTTGCTGTGGGCGATCGGATGGCCGATCACGGCATAACGGTCGGTCATGGTCGGCGTGGGTCCGGGGCGCCGCGCATCAATCGGAGAGCCACTCGGCGGCGTCCTTCGCGTAATAGGTCAGGATGCCGTCGGCCCCGGCGCGTTTGATCGAGACCAGGGCCTCGAGCACCACCGCCCGTTCGTCGAGCCAGCCGTTCTGACTCGCGGCCTTCAACATCGCGTACTCGCCGCTGACCTGATAGACGAAGGTCGGCGCGCCGAAGCGCTCCTTGACCCGCCGCACGATGTCCAGATACGGCAACCCCGGCTTGATCATGACCATGTCGGCCCCCTCGCGCAGGTCGAGCGCGACCTCGTGCAGCGCCTCGTCACTGTTGGCCGGGTCCATCTGGTAGCTGTACTTGTTGCCGCCACCGAGGTTCGCCGCGGAGCCGACCGCGTCGCGGAACGGACCGTAAAAGCTCGACGCATACTTGGCCGAATAGGCCAGGATCCGGGTATGGATGTGACCGGCCTCCTCGAGCGCCGCGCGGATCGCGCCGATGCGCCCGTCCATCATGTCCGACGGGGCGACCACATCGGCCCCGGCCGCGGCGTGCGACAGCGCCTGGCGGGTCAGGACCTCGACCGTCTCGTCATTGAGCACGTAACCGCTCGCGTCGATCAGCCCATCCTGCCCATGGGTCGTGAAGGGGTCGAGCGCGACGTCGGTGACGACGCCGAGTTCGGGGAGTGCGTCCTTCAGCGCACGCACCGCGCGTTGCGCAAGCCCGTCAGGGTTGAAGGCCTCGCGCGCGTCCTCGGACTTGGCGCTCGGCGGCGTCACCGGAAACAGCGCCATGACCGGAATCCCAAGCGCCGCAATCCGCCGGGCCTCCTCGACCAGCAGATCGACGCTCAGCCGCTCGACGCCAGGCATCGAGGGCACCGCCTCGCGCTGGCCGCGTCCTTCGAGCACGAAGACCGGGTAGATGAAATCATCCGGCGTCAGAAGCGTCTCGCGCATCAGGCGGCGTGAGAAGGCATCGCGGCGCATGCGCCGCATCCGGGTTACGGGGAAGGCCCCGCGGGGGGTGTCTTGCATCGTCATCGGGTACGGGTCCTGATCATGGGCACGCCAGACCGGCTGGCGCTTGGATATCGGTCTCGACCGGCTGGCGCTAACATAGCGCAGCCAGCCGCTCGGCTCCAGTCACGTCGTGCCAGGCTCGCGCAGGCCATTGCTGCCGACTCGCGCTTTTCCAGCGCGGCACCCGTCGGCCGCCTATTCCGGCAGCGCCACGCCCAACCCGCGAAGCTCCGCCTCGGCCAGTCGCGCCCAGCCGCGGTTCGCCGCCGGGCTCGCCGGGCTTGGATGCAGGATCCTCCCGAGCTTCAGGTCGAGGCCACCGAGGGCGCCGGCGGCGCGGTCCGCGGCGAACTGGCCTATGCCGACGACGTACTCGGGCGCGAGCGTCTCGACGGTCGCCCGCAGTGCCCGGTCGCAGGCGGCGAACAGCGGGCCGCGCTCGGCCTTTGGCAAGGCATCCGGCGTGCGGTTGCGCCCACCCTGTTCGAGGAAGGCAAGCGGGCAGTAGTTGACGACGAAGAAGCGCGCGAAAAAGCGCTCCGGCGTCGCGAACCGGGCCTGCGCCCAGCCCCAGAGCCGCTGACCACTGACCTCGCCGCGCGGGCAGCGAAAACCTGTCACCGGCCGCTTCGGGTGCTCGCGCTCCGGACGGCCGACGGCGGCCTCGATGCCGAGCCAGTCGCGCACCATGGTCACATCGCCGAACGGGACGCCGGTCTGGACCATCCCGAAGGGACCCGGGTTCATGCCGAGCAGGACGACCTGCGGCCGGCCGCCGCCGAAGCGGCGCAGATAGGCCTCATGGGCCGGCCAGGCGTAGGCGAGCGGGTTGTACACATAGGCCACCGGGGGACGGAAAGAGAGGATCGCCACCTCGTCGCGGAGCCGACGGGCGATATCGATCAGGCTCATGCCGCCCTGCTGATCGGCTTGACCGCTTGCATCTGGTCGCTGCACTGGCCACTACCGAGGTTCGCTGCCGAGCCGACCGCGTCGTGGAGCGGACCGAAAAGGCTCGACGCCTGGTTGGCCGACCCGGTGCTTGCGCGGGTCGTCAACAGGGATTCGCGTCCGAGAATTGGATCGCCGGTCGCGCTGATGTCATTCGACGGTCACGGATTTTGCGAGGTTACGCGGCTGATCGACATCGGTACCCTTTAGGACCGCGACATGGTAGGCGAGCAATTGCATCGGGATCGCGAAGACCAAAGGAGCGATCAGGTCGTCGGTCTCGGGAAGTTTCACGACGGTGACGCCGTCGACCTCATCCATGGCCACATGGTAGTCGGCGAAGACATAGAGCTGCCCACCACGCGCCCGAACCTCTTGAAGATTGGATTTGAGCTTCTCCAACAAGGCGTTGTTCGGCGCCACCGCGACGACCGGCATGTCCTCGTCGATCAAGGCGAGCGGACCATGCTTGAGCTCACCGGCGGGGTAGGCCTCGGCATGGATGTAAGAGATCTCTTTGAGTTTCAATGCGCCTTCGAGCGCGATCGGGTATTGCTCGCCGCGGCCTAGATACAGCGTATGGTGCTTCTCGACGAACTGTTCGGCCAACCGCGCGATCGCGTCATCGAGCGCCAAGACCTCTTCGAGCCGGGCCGGCAAGGAACGCAACAGCGCCACCGCGCGCGCTTCAGTCGCCTCGTCGAGTCCATGGCTACGCCCCAGGACCAGGGTCAGCAGCAGCAACGAGACCAACTGGGTCGTGAAGGCCTTCGTCGAGGCCACGCCGATCTCGGGACCGGCCCGGGTCAGCAACACCAGGTCCGACTCGCGCACCAGCGAACTCTCGGGGACGTTGCAGATCGCCAAGAGCGCGGCATAACCGGATTCCTTGGCCAACCGCAGCGCTGCCAGCGTGTCGGCCGTCTCACCGGATTGCGAGATCGCGACGAACAGACCGCCGTCGGGGACCACGTGGCGGCGATAGCGGTACTCGCTCGCAATCTCCACCTGGCATGGGATCCCGGCCAACCCTTCGATCCAGGAGCGCGCAACGAGACCCGCGTGATAGCTGGTGCCGCACGCGACGATCGTGACCGCACGGATCCCGGCGAACAGGGTCTCGGCCTGATTGCCGAAGGCCTCCGGCAAGGCCCGGGTCGCGGTCAGGCGTCCCTCGAGCGTGTCGGCGATCGCGCGCGGCTGCTCGTGGATCTCCTTCAACATGAAGTGGCGGTAAGAACCGCGCTCGGTCGAGTCCAATGGGATCGTCGACTCGCGGACGGGACGCACGACCGGGTGACCCAATGCATCCCAAATCTGTAGCGTGTCACGCGTCAAGTCGGCGACATCGCCCTCCTCGAGGAAGATGAAGCGATGGGTGACCGGAAGGAGTGCCGCCACATCGGAGGCGATGAAGTGCTCGCCGAAGCCGACACCGATGACGAGGGGGCTGCCCTTCCGGGCCGCGACCAGACGCTCCGGATCCTGCGTGTCGATGACGCCGAGCGCGTAGGCACCCACCAGCAGGTCCGTCGCGCCGCGCACCGCGTCGACCAGACCGCGACCGGCGGCGAGCTGATCGAAGATCGCGTGGATGATGACCTCGGTATCGGTCTCGCTCGTGAACCGGTGCCCGCCTTCCAGTTGCGCACGCCGCAGTATCTCGTGATTCTCGATGATGCCATTGTGCACGAGCAGGCACCGATCGCGGCACTGGTGGGGGTGGGCGTTGCGGGTCGCGGGTTCGCCATGCGTCGCCCACCGGGTGTGGGCCAGCCCGAGGGTGCCGGGCAAGGGCTGCCGTTCGACCTCGTCGCGCAACCGGGCCACCTTGCCCAGCGTGCGAATCCGCCGCAGCTCTCGGTCCGGCCCGAGCACGGCGATACCTGCCGAATCGTAGCCCCGGTATTCGAGGCGCCGCAGGCCCTCGAGCAGGATGGCCGCGACCGGACGTTGCGCGATCGCTCCGACGATGCCGCACATAGACCGTCTCCCCTATGGCTTCTTCGATGGCTTTCGTGGCCGGACCCAGTTATCCAGCGTGACCTGGCGTCCACGCGCCAGCGTCAAACACTCGGGCGGCGCATCGCGCGTGATCACGGAACCGGCCCCGATCGTGGCCCCTGGGCCAACCTCGACGGGTGCCACCAAGGCGCTGTTGGAGCCGATGAAGGCGCCATCGCCAATCCGGGTTTCATGCTTGGCCGCGCCATCGTAATTGCAGGTGATGGTGCCGGCGCCGATGTTCACATCGCTGCCGATCCGCGCATCGCCGATGTAGCTCAGGTGGTTGACCTTGCTGCCGGACCCGATCGCCGATTTCTTGATCTCGACGAAATTGCCGACACGGGAGGCATCCCCCAATTCCGTACCCGGCCGCAAACGAGCGAAGGGCCCGACCCGCGCGCCGACACCGATCCGCGCACCCTCGAGGACGCTGTTGGCCAGGATCTCGCTGCCGGCACCGATGACCGAATCCCGCAACAGGCAATTCGGGCCGATCCGGGCACCTTCGCCGAGCCGCACCTCACCCTCGACGACGACGTTGACATCGATGAAGGAGTCCCGCTCGGCCAGCAGCCGCCCCCGGATGTCGAGCCGCGCCGGATCGGCGAGCGCAACACCATCGCGCATCAGATCTTCGGCGAGCCGCCGCTGGTAGAGCCGTTCGAGCTGGGCCAATTGGATGCGATCATTGACGCCCGCCACCTCCTCGTGACGGGCCGGCGCGGTCGTCGCGACGGCGACGCCATCTTCGACCGCCAAGCCGATGACGTCGGTCAGGTAGTACTCACGTTGAGCGTTCGCGGTCCCGATCCGGCCGAGCCAATCGTTGAGCCTGGCGCGATCCGCAATCAGGATGCCGGTGTTCACCTCGTCGATCGCCTGCTCCTCGGCGCTCGCGTCACCGTGCTCGACGATACGTTGCACGCGGCCCTGCCGATCGCGGACGATCCGCCCGTAACCGGTTGGGTCCGCAAGCCGGACCGTCAGCAAGGCCAATGACGTATCCTCCGCGAGCGCCACCAAGCGCGCGAGGGTTTCGGGTTCGATCAGCGGGACATCACCGTACAAGACCAATACCCGATCGAGATCGGCCAAACGGATCATGGCCTGACGGACCGCATGGCCGGTCCCGAGCTGTTCCGCCTGCTCCACCCAGACGCAGTCGAGTTCGCTCATCTGCGAGCGCACCAGATCCCCGCCGTGGCCGTAAACGATACAGATGCGCTCGGGTTGCAGCGAACTGGCCGCCTCGAAGGCATGGGCCAGCAACGGCCGGCCGGCCAACCGATGCAACACCTTCGGCCACGCCGAGCGCATCCGCTTGCCCTGCCCCGCCGCCAGCAGAGCCACTCCGAGCATCATTCGCACATCACCTCTAATGCAGGGATCCCGATGGAGAGAACCGCGCGTCGGCCACCAACTCCTGTTCGGTCGGATCACGCACCTCCTGGACCCGGACGGAGATATGCAGGGCCTTTCCAGCCAGCGGGTGATTGCCGTCGACGGTCAGCACGCCGTCATCGATGCGCGTGACATAGAAGGTCCGGACATCACCGGATTCATTCTGCATCGGCATCTCGGCACCGACGAAACGAAACTCCGGCGGGACATTGTCGACGTCGTCGGTAAAGGTCAAATCCGGGTCACGCGGCCCAAAGGCGTCATTGGCCGCGAGGCGGATTTCGACCTGGTCGCCGACGCGCTTGCCGACGACAGCCTGATCGAGCCCGCCGATCAGTTCGGTCTGACCACCGTGAATATATCCAACGGGAAGATCCGTCTGCTCGAGCAGATTGCCGGCCTCGTCCCGGATACTGTAGGTCAGCGAAACGAACTTACCGAGGGCGATGACCTGGTCGGACATGGACGGTGTTCCCTGGTGCACCTAATCGAGTCAGCCGAAGGATGGAAGCTACCTACTCGACTGAAAGTTTATCAGCTTGGCGCGGTGCGCGTCGCGGCCGCCGACGCGGCTCCGACGGCCGCTCATCGATCGCAGCCGTCCTGTCGAGTCGCCGCCGCATGCGCCGCCCTTCAGGTGTCGGCCCCACCGCCGCGCGGTTGGACCGTCGGGGCCAAAGCGAAAAGCCCCGCGCGAAGCGGGGCCCGGTCTGCTGGCCGACGTGGAGCCGATCAACCGCCTTTCATCTTGCGCAGCTTTTCGATCGCCCGCAGCTGAGCGATCGCCTCGGCCAGTTCGGCCTGGGCCTTCGCATATTCGAACTCGGCCGCCTGCCCGGCAAGGGCGTCCTCGGCGCGCCGCTTGGCCTCGAGCGCGGCAGCCTCGTCGATATCGCGAGCGCGCAGCGCCGTGTCGGCCAACACCGTGACCACATCGGGCTGCACTTCGAGCATGCCGCCCGAGACGTAAAAATGCTCCATCTCGCCGTTTTGGGTTTCGACCCGGACGTCCCCGGCCTTGAGCCGCGTGATCAGCGGTGTATGACGCGGTGCGATGCCAAGCTCGCCCATCTCGCCGGGGGCGTAGACCATGTTGGCGAGGCCCGAGTGGATCGCCCCTTCGGCGCTTACGATGTCGACATGTATCGTCATGGGCATGACAGACTCCCCGCAGGCTTACATCTTCTCAGCTTTGGCCACGGCCTCGGCCACCGAGCCGACCATATAAAAGGCTTGCTCAGGCAGGTGATCGTACTCGCCATTGACGATCGCCTTGAAGTCCGCGATCGTCTCCTGAAGCGGCACGTACTTGCCAGGAGACCCGGTGAAGACCTCGGCGACGAAGAACGGCTGGGACAGGAAGCGCTGGATCTTCCGGGCGCGGGCCACGGCCAGCTTGTCCTCTTCGGACAGCTCGTCCATGCCGAGGATCGCGATGATGTCCTTGAGCTCCTTGTACCTTTGCAGGATGCCCTGCACAGCGCGCGCCGTCTCGTAGTGTTCCTGACCGACGACGTTCGGATCGAGGATACGGCTCGTCGAGTCGAGCGGATCGACCGCCGGATAGATGCCGAGCTCGGCGATCTGCCGCGACAGCACCAGCGTCGCGTCCAAGTGCGCAAAGGTCGTCGCCGGTGACGGGTCGGTCAGGTCGTCGGCCGGAACATAGACCGCCTGGAACGACGTGATCGAGCCGGTGCGGGTCGAGGTGATCCGCTCCTGAAGACGCCCCATCTCCTCGGCCAGGGTCGGCTGATAACCGACCGCGGACGGCATACGTCCGAGCAGCGCCGAGACCTCGGTACCGGCCAACGTATAGCGATAGATGTTGTCGATGAACATCAGCACGTCGCGGCCTTCTTCGCGGAAGAACTCGGCCATCGTCAGACCGGTCAAGGCGACGCGCAGGCGGTTGCCCGGGGGTTCGTTCATCTGGCCGTAGACCAGTGCAACCTTGTCGAGCACGCCGCCTTCGGTCATCTCGTGGTAGAAGTCGTTGCCTTCGCGCGTCCGCTCGCCGACGCCGGCAAACACCGAGTACCCCGAGTGCTCGACGGCGATGTTGCGGATCAGCTCCATCAGGGTTACGGTCTTACCAACGCCCGCGCCCCCGAACAGACCGACCTTGCCGCCCTTCGCGATCGGCATGATCAAGTCAATGACCTTGATGCCGGTCTCCAAGACCTCGGTCGACGCGGCCTGTTCCTCGAACTTCGGGGCCGGGCGATGGATCGACCACCGCTCATCGCTGCCCACGGCCCCTTTCTGATCGATCGGCTCTCCAAGGACATCCATGATGCGCCCCAGAGTCGCTGTACCGACCGGCACACGGATCGGAGCGCCCGTGTTCGTGACGCTCAGGCCGCGCCGCAGGCCGTCGGTCGAGCCCATCGCGATCGTCCGGGCCACCCCATCGCCAAGCTGCTGCTGAACTTCGAGGGTCAAACCCACTTCCTCGATCTTCAACGCATCGTAGACCTTCGGCATCGCATCGCGCGGGAACTGAACGTCCACGACGGCCCCGATGATTTCCACCACGTTACCGGAACTCATAACTTTTCCTCATATCGCCTTGCGGCTGTTTGGATGCGTCATTGATTCTGTTCTGACCAGACGGACCCAGCCGGGGCCGTACCACCCGACGGTCTAGACCGCCGCCGCGCCCCCGACGATCTCGGAGATCTCCTGCGTGATGGCGGCCTGACGAGCCTTGTTGTAGACGAGTTGCAACTCGTCGATCAGGTTGCCCGCGTTCTCGGTCGCCGATTTCATCGCGACCATCCGCGCGGCTTGCTCGCAGGCCCCGTTTTCGACCACCGACTGGTAGACCAGCGATTCGATATACCGGGTCAACAGGGCGTCGAGCACGGCCCGGGCATCGGGTTCGTAGATGTAATCCCAGTGGTGCGTCCGTCCGGCCTCGGATTCGGCGTTCAGCGGCACCAGTTGCTCGATCGTGGGCCGTTGCGTCATCGTGTTGACGAAGGTATTGAAGGCGATGTAGATGGCGTCGATCTCGCCCGCGACATAGGCGTCGAGCATGACCTTGACGGTGCCGATCAGATCCTCGATGTGCGGCTTGTCGCCGAGATGCGTGACCTGCCCCATGACGTTGCCGCCGAAGCGCCGGAAGAAGCCAAGCGCCTTGGTGCCAATGGTGCAGAAGGCCACCTCGACACCGGCCTCGCGCTGAACCTTCATGTCGGCGATCAAGCGGCGGAACAGGTTGCTGTTGAGACCACCACATAGCCCGCGATCGGACGACACGATGATGTAGCCGATGCGTTTGCGCGGCCGGCCGGTATCCATGTAGCTGTGACGATACTCAGCCGACGCATGGTACAGGTGGTGGATGACCCGCAGCATCTTCTCCGCGTACGGGCGCGAGGACGCCATGCGATCCTGGGCCCTGCGCATCTTCGACGCGGCGACCATCTGCATCGCCTTCGTGATCTTCTGCGTGCTCTTGATGCTGCTGATCTTGGAACGTATCTCTTTGGCGCCTGCCATTGTCTCTCAGCTCCGAGCTGGCGGCGGGGGCAGGTTCGGGACCCGTGTCCGCGAACCTTGGCCGCCGCACCGCATGGACGTCGTCGAATCGGTCACGCCCACCCAGCGGCAGACGGCACCGCCGGGCCGGACCACGACCCCGATTTGGACTACCAGGTGTTGGTCGCCTTGAAATCCTTCAGGGCGGCGTGAAGGCCCTGCTGAATCTCGTCGGAGTAGTCACCGGTCGAGTCGATCTGCTCCAGCAGCGCTGCCTGGGCGCTCTTCATGTATCCCTGCAGCGCGCTCTCGAAGTCGACGACCTTCTTGACGTCGACATCGTCGAGATAGCCCTCGTTGACCGCGAACAGGCTGACCGCCATCTGGCCGACGCTCATCGGCGCGTACTGGCGCTGCTTCATCAGTTCGGTCACGCGCTGGCCGCGCTCGAGCTGCTTGCGGGTCGCCTCATCGAGATCCGACGCGAACTGCGAGAAGGCCGCCAACTCGCGATACTGAGCCAGCGCAAGGCGGATACCACCACCGAGCTTCTTGACGACCTTGGTCTGGGCGGCGCCACCGACCCGAGACACCGACAGGCCCGCGTTGATCGCCGGACGGATGCCGGCGTTGAACAGGTCCGTCTCGAGGAAGATCTGCCCGTCGGTGATCGAGATCACGTTCGTCGGAACGAAGGCGGACACGTCACCGGCCTGGGTCTCGATGATCGGCAGGGCCGTCAGCGATCCGGTCTTGCCCTTGACCTCGCCGTTGGTGATCTGCTCGACATACTCGGCGTTGACCCGCGCGGCACGCTCGAGCAACCGCGAGTGCAGGTAGAACACATCACCCGGGTAGGCCTCGCGACCTGGCGGTCGGCGCAACAACAGCGAGACTTGGCGATAGGCCCAGGCCTGTTTGGTCAGATCGTCGTAAACGATCAGCGCATCCTCACCGCGATCCCGGAAATATTCGCCCATCGCACAGCCGGAATAGGGTGCGATGTACTGCATGGCTGCGGAATCGGCCGCCGGCGCGGCGACGACGATGGTGTGCTCCATCGCGCCGTGTTCCTCGAGTTTGCGCACGAGCGCCGCGATCGAGGAGTTCTTTTGGCCAACGGCGACATAGATGCACTTAACGCCGGTACCCTTCTGGTTGATGATGGTGTCGATCGCAACCGCCGTCTTACCGGTCTGCCGGTCGCCGATGATCAATTCGCGCTGACCACGGCCGATCGGGACCATCGAGTCGATCGCCTTCAAGCCGGTCTGCATCGGCTGGTCGACCGATTTGCGGGTGATGACGCCGGGCGCGACCTTCTCGATCGGCGATGTCGCCTTGGCATTGATCGGCCCTTTGCCATCCATCGGTGCGCCGAGCGGATCGACGACGCGCCCGAGGAGCTCCTCGCCGACAGGGACCTCGAGCACGCGGCCGGTGCACCGGACCCAATCGCCCTCGGACAGGTGGGTGTAGCCACCGAGGACCACCGCGCCGACCGAATCACGCTCCAGGTTGAGCGCAAGCGCAAAGGCGTTGCCCGGCAGCTCCAGCATCTCCATCGATACGGCATCGGACAGCCCATGGGCTCGAATGATGCCGTCCGTGACGCTGACGATGGTGCCTTCGGTCCGGGCCTCCGTCTTCAGCTCGAACTGCTCGATCTTTTGTTTGATGAGATCGCTGATCTCAGAGGGATTGAGTTGCATGGCGGTTTCCCGTTCAGAATTGCATTTGGGTGGCCAGGCGCCGCAGTTTGCCGCGCACACTGCCGTCGATGACCAGGTCCCCGGCGTGGATCTCGACACCGCCCAGCAGGCTGGCATCCTCCTCGACGGTCAGCTCGATCTCGGCGCCCAAGTGATTCCTCAGGACCTCGGCCAGCTGCTGCTGTTCGGCTTTGTCGAGCGCGAACGCGCTGCGCACCGTCACTTGGCGGAGCCCGCGTTGCTTGGTCCGGAGATCATCGAACAGCCTCGCGATTTCGCCGATGGCCCCAAGGCGGGCGTTCTCCCCAAGCACCCTGACCAGATTCCGCGCCGGTCCTGGGAGAGAGGAACCACAAACGTCGAGGATCAAATCACACAACCGCTCCCGCGGAACGGTCGGATTGGCGATCTGCCGCGCCATTTCCGGGTCGGCCGCGATCGCCGCGAGCTGAACGAGCGCTTCGTTCCAGGCGTCGACGGCGTTGGCTTCCCGTGCCAGCTTGAAGACCGCTTCGGCGTAAGGCCGCGCAATGGTGGTGATGTCTCCGGCCATAACCTATCGTCCTACAATTGTTTGGCGAAGGAATCGACAATCTGCTTGTGAGTCGCCGGATTGACCTCCTTCTGCAGGATCTTCTCGGCGGCGGAAAGCGCCAACTGACCGACCCGCTCACGCAGATCCTCGCGCACGCGATTGGCCTCGCGATCGATCTCGGCCTTGGCCGCGACGATCAGGCGCTCACCCTCGAGGCGCGCATCGCGCTTCGCTTCCTCGATGATCTCGGTCGCGCGACGCTGGGCCTGATTGACGATCTCGGCACCCTGGGCCTTCGCATCCTTCATCAGCGTCAGAGCCCGCTGCTGACCGAGCTCCTGCTCCTTATGACCACGCTCCGCAGCGGCCAGCCCCTCGGCGATCTTGTCCTTGCGCTGCTGCAAGGCAGTCATGATCGGTGGCCATACGAATTTCATGCAGAACCAGACGAACAGCGCGAACGCGAACATCTGGCCAAACAGCGTCATATTGATATTCATCTGTGTTCCTCGTTGGAGACGAGAAGCGTCAAACCGGCCGTTGGCCGGCTTGGGCTTAGCCAGCGAACATCACGTAGAGGCCCATCGCGATGGCGATGACCGGCAGCGCGTCGGTCAGACCCATGACGATGAAGAACTGGGTACGCAGCATCGGGATCAGTTCCGGCTGGCGCGCCGCCCCTTCGAGGAAGCGCCCGCCGAGGACGCCGATGCCGACCGCCGCGCCGAGCGCGCCCAAACCCAACATCAGACCAGCCGCGACCAACTGAATGGCTTGTGCGAGTTCCATGTGTACTCCCGTCTTGTCAGTAAAGGATGGTGATCGAAAAAGGTGGTCAATGGTGTTCTTGATGAGCCATGTCCAGATAGACGATGGTCAGCACCATGAAGATGAAGGCCTGCAAGGTAATGATCAGGATGTGGAAGATCGCCCAGGCCAGATGCAGGACAATCCCGGTCGCGAAGAGCACGAGACCCGCGCTGTACATCACCGCGATCAGGATGAAGATCATCTCGCCCGCATAGAGGTTGCCGAACAACCGCAGCGCCAGCGAGACGGGCTTCGACAACAGGCTGATGCCTTCCAGCAACAGGTTCGCCGGCATGCCCCATTTGCCGAATGGCTGCAGGGTCAACTCCCCGGCAAAGCCCCGAACCCCTTTGATCTTGATGCTGTAATACAGAATCAGGATGAAGACCATGAGGGCCATGCCGAACGTGGCATTGGGGTCGGTCGTCGGCACGATCTTGAGATAGACGTGATGCGGATCGGCGCCGAACAGGAGGGCCATCGTCTGCGCAAAGAGATGTGGCACCAAATCGACCGGAACCAGATCCATCAGGTTCATCAGGAAGACCCAGACGAAGATCGTCAGCGCGAGCGGCCCGATCAGGGGATTCGTGCCACTGAAGGAACCACGGACATTCTGGTCGACGAATTCGACGATCCATTCGACGAAGTTCTGTGCCGGACCCGGGGTGTCGCTGGTCGCCGCCTTTGCGACCTTGTGAAAGAACCACAGAAAGAGACCGCCGAGCAACACCGAAAAGAACAGCGTATCCAGATGGATCGCCCAAAACCCCATCTCGGCGGCCTCCTGCGCGTCATGGGCGATCGCAAGGCCACGCTCGGGGTGCAGCCCGAAGGTGAGATTTGTCAGATGGTGCCGTATATATTCTTGCGAGGTCAGGATGTCGGAAGAAGCCATCGTAGATATCTCATTTAATCGCTCGGGCGTCCAATTGAGCAGCAACCACCGGCGGCAGGACCTGGACGACGAAATAGCCGCCGAGCAGCGCCAGCAGATTGAGCCCCTCGATGGTCACGAAGGCTACGGCGAAAAGGCCCAGGATGATCGCGATCTTGGCCACCTCGGCACCGTAAAAACGCATCAATAGCCCGCCGGGCTCCTCCGCGCGATAATCTCGGAAGACCCAGAGGGCGAAGACCGTGTTTGCCAGGAGACAGACGCCGGCCCCGATCAGGACCGACAACGCAACGGACAGACCGAAGAAAGACCCGAATAGCACGGCCGCCAGGGCCGTAATGAATTGAATCTTCAGGACCCTTTTGACCTGCGCCGCGTCAGGTTGTCGCATTGGTTCTAAAAGTGGCAAAAGCCCCTCTCCTTGCCGAGCGCGGATTATAGGGGGTCGCTGATGAGGGGGTCAACGCAACCGTGGGTTTTTTTGCGGCCTGGCTGCACACCGGATGCCAGAGCCGACAGGCTGTCTGGCGAGCCGGTTACCGGATATGGGCCAGGATGCCGTCCAGCTCATCGAGGCTGTTGTAGGCGATGACGAGCCTGCCGCGCCCCTTGGAGCCGGGCAGGATCTGCACCTGGGCGCCGAGCTTGTCGGTCAGGTCGTCTTGAAGGCGGCGGACATCCGGATCGATCGATCGGACGCGCTGGCTGCGGACACGCGCCTGGCCATCGGCAGCGAGCTGCATGCGGCGCACGAGCCGTTCGGTCTCGCGCACGGACAGGCCCTGGTCGACGACCTGGCGCGCCGCGAGACTCTGCTCCGGCCCCTTGAGCCCCAGCAGCGCGCGTGCATGTCCGGCCTCCAGACGGCCCGCCTCGAGATGTTCTTTGGTATCGTCGTTGAGTTCTAACAGGCGCAACAGATTGGTAACCGTGGTCCGCGACTTGCCCACCGCGTCGGCCACCTGCTGATGGGTCAGGCCGAATTCGTGAAGCAGACGATCCATCGCACCCGCCTCTTCCAGCGGATTGAGGTCATCGCGCTGGATGTTCTCGATCAGGCCGATCGCGATCGCCGTGGATTCATCGACGTCGCGGATCACGACCGGGATCTCGGCCAGACCGGCCTGCTGGGTCGCGCGCCAGCGCCGCTCACCCGCGATGATCTCATAGCGCCCGCTGGCGACCGGGCGCACGACGATCGGCTGAATGACACCCTGCGCGGCGATCGAATCGGCCAGCTCGCGCAGCGTCTCCGGGTTGAACTCTCGCCGCGGCTGGTAACGGCCGCGCTGGATCAGGTCGACGGGCAGACGCGTGACGGCCTCCGCGGCACGCGCCGACATCCCACCGGCCGCGGCATCGGCCGGCACCGGCTCGAGATCTCGCACCCCGCCGAGCAGCGCATCGAGCCCTCGCCCAAGCCCCCGTTTCTTCACAGACATCGTCGTTGTCCTCGGTTGCGGCTCGTCACGTCGCCGGCTGCGGGACCGCGTGGCGCCGCAACACCTCGCTCGCCAAGGCCATGTAAGCGATGGCCCCGCGCGAGGCCTTGTCGTAAAGCAGGACCGGCAAACCGTGACTCGGGGCCTCGGCCAGACGGACATTGCGTGGGATGATGGTTCGGTAGACCTGGTCGGCGAAATGCGTGATGAGCTGCGTAGAGACCTCGTTGGCCAGATTGTTGCGCGGGTCGTGCATCGTCCGCAGGATGCCCTCGATCCGCAACCCCCCATTGCGGGACTCCCGGACTTGGCCGATGGTCCCGAGCAACGCCGAGAGCCCTTCGAGCGCGTAATACTCGCACTGGATCGGGATCAACACGCCATGTGCCGCAACCAGCGCATTCAGCGTGAGCATGTTCAACGAGGGCGGGCAATCGATGATCACCAGGTCGTAGTCATCGAGGATCCCCGCCAACACCTGGCTCAGCCGCCTCTCGCGCCGCGGATCCTCGAGCAACCCGACCTCGGCCGCGGTCAGGTCGCCGTTCGATGGCAAGAGATCGAAACCAGGTTCGGGTTGGTCGACACGACAACGACAATACTCGGCGGGGATGTCACCGAGCAGCAGATCGCAAACCGAATGGGCCAAGCCGTCCTTGTCGACACCGCAACCCATGGTCGCGTTGCCCTGCGGATCCATATCGACGAGCAAGACCCGTTGCTTCATCGCAGCCAAGGACGCGGCGAGGTTGACCGCGGTGGTCGTCTTGCCGACTCCACCTTTCTGGTTGGCGATCGCGATGATGCGGACCATGCGCTGGCTCAATGAAAACGGATCTCGATCAGATGACGGTCACCCTCGACGAATGGCACCTGCAACGGATGCACGACGACGTCATTGCTGGTCAAGCTGGGGTCGGCCAATTCCTCGTGCGGCTCGCGGCCCTTCATCACCAACAGGCGGGCGGGGCGGGCCGTCAAGGCCAGCGCGATCGCCCGCAGTTCGGCGAGACTGGTCATGGCCCGAGAGACAATGGTAGCGAACTTTTTCGCGGGACGATACACATCCGCGCGCATCTGAACCGGCTCGCAATTGTCCAACCCCAGCGTCAGCACCGCCTGACGGACGAAGCGGATCTTCTTGCCGTTGCTGTCGAGCAGCACGAAGTACCGCCGCGGATCGAGGATGGCCAGCGGCAGACCCGGCAGGCCGGCACCGGTACCGAGATCGAGCACCTCATCGCCCGACAGGTAAGGGGCGATCGACAAGCTGTCGAGCAAGTGGCGTGCGACCATTTCATGCGGGTCGCGCACAGCGGTCAGGTTGAAGGCCTGGTTCCAGCGTGCCAGCAGCATCAGATAGTCGATCAAGCGTTCGCGCTGGGCCAGCTCGGGATCGAACCCCAGGCAGGCCAGGCCCGCATCGAGGCGGTCACGCAATGCTCCGGGATCCAAGCCCATCAGCCGGCACGCCGTTTCAGATGGATCAGCAGCAAGGACACCGCCGCCGGCGTCATGCCGGGAATCCGCGCCGCCTGGCCGAGGGTCGCCGGCCGCTGCCGTTGCAGCTTCTCGCGGACCTCGATCGACAGACCGCGGACCTGCCCGTAATCGAGATCGTCCGGCAACACCTGTGCCTCCTGCGCGCGATGACGGTCGATCTCGTCCTGTTGGCGCACGATGTAGCCGGCGTACTTGCACTGAATCTCCAGCTGTTCGGCAACCTTGGCATCGGCAACGCCTGGCCCCACGCCGGGCATCGACGTCAGGCCCGCGTAGCGGACCTTTGGTCGCGCCAGCAGATCCAGCGCCCGGGTATCGCGGCGCAAGACCTCGCCAAGACGCGCCTCGCTTTCGCTTGGGGACAGATCGCCAGGCCGAATCCAGATGTCGCGCAACCGCGCCCGCTCCCGCTCGAGGGCCTCGCGCTTGGTCGCGAAGGCCCGCCAGCGGCCTTCGCCGACCAGGCCGAGCGAGCGGCCGATCTCGGTCAACCGTAGGTCGGCATTGTCCTCGCGCAACAGCAATCGGTATTCGGCGCGGCTGGTGAACATCCGATACGGCTCGTTCGTGCCACGCGTGATCAGGTCGTCGACGAGCACGCCGAGATAGGCCTCGTCGCGACGCGGCCACCAGGGTTCGCGGCCTTGCGCCTGGCGCGCCGCGTTGAGGCCGGCCAACAGGCCTTGTGCCGCCGCCTCCTCGTACCCGGTGGTGCCATTGATCTGGCCCGCAAAGAACAACCCGGCCACGAAATGGGTCTCGAGCGAAGGCTTCAGATCGCGCGGATCGAAGAAGTCATACTCGATCGCATACCCTGGCCGCGTGATCCGGGCCTGCTCGAAGCCGTCGATCGAGCGCACCAACCGATGCTGGATATCGAACGGCAGGCTGGTCGAGATGCCGTTCGGATACACCTCGTTGGTCTCCAGTCCCTCCGGCTCGACGAAGATCTGGTGCCGGTCCTTGTCGGCGAAACGCTTCACCTTGTCTTCGATCGAAGGGCAATAGCGCGGGCCGACGCCGGCGATGATCCCGGTATAGAGCGGCGAACGCGACAGACCACTGGCGATGATCTCGTGAGTTCGCGGATTCGTGTAAGCGATATGGCAACAGACCTGGCGCGGATGGTCCTCGGGCTGGCCGAGGAACGAGAAGACCGGAACCGGCTCGTCACCGGGCTGGACCGCGAGCCGGCGATAGTCGATCGTCCGACCGTCGATCCGCGGCGGCGTACCCGTCTTCAACCGTTCGACACGAAATGGACGCTCCCGCAGCCGCCGCGCGAGCGTGTTCGCGGGTGGATCGCCGGCGCGGCCACCCTCATAATTGGACAGACCGATATGGATGCGCCCGCCGAGAAAGGTTCCGACCGTCAGCACGACCGTGGCGCCGCGAAACGACAACCCCATCTTGGTCGTGACACCGGTGACCCGATCCGCGTCGATGATCAGATCGTCGACGGCTTGTTGGAACAGATCCAGGTTCGGCTGCTGCTCCAACGCGGCGCGCACCGCGGCCCGGTACAGGACGCGATCGGCCTGCGCGCGGGTCGCCCGCACCGCGGGGCCTTTGCGCGCGTTGAGCACGCGGAATTGGATCCCGGCGCGATCGATCGCCTGGGCCATGAGGCCGCCGAGCGCGTCGATTTCCTTGACCAGGTGCCCCTTGCCGATCCCGCCGATGGCCGGATTGCAGCTCATCTGGCCCAAGGTCTCGACGCTGTGAGTCACAAGCAGCGTGCGCGCGCCGACGCGGGCCGCGGCCAGGGCCGCCTCGGTCCCCGCGTGACCGCCACCGACGACGATGACGTCATAGTGCTGTTCAGCCCACATGGACAACGCCAGGATGCGATTGAAAGCCGACAATAATACTCGAATTTGCCCGATCTCGAACCGCCAGGAGGTCGACAGCCGGGGCGTTCAGCCGCCATGGATCCGAGGCCCACGCCGCTCGATCCGCAGAGCACCCGGTGCGACCCACGGCACTCGGAGAGCGGGAACATGACCCCCTTCGGCCGCTCGGGGCCGGTCCCGACACAGCGACCCGCGAACTTGGAACGGCTGCTGACCAGCGCCGGCGCGGTCCTGCTCGGCAAAGAGGCGGAGCTGAAGCTCGCCGTGACCTGCCTGCTCGCGCGCGGCCACCTGCTGATCGAGGACGTCCCCGGCGTCGGCAAGACGACCCTGGCTCACCTGCTGGCACGGTTGCTCGGATTGCACCAGACGCGGATCCAATTCACGAGCGACCTGTTGCCGGCCGACATCCTCGGCGTCTCCATCTACGAACGCCATGAGGAGCGCTTTCGCTTCCACCCCGGGCCGATCTTCGCGCAACTCGTGCTGGCCGACGAGATCAACCGGGCGACGCCGAAGGCGCAGAGCGCCCTGCTCGAGGCGATGGAGGAGCGGCAGGTCACCGTCGAGGGGACCACACGGTCGTTACCGCGCCCGTTCTTCGTCATCGCGACACAGAATCCAGCCTATCAAGTCGGGACCTTCCCGCTGCCGGAGTCGCAACTCGACCGCTTCCTGATGCGCATCGAGCTCGGGTATCCCCCAGCCGAGCAAGAGAAAGAGCTGCTGGCCGGCGAGGATCGCCGCGCGATGATCGAACGCCAACCGGCGGTGATCGGCGTCGACGAGCTGCTCGCACTGCAAGCGACCGTCGATCGCGTCCATGCCTCCCCAGCGATCATCGAGTATTGCCACGAGATCCTGCTCTTCACCCGCCGCTGCGGCCATTTCCCGCATGGCCTGTCACCTCGCGCCGGGCTCGGCCTGCTGCGCAGCGCGCGGGCCTGGGCACTGCTCGACGGGCGCGACTTCGTGTTGCCGGAGGACGTGCAGACGGTGCTGACCCCCTGCACGGTCCACCGACTCGGCGACAGCGGCAGCCAACGGACCGGGCGCACCGATCATCAGGCCATTGCCGACCTGATCCTCGACGGTGTTCCGGTGCCTTAACGCCGACGACGCCATCCGAGAACTCGTCTAGCTGCCTATAACAGAGACGCCACCTCGTCCATCCCGAGCAAGGTATTGGCACACAGAATCCCCGAGGCGGCGACGGCCGGTACCCCGACCCCCGGCCGGGTGCTATCGCCGACCCGATAAAGCCCCGTCACCGGCGTGCGACAGCTCGGGAAGAGTCCGTCGGCGGCGCGAATCAGGGGGCCGTAGGTCCCGCGGTGGCGACGCAAATAGCGCGCGTGCGTCAGCGGCGTGCCGATCATTTCGACGACGATGCGTTCCCGCAGGTCCGGGATGAGCCGCGTAAGCGCCCGGAAGATGATCTGCGCCCGCTCCTGCTTGCGGGCCCGATACCCCTCGCCACGCTGCCAACCCTCCCACGGCTCCAGCGTGAAGGCATGAATCGCGTGATGACCGGGCGGGGCCAGCGACGGATCCAACAAGGTCGGGATCGAGATCATGCAAACATTGCCGGGGACCCTGATATCTCGATCGGGATCCTGCACGATGACGTGCTGCGGGTGAAGGCCGGTCAGGCCATCGGCGCGAATGCCCAAGTGCAGGTGCAGAAAGCTCGAGGCGGTGGGCGTTCGCAATGCCGCCGCGCGGTAGGCCGCGGGGACATCCGTCGGGGCCAACAAGGTCTCGAGGGTATCCCACAGGGTCGCGTTGGAGATCACGATCGGCGCCCTGAGCTCCTCGCCATTGCGCAGCCGCACGCCGCGCACCCGACCCTGCTCGACGAGGATCCGCTGCACGTGGGCCCGGGTCCTCAAGGTCCCTCCCCAGCGCTCCAAGGCCCGCACCAGCGCCGCGGCGATGGCCTGGGTGCCGCCCCGCGGATAGTCGACCTCGATCTGGTCGCGCTCGCCGAAGATCACGGCCATCTCCGGCGTCGGCGTGTCATGGGCCTTCAGCGTCGTGATCAGGAAGCATTCCAGATCGATCAATCGACGCGTCCAGGGATCCGTGACGCAGCGATCCATCAGTTGCCCGACCGAGCTGTAGATCGCCCTGAGGCGCGGTGTCAGGCGAAGCAACGGCAACGGATGGTGACGCATGAGATACGGCAGCAGGCGCCAATCGGCGCGCAGACTCATGATCGGAATCGCCTTCAGCGCCTGATAGAGGTCCAACAGACGCCCCTCGAACGCCTGGAATTCGACGGCCCCGCGCGGGCTGAACCCGGCGATGGCCGCGCGATAGTCGATCCCTCGGCGATGCGCGGGGAATCGCCCCTCGGGCAGATGGTAGACGTTGAGCGGATCGTAGCCGACGCTGTCCAGCGATTCGCCGAGCGCCGCCAGCACCTGGCTGACCGGGTTCAGCGAGGCCGGGTTCCCAAGCCCCCAGAAGAAGGACGGCCCGGCATCGAAGTGGAACCCCCGATGCTCGAACCCGTGCGTCGCCCCGCCCGCGACACGGTGGCTCTCGCAGACCAGCACCCGCCGTCCATGGCGCGCGAGCAATCCAGCCGCCACCAGGCCGCCGACCCCACTGCCGACAACGATCACATCTGCATCAGGCATGCGCTGGCCTCCGAACCGGTTCAGCGAAGACGGGATCCTAACCCGTCAGGCTGCGCCGACCCAACGATCGGTGCCACCGGGTCGGCACGCCACGCTGGATCAAGACCGAACCCGGCCCAGGGAACCAACGCGACCCGCAACGCCCCAGCTCGGTCCCAGAGCGGAAGGTCCTCAGCGCATCGCGATGCGGCCCGAGGAGGCCTGTTCGGCCCACATGAACTGCAAGACTCGGCGCACGTAAGTCTGCGTCTCGGCGAATGGGGGTATCTGACGACCATGACGGATCACCGCATTCTCGCCGGCGTTGTAACCAGCCAACGCGAGGCGCAGATCCTGATCGAACAAGTCCAACAGGTACCGCAGATACTCGGCACCGCCACGCAGGTTCTCGGCCGGATCCCAGATGTCGCGAACCCGATAGCGTTCGGCGGTCGCCGGCATCAACTGCATCAGGCCCGTCGCCCCAGCCGGGGACACTGCCGCCGGATTGTACGCCGATTCGGCCCGAATCACCGCGTGCAGCAACTCAGGAGATAGGCGGTAGCGCGCTGCGTTGGCACGGATCATCGGATCGAAATCCGCCCGGCGCTGCGCGGCGGTTCGACCTAGCTTCGCCGGCGCCGACGACAGGACGCGCGCCTGGGCCAAGACCCGCTGCGCGCTCTCCTGATGCTCGGCCGTCAGGCTCGTCGTCGAACGTCGCCACTCCAAGGTCACGCCTTGGCGCGTCAGCGGCTTGTCCGTGAAGATCACGCCCCCCTGCGCATCGACATACTTGTAAACATCCGCCGCTGCGGTGCCGACAGTCAGGCACGATAGAATCGCCAACAAGGCCCTTGCGCTCGCCATCGCCCCTCCCTCGAATCGAAGGCCCGACGCCCTGGCTCATCGCCCCAACCAGACCCGCCGCAGCCGTTGATGATGTAATGCCAGCCACTGAACCGCGATGATCCCGGTCGTGGTCTGGATCCGTCCATCGCTGACACGCCGAAAGGCCTCGGCAAAGTCCAGCACCACGACTCGGATGTCTTCGCCCTCGTGCGCCAGCCCGTGGACGCCACCATCGGCCGGCGCCGCGCAGCATCCGCAGAATAGATGCACGCGCTCGGCCGAGACGCCGGGGCTCACATAGAAGCGACAAATCGGCTCGACCCGGGTGACCTGGCACCCCGCCTCTTCGTCCGCCTCGCGCCGCGCCACATCGACCGGTGACTCGCCCGGCCCGATCATGCCCCCGACCGGTTCGGTCAACCAGGCACCCGCCTGCGCCTCGAGCGCCCCGATGCGGAACTGCTCGACCATCACGACCTGCTCCGCCGCCGGATCATAAAGCAGGATCGCCGCCGCCTCCAGCGGCTCGATACGCTCGCGCGCCAGCACCTGACTCAAGCCGCCGCCAAACAGCTCATGACGGAGGCGATAACGCGCGAGGGCGAGGAAACCATGGTGGCACGGCTCGCGCTCGATCAGTTGCAGTTCGTATTCCATAAGGCTAACCAATTCGGGGCGACGGACATCGTGACGGAGTTAACACGAGGCCACCGCGGGGTTGAAAAGGTCACTATTGCGGCGCGATTAAGACACGGCAATAAGTAATTCGGCAAATTACAACAGGCAGTATGACGCAGGCGACAATTGAGCCCGAGCGCCACCGTGCGCTACGAATAGGCCGTATCAGCTCAACGAATGATTAACCGGCCTGTGTGACGGTTATGTTTCCAATACGATAACCAGGTGATCGCGCGACGCAACGTTTGCGTTATTCGCTCGATCCCTTATAATCCGTGCTCGCTGTTAGAACAATGTTTTGGAGGGGGAAGCTATGAACCGACGTATCTTTATCGGCCTGACCCTGGCGGCCGTCGCAACGCCGGTGTTGGCCCGTACCACCGACTCCACGCGACACGTCCTGTCATTCCATCATCAGCATACCAACGAACGCCTGACAGTCTGCTACCGCATCGGCGAACACTATCAGCGGAGCGAACTCCAGAAGGTCAATCACTTCCTCCGCGACTTCCGCACAGGCGATTCCGTACCCATCGACCCCAAGCTGCTCGACCTGCTCTTCGATGTGCAACGCGATCTCGGCAGCCGCGGCGGCGTCTATCAAGTGCTAAGCGCCTACCGCTCGCCCCGCACGAACGCGATGCTGCGCACCAGTTCAAGTCGGGTGGCCAAGCGCAGCCTCCACCTGACCGGCCAGGCCATCGATGTGCGACTCACCGATACCAGCACCCGGCAGATCCGCGATTGTGCAACCGCCCTCGGACGGGGCGGTGTCGGCTTCTACTCCCGCTCGAATTTCGTTCATCTCGATACCGGATCGGTGCGCCGCTGGAACGCCTGAGCGGCCGCGGCGAGCGCCTGAGTGCCGACCTCCGCGCGTGACGACCTGCGGAGGCCCCTCGGCCAGGGGCATCTCGGGCGGCCTGGTTGGGGCCGAGATGCGCTGCCGACTGGCGGTCGGGCACCACCGGCGTCAGCATGGCCTCAATGACCTTTGGCGCTGAAGTAAACGGCCAGGTCCGGCAAGTCGACCTCGCGCGGGATCAAGCTGACTCGCGCGTTCGGCGTCGTCTCGCCGCGCAACCGAACGCGGGCCTCCAGCGCCAACTCGGGGATCAGCACAGTCGCTTTGTGCTCCGCGACCTCGACGACGACACCGTCTCCTCGCCACTCCGGGTTTTCCCGCAGGTAGACCAGCTTCCAATGCTGGTTCGAAAGCCGTTCCGCGCGACGGACTTGGGAGCCGGCCATATCCGCCTCGGCGATCCGGCTCATCACGGTCTCGACATCGAGACAGGGCTCCCCGCGCAACCAGGCGCGTAGTTGCTGGTGCACGAGGAGATCCGAATAACGGCGCAGCGGGCTGGTCGCGCGCGTGTAGAAATGCAATCCGAGGCCTGCGTGCGGCTCGGGTTCGCGCGCCATCCGTGTCGGTTTGAACTTGCGACGCAGCGCGTACATCCCAGCCAGGTCGGTCGGCGAATCCTGGACTTCCGGCATCGGCTGCCCGGCAAAGGGGATGGGCAGCGCTTGCTCATGGCAGAAACGCGCGACGGCCTCGCCCGCCATCAGCATCGCCTCGGTCACCAGATCGCGACTGCGCAGCCGCGGCAAGGGTCGCACCAGGACGCGCCCATCATGGACCCGGACACTGACCTCGGGAAGATCGAGACTGGCGACGCGCCGCTCGACGCGACGCGCCCGAAACGGTGCGAGAAACCGCTCGATCGACGCGAACGGCTCATCACCGATCACCGCTTCGACATCGCCATAGGTCCAGCGCTGCGCTCGGATCCAGGTTCGCTCGATCCGCAGGTCGAGCGGCTCGCCACCCTCCGAGCAACGAAAACCGAACGATAGCGCCGGCGAGGTCGACTGCAAGCCCAAGCCGAGTCGCTCCGTGATTTCCACCGGCAGCATATTGATCACGGTCTCGGGCAGGTACAGATTGGCGCCCCGCCCGCGCGCCTCGCGTTCCAGCTCCCCATCGGCGGCGACCAGCATCCCGACGTCGGCGACATGGACCCAGAGCCATTCACCGTCGAGGCTGATGGCGTCGTCCGGATCCTGGTTGCCTTCGTCATCGATGGCGTAGGACGGTAGATGGGTCAGGTCGAGACGCGGCTCATCCACCGGCTCAGGCACTGGCAACACCGGGTCATCGAGGCGCACCCCGGCCCTGGCGGGATAGGGGTTGTGGTTGCGCGACCAATAGCCGCAGCGCACCAACGCACGGTGCGCATTCTGAGGCGTTTCCTGGTGTCCGAGGGCCTGCAAGATCCGGCTGTACTCGCTCTGGCCCAGAGCCAGACGCTCCACCTCGGCAAGACGCGCGCAGTCCTCCGGCGCCGGCCTGGCCGCCTCCATACGCTCGAGGAAGGCGCGCCATTCGGCTTCGGCCGCCGCCTTCGCCGCACGCTCGGCCCGATCACGCTCGACCTCGTCGCGCGACCGCACCTGGATGCGCTGCGGCGATCCGGTGAAATAGATCCCAGCCGCGACCAGACGCCACACGGTCCAGCAACAAGCCGGTGTGTAGGCCTCGAAGATCAATTCGGTCAGCTCCTTGAGATCCGTCTCGCCGCCCTCCAACAGCGACCAGGCCTCCTCGATTTCGCCTTCGCAAGGCGCCAAATCCGCGAGACTTCTCAGTGGACCCGGGTGCAACACCTCGATGTCCTTGGGGCGAACGCGCTTCGTTTGCCCCCCCTCGAGTTCGATGTCGATCTTCTCACCGACCGCCAACACGCGGGCTGGATGGATCTTGTACAAGACCAGGCTGTCAGCCTGGAGGCTCAGTGCGTGATTTGACAAGGACTCGTTCTCTTCATTACGACGATGCGGGTAGCTGCCGACAACGGCGCTTACGGTATGATACGGATCAGCATTCCCAACGAAACCTGTTCGGTCGCCGTCCAGCGACGACGCCCGCGACACTCACCGCGAGACGCTACGTTATGAACAGCGAGTGGAGAGCCTTCCTCGAGTCCCAATCCGCGCGGATCGACCCCGACGATCAGGTCCGCTTCCCGGCGGCAACGACGACCGGCGAAGACCGGCTGGTCGACCTATCCGACCTCGGGTTGATTGCGGCTGACGGCCCCGATGCCGCCGACTTCCTGCAAGGGCAGCTGACCAACGACGTACGCGAACTGTCCGACCGCCACACCCAACTGAGCGGGTACTGTAGCCCCAAAGGGCGGATGTTGGCCAACCTTCGGCTGATCCGACTCGACGAGACCTACCTTCTGCAGCTTCCGCGAACCCGCCTCGAACCGATACTGACGCGGCTTAAGCGCTTCATTCTGCGTTCGCGGACGCGGCTCACGGATGTCAGCGACGACTGGGTCATCCTGGGTGTCGTTGGCCCCGGCACCGCACGGCGTCTCGCCGACCTGTGCGGGCCGCTACCGGACCTCGACAATGGTTTGGTACGCCGCGAAGAACTGGTCCTGATCCGGATCCCGGGCACCCCGGCGCGCTTCCAGCTGCTCGGCCCGCCGCATCGGGTCAAGGCGATCTGGCAAGAGCTGTGCGGTCAGGCCGACCCCGCCGATGCCGACTATTGGCGCCTGCTCGACATTCGCGCCGGGATCCCAACCGTGTACACGGCAACGGCGGAGCTTTTCGTCCCGCAGATGGCGAACATGCATCTGATCGACGGGGTGAGTTTTACCAAGGGCTGCTACACGGGCCAAGAGGTCGTCGCGCGAATGCAGTACCTCGGCCGATCGAAAAGGCGGATGTATCTCGCCGAGGTCACCACCGACACCCCACCCCGCCCCGGCGATGAGCTGTTCTCCCCGGACAGCCATTCCCAACAGGGTACCGGCTGGGTCGTCGATGCCCGCGCGGCCGGCGACCACCGCTACGAACTGCTGGCCGTCGTCGAGATCGAATCGGCCGAACAGGACCATGTCCACCTCGGTGGAATCGAGGGCCCGCTGCTGCAACTGACGCCGCCGCCCTACGGCTTTCCGGCGGACGGCGAGCGCCACTTCTGAGGGAAGGCTGATCCAGTGCATGGCCGTCCCGGCCATGCATCCGCAACGAAGCCGGCAAGGCCAGTCACAGCGCCAGAATTGGCCGAGCTGGGGCTCGGCGCTCCCGACGAACGCGCCGCCCTCGAACGCTGCCTCGCGCTGATGGACGACGTGGAAGGCATTTTCGCATCGCTTCCGGATATCGAGGAGCAGTCCGCCATCGCCACCGTCCTCGCCGACATCGCCGCGCTCGAGGCGCGCCGCGACAAGACCCGCGCGATCAAGCAGGGCATGATGCAGCAGCTCCTGACTGGTCGGGTGCGGTTGGTCCGGCCATCGCACGCAGTGACGCCGCAATGCTGAACGCCTTCGCCAGATTCCTTCTGGTGTCGACGTCCTTGTCTCCGCTCTTCGGCGCCGTCGCCGGCGACTGGCTGACGGGCGCCTATGTCCTCGCGATCATCTTCCTCGTGATTGCGCACGCCGGCGCGTTTCACTTCAACCCGGTGATGGGGCTGCTCGGGTATCACTTCTACGCCGTCAAGAACGGCGACGGTGTTTCGCACTTGTTGATCAGCCGGATCGAGCTGCGGCGGCCCGGGCGGGATGTTACGACCGTTCGCCTCGCGCACGGTATCTACCTGCACACAGGGGGAACGGATGATTGATAACTTCCAGCTTGCCGCGATCGCCAAGCAAGCAGGTCGATATCGCCTACTGCGCGTGCCGCTGCATCAGGGCTTGCAGAACACGCTCGCGGAGACCTGGCAGCAACAGTACGACGCCTTCGTGGATGGCGTGCTGGAGATCGAGTTCAACGCCGGTTATCAGCCGGAGGCGCACGAGTGTTTCCGCTTGGCGGGCTATCAACTGCCGGCCTGGCTCGCCGGCGAGAACAGCCACAGCGCGGCCGATTTCGCTACGATCACGCATGATGACGCGCTGCTCGATGTCACGAAGGGCCTTGTCGCGTTCGCCCGCGATGCCGAAGACAACGAGCTCATCCTGTTCCAGAACTTCAGCCGTTCGCATGTCATCCGCCCAGGCCGCTTTCTGTTCCTTACGAATGATACCTACGAAACCACGGCCCGCCCCGGGCTGACGCTCGCCGACAAGCTGAGCGCGATCTACCTTCCCACCGAGTTCAAGCTGCTGTTCCGCAGCTTTCGAACCGTGAACACCTTCCTACCGCTGGCTAATTATTACGAGGAGGCATCGGAGCAGGAGATCCGGGAGGTTCTGCATCACGACCTGCTCGACCCCGAGGACGCGGGCGCGTTGGCGACAGGCGCCAATCAGTGGTTTCGCAAGCGATTCGCCATGTTGCGGGACTCCGGCGTGCTCGATGAATACACGGCAAGCCAGATCCAAGCCCGCTCGAGCGGATACGACGTCGAGATTCGAGTCGCCGCGGACAGAATCCTCTTCCCGGCGGACAAGACGGCAGCCAAGAAGCTCTTGCAGTTTCTGAACGAGGAAATCTTCAGAGGCGCCATTACGAACACGCTCTACGAGACCAATTCGAGGCGGGAGGCCGACTGATGCCTGGCCCCATCCCGCATCCCACGCCGCTCTACCGTTTGATGCACATCGACAACCTGAAAGGCTGCTTGGATCGCGGAGGCGTGTACGCACCCAACCATTGGCCTGACGATGGCCTAGCCTATCGCACGATCCACAATGAGCGGATTCAGGATACGCGGCATCTGCGACGCATTGCGTGCGGCCCGGGCGGCACCATCCATGATTACGTGTCCTTCTACTTCGGCTACCTGTCGCCGATGATGTTGAACCTGAAGACCGGGCGCGTGCCGGGATACACTGAAGGACAGACACCACTGATCTATCTGGTGTCTTCCGCGCAGTCCATTCGCGAAAGTGGGGTCGGGTTCGTGTTCTCCGACGGCCATGGGGTCGCGACGTTCACGCAGTGGTTCGACGATCTCGCGAGGCTCGACCGGGTCGATTGGCGCATGGTGTATCAGAATGGGGAGCCTCACGCGACGCATGCTCACTCACCACTAGGCACATTGCGCCGCGACGGGGCCTGCTGGAGCAATGCCAGTGCGCTGGTGTGTGCCTGGAAATAACAGAGGTGTACTGTTTGGTCGAAGTGATCGACCGAATCAGACGGGAGGCAAGCGACTCGGTGGAGACCAAGGCTCGCGGCACAGTGGATCTGTCCGACTTCCATCTTGAGCCCTCCCGAACATGACACGCCATCTGGCCACCGGCGGGGCGCATGACCCTTCCTGCCGGAGCGGCTCGGCGTCATCCGCCGAGCCAACGCGATCGACCTCGCCGTCAGCCAGATCGCCGCGGATCTTCAGGCCAGGATCGATGGCCGCTTCATTCCGGCGCGCGACGGCCTGTGATGCGCGGCCGGCGGATCCGGTGTCGGCCCGATCGCGGCACCCCGCCCCGCGGGCGCCCCACCACCGAGACCGGCGATCACGGGGCCTATTGACCGGCACCGCGCCGGTGCTACACTTCCGGTCGCGGAGTCATCAAGGGGACCAGCGCCAGACTGGCCAACCCACGTCCCTGATGCCGCGAGACCTCATTAAGGTTCTCTCAATTACCGTATAAGTCAGTATTGATTATCGATTACGGTAATTTCGCCTTGGCCAGCGCCTCATTAGACGGGTTGCTGGCCAGGGTGTCTGGAGGGCCTTTTCATGCCGCTTCCGTTCTTCCTTGATCCCGAGGACCCGTTTCTGCCGCCTGACGCGGCCGAAGCCGATGTCGTCGCGCGCGTCGCCCTGGCGCTGCTGTTCGAGTCTGGCGGTCTTTCCCTGTTCCTGCACAAGCTGCCGAAAACCTCATCCGAGCAGCGCCTGATGACCCTGCTCGGCGTGTCCGCCCCGCCCAGTGGCGAGAATGCCGCAGCGCACCGGCGCCAACAGTTGGCGCAGCGCCTGGCCGAACTGGGTCCCTTCGATGGCCGCTATGGCACGCGCCTGGAGGCGAATCTCGGCTATCTGGCCGAGCGGGTGGGCCTGTCCGACCTGGAGCGCCGGATCCTGGGCTTCGTGATCCTGGTCACGATTCACCGCTGCCTGGCCAAGCTGTCCGGCATGGCCTTCGGTGACTTGGACCGCCTCGGCACCGTGCGGGTCTGTGCGGGTCTGTTCGGCGAGCCCGAAGGCCAGGTCAGCGCGGCGTTCGCCCGCCAGGGCGTGCTCGCGCGGTCCGGGCTCCTGCAACTGGAACCGGGTCCACGCAAGCCGCTGTATGACAAATTCACGTTGTTGGACGGGCTGGCCGACGCGCTGTCCGCAAACATCGCGGACGTCGCGGCGCTGATCGATCAGGTCACGCCGCTGGCGCCGCCCGCCCGTCTGCGGCTCGCCGATTTTCCGCATCGACGGGCCGAAATCGCCCTGGCGCGGCGCTTGTTGGCCGGGTCCCGAGCGGGGCTGAACCTGCTGTTTTACGGGCCACCGGGAACCGGCAAGACCGAACTGGCGCGGGCGCTCGCCGCGGCGCTGAACTGCGCGCTGCACACGGTGCCCAGCGCCGACGATCAGGGCGACCCGATCACCGGCCTCCAGCGGCTGCGCCGTTACCGCCTGGCGCAGAGCGTGCTGGCCCAGCAAGCGGCGACGCTGATCCTGTTCGATGAAGTGGAGGATGTGTTTCCCCATCAGGGCCGCGTCGCCCAGGGGCAAGCCGAGCGCAACAAGGGCTGGATCAACGAGGCGCTGGAATCGAACCGGCTGCCGACGATCTGGGTGAGCAATAGCCTGGCCGGTTTCGACGAGGCCTATCTGCGGCGCTTCGCACAGGTCATCGAGGTCGGCGTCCCACCGCTGGCGGTGCGCGAGCGCCTGGTCCAGACCCACACCCGCCATCTGCCGGTCTCACGCGCCTTCCGACGGCGCGTCGCCCAGCATCCGGACCTGTCCCCGGCCCTGTTGCGACAAGCTGCCGACAACCCGGCCGTCGTCGATCAGCGGTGCGCCGAGACGGCGGAGGCGACCTTGGAGATCCTGCTCAACAGCACCCTGAAAGCGATGGGCCACGAAGCGCTGCCGCGTCAGCGTGCCGGCGCGCCCCTCCGCTATCGGCGCGAGTGCCTGAATGCCGACCAGGACCTCCAGGCGCTGGAGCACGGACTGCGCCGCACGCCACGCGGGCGGATCTGCTGCTACGGGCCGCCCGGGACGGGAAAGAGCGCCTATGGGGTCCATCTCGCCGAGACGCTTCAGCGGCCCCTGTTTATCAAACGGGCCTCCGATCTGCTCTCCCCCTATGTCGGGGAAACGGAGCAGCGCCTGGCGGGCCTGTTCCGCCGCGCCGACACCGAAGGCGCCGTGCTGTTGCTGGATGAGGCCGACAGCTTTCTGCGCGACCGCCGGATGATTCAGTCCAGCTGGGAGGCCACCCAGATCAATGAGATGCTGACCCAGATCGAGGCGTTCGATGGTCTGTTCATCGCCTCGACCAATCTGCTCGAGACGCTCGACGCCGCCGCCTTGCGGCGCTTCGACCTGAAGATTCGCTTCGACTACCTGCGCCCCGACCAGGCCTGGACACTCTTTCGCGCGACGCTGCGCCAAGGCGGCGGGCGGCTCACGCAGCCGACCCTGTGGCAAACGCGACTGGCCCGGCTGGAGCACTTGACCCCCGGCGATTTCGCCGGCCTGGCACGCCGTCAGCGACTCGTCGCGACACCCTGGACTCCGCAGACCCTGTTCGACGCACTGACCGCCGAGATCCACCTGAGCCAGCGCGCCACCGGCCGTTCTATCGGCTTCGCCGCCGATCTGTGATGGCCGGTTCATCGGCGCGCACGACGTCTGGGCGCGTGGCGCGACTGGCCTTTCGCTCACGCCAACATGCCAGGCCGCGCCGCTCTGTTCCGGTCAGCGATGGCGTTCCGGCCCGCGATGCGGCGCTTGCACAGCGCGCGGTGCTGGTTCGTTCCGAATCCGAAAACAGGTCGATCCGCTGGGTTCGGACGTCGGCCTTGCGATGCCAGCGGCGGTCTCGTCAGCTCGCGCCACGTCGAGTCTCCGGGTACCTGAAAGAGCGTGACAGAGATCACGGACTCGGAAAGAGGAATTCCCGGGATGCGCGAACCGATGCATAATCGAATTCTAGAATTCACGCTAAGGGTCTAGTGGTTCGTTCCGGCGATAACTTTACCGGATCCTGTGATCTAAATGTTCTCCTGTATCTAGGAGCTAAAGGCGCGTATTCCGGTTAGAGTGGCCGCCCAGTCCGAAGTGGCTGCGACACGAAATGGGGGTGCTTACGGAGCAACTAAGGTCATCTATCAACCGGGCGGCTTATTCTGCGCATAGATCGGCCGGTCGGCTTATTTCGCGGGCTCCGCGTATAAGGCGATCAAAAATAGTTTCGGTAAGGATTGGAATACTCATTAAGAGGATCGGTTGCATTCACGCCGGAATCAATCCTGAAAATGTCCCTTCACAGCCCATGTCGAGACTGGAGAGCATTGCAGATGCTGCGTTCTCTCATCCCCACGGGTTTTGCCATCGGGCTGATCGGCGTCGGCGTATGGTTTCTGATCGCCAAGGACCCAGCGCCGCTTCCAGATTGGCCAGCCGATTTGGTCGAATCCACTACGGCTGATGCTGTTGCTGCCCCGGTTCCGATCAGCGAGCGCGCCGCTTCCGATCCGCAGACCAAGAACGACATAGCAGCAACCAGCCTCCGGACTCCATCGGATTGGACCGCCGAACTCATCGCCGGCGGCTGGTCGCGCTCGGCGGCCGAGGCGGTGATCGCGCTCAACAGCGATCATCTTGCCATCGTCTTCGAGATTGACGAGCGCCTGGGCAACGATGCATTGGCGCGGTTGAACAGCCTGCGCAACTACGCCAGCCTCATGCCACTGCTCGCGCGCCGACCGGAACTCGCCGGCTTGCTCGCGCGCGCACCCGATCCGCTCGCGCTTGGCCGTCTGTTCGATCGCACCACTTGCTATGACGCCGTGGCGGATTTTTTCCTGCCCTATGCCGTGGAGCGATCCTCGATCGAACGGGCACTGATCACCTTGGAGCGTTATCACGATCCTTTCTGCGCGCTCGACGCGCACGAACGTGTGATCCTTGGCCCGCGTCTTTACGAGTTGAGCGATCGCACCGCTGAACCGGCCTTCGATCGCTGGTTGGCCGAGGCGTTGATCGACCGGCGCGGTCTTGCCGATGATCGGCAACGCGACGAGTTTTTCGCCTATCTGTTTGGCGCCAGCCCGACCATTCGCGACCGTTTGCACCGCGATGCGGCGTTCGCCGCGCGCTTTCGCGTTGAACTTTGGCCAAATTTTTTTCGCATCGTCAGTCGTTCGGAGCATTGTGCCGATGCTGTGCCATCCGATGACGCTCCAGCCACCTGTTTTCCAATCTACGAGCACATCCCCGAAGTCTGGGACCTCCTGATGCTGCCAAGCGGAGAGGATGTCTTGCGCGCCTGGGGGTTGGTGGGTATCGGTCTTCTGGTTGGACCTGGCAGCGAGACCTATGCCCAACATCGTCATCTCATGGCGGCAATCATGACGAACGCTGACCTGGAAACGGCCAGCGCCATGATACGCCTGGCCCCGGAATACCTGTTCCGCGAATTGATCGCGCGCTCCGGCTTGAGCGATTGGGATCGTGCGCGTCTGGTCAACCGTATTGCAAGCGATGCGCAAGCCCGATGTGGCGATGACTACCCACCTTGTTTCGCTTTGGACGAGCGTTTGCGGTATTACGAACGACTCGACACCCCCGTCCTGCTCAAGGAACTCGGGCCACCGCCGAGTGAACGCCCGGAGACCTGGCTGCCCTTGGTGGGATCTTTTTATGCGCTCAACAAGTTCTTGGACGGTCGCGAACTGGACGCGGGAGATTACTTCAACTTCATTGCCGATCTGACCTTCGTAATCGCGGCGGCGCGTACCTTGAAACCGGTGGCGCGACTGCAACGCAAGAACGGCACGCGCGAGTCGGCACGACCCGCGCACGGCGCCGTGCGTCTCATCGGGCGCCGCGCCTGGGCGCTCAGCGACCACTTGCAGCAGGCGCGGAAAATTGATTATCGCAGTCTACCCGAGAATGCCTTGCTCGATATCACCGGCGTTATTCAAGATCTCCACCGCATGTCCGGTCCCCACGGTCGGAAACTGATTCGCTGGCTTGTTGGAAAACATGCGCGCTTCTATATGCGCCGCGATGCCCGAATCTTGGTGCGTCTCGACGGGGTGCCACGTCACGCCGCGCTCGAAACCCTCATGAACGCAAGTATCGATCTCGGCATGCCGGGTATTGATGCGGCAAGGGAATGGCAACAAAATGCAGCCGCTTGGTGGCTATTTGAGCCGATGATTGATTAGTTTGGAGGTGTCTCGATGCGCGTTCGATGGTTTCTGTGTTCTGTCGGAGGATGGCGCGGAACGCAGCCGCTGCGCCGCTTGAGTGTGCTTTTGTTCCTGATCGTGCTGTGTCTCTTGACCACACCGATCGCGCAGGCGCGTTGGCAGGACGATCTTATTCGCTACATGACCCAATTACCGCCCCAAGCGCCGCTGCGCCACGCGGATCACGCCGGCGAGGCGCTCAAGCGGTCGCCACTGATGCGCGAGGCGGCGGAGCGCGAGCTGCGCGCCAGTCGCAAACTAGCGGCGGGCGCCGACGATGCCGCGCGTGCGGCAGCGGTGCGCCAGAGTCTTCAGACCATGCTGCGCAACAACCCGAGTTTGTTGCGTCAAATCGATCAACTTGGCGACGCGGATCGCGCGGCGGCGCTGGTCATGGCCAATGGCGGACGCCAGTTGACCGAAACCGTGGGCGATCTGGCAACGCGCGCACGGCTGCTTGAGACCGGCGGCGAGAATCTGGTCCTTGCCGTTGGTTTGATGGGGCCGGACATGGCCAGAATTTCACTGGGTCTGGATACGGCGATTCGAGTGGGCAAGGTGACCGCCCCCACCGCTCGGCAATGGGACGATATTGCCCGCGTTGCGGGTCGGACACCGCAACGTGGTCATCAGGCTTTTCAGCTCGCGGATTTCACCGACGCCATCGTCAAGGGCGGAAAAGCGAGCAAAGTGTTCTTTGAAAAATATATCAAGCCGCATTGGCAATTGTGGTTGGGCGGAAGCGCGATCACCGCCTACAGTTTGAATCCGGAATTTTTTCAGGATCAGACAGGCGCCCTGACCGAAGCGGGCTTCAAACACCTGTCTTTGCTCTTGGGGGAAGCCGCCGCCGGCGCGATTCGCGGCACTGGGCAGGGCTTGGAGGCGATCGTCGCGGAATCGACCGAGGCTTTGCTCAGCAGCTTCAACACGCCGAAGTCCTGGATCGGGATCGGCTTCATCGCGCTTGGCCTACTGCTTTTGTTCAAACGCATTCGCTATTACCTGATGCGCCCAGTGCGCTGGCTCAATACCACGCCTGATGAACGGCGCAATGATCGATAGAATGATCGATAAACGTGATTGTCATTTAACAACAGCGCGTGTTTGATCGCAAAAGGACGCCACGTCATGCTCTACAAATATCGTTTTGCGCTCTATGGTTTGTCTGGCGCGGGCAAGACCTGCGTCTTGGCCGCGATGAGCATGTCCCACGGTGAACAGCCGCATGGCATGACCTGTTCACCGGTGAAGGAGATTGCCGGATTACCTGATAACGAGCGCCGTCAATTAGGGCTGGAGCGCATACGCTCGGCAACTCAGTCCATCGAGAAAGGATCGGTACCGGTACCAACCGCCGCCGAAATGATGATTCTCACCTATTCGCTGACCGAGCGCGGGCGTGGTGAATATCAAATCGAGCTATCCGACTACCCAGGTGAGTTGTTGCGCCTGCAAGGCAATGAACTGGCGGATCAGTTATTCGAACAGATGCAGACCATGGATGGCATCCTCATCCTCGCGGAAATGCCGCACGAGCGGGAAGACAATGAGGCGATCTATCGACAGATCGAACATCTCGACGACGCCATCACCAAGCTCCGTCACCGCCTACAGTCGCAAAAGAACAAAGTGCCCGTTGTGCTATTGATCAACAAGTGGGATCGTCAAAGTGGTGCGCTCAACTATGTTGATCCGGCGGATGAGGAACGCAAGCTGGATGCGTATCTCAATCAGCGTGAACCGTCGCCGCCGCACCGCAAGCTGATACAAACGTTGCAAAATAGCGTAGGCGAGCACAATGTACGCGTTTTGCCGATGAGTGCCTTCGGTCAGGCGCGCATCGATCCGCAAACCGGTGATGAAGTGCCGCTGCATCAACGTCCACTGCAATCCTTCTATCTGCTCGAGGGATTCCGCTGGCTTGTGAATCGGCACGATACATTGCGACTGGAGCGCATCGCGCAGCGATTCGACAATGATTCGTTGCGGTCTTTGAGTTCTCGGCAGTATAGTCCAAAAGAACGCCTGTCTCGCTGGTTACATTTCGAGACTATTAAGGATATTGATGCCGCAAGCGAAGGGTTTTCCGCCGAGGCTGCGCCTGCAAGAGTAGCACAGCTTGCCGCGTTACGTCGACGTGCGGTCAAGAGGAAAAGGACACGTCTAGTCAGTGTCTCGACCCTAGGGTTTTTGATAATTTCAGCACCAATCTTAACGCTGATCTTTCTCGCAGATTATCGCTCCCATTCCAGTCTGGAGAGTCGCGCTACTCAGCCAAATGCCACATTGGAGACAAAGCAGGAGTATCAGGATTGGCTTTCTCGGTATATTGCGAATGGCTCGCCCCGTCTCTATCGCTTGAAATTTTCTCGAAAGGATGCCAGAGAGGAACTGAGAGCCTTCATCGCAGCAGGAGAAGAGCAGTATTGTGCGCCATTCATTCAACAAACCGGCGATGTTTGTAACGCCGCGCGCGATTGTTTGCGCCAATATCCCTTTGGCGACTATTCGGCGCAAGCGCGAACTAAAGTGTACGAGTGCGACGCACGAGAGCAGAAGCTTAGGGAGCAGACCCTATGGGCAGCGGTTGAATCAGCGGAAGCAGGGTCGGTTGCGCAACGATCCGCGGCGAGCGATTATTTAGGAGGATTTCCGACTGGCCGTTACGCTGCCGAGGCTAACAGCATCATTGCGCGTTATGATAGCCAAGTGGAATGGAACGAGTTTGCGTCCGCTTATGATCGCGCACTCAAAAATGGTCGCATTGACGAAGCGACGACAATGTTGCTGGGGAGAAATCAGGATAAAGGGCCGCTGCAGGAATTGAAGCACGCCTATGCGGATAGGGTCACCGCGTGGCTGGATAGCGAACTCCGGCAAATCAAACAGGCGCAGGACTGGGATCGGCTCGAACGGCTCGAACATCAGGTGCAACAACTTCGGCAACTTCCGCCTGATTTACTGACCTCGCGGCAAGCACAGGAGATTTTCGAGAAAGTCGCCAAGGCCAATGATGAGCAGGATCAGTTGGACGCCGACCAGATGTCAGCACGCATTGATCATCTTTTGGGAGAAGGGAAATTTCGTTCCGCATTCGAAACGATGCTACTTCCCAATGCTAATCCGCGCATTCAAGAACTGAAACACGACTTTCAACGGCGGATACCAACCGCATTGGAGCGGCACTTGAGAGGGTTCCGCGCTAGTAACAACTGGGATCGAGGGAACGATATGTTGAGCGAAGTGACCTCGCTGCCTTTGGATGACTCGTCGGTACGCTCAAAGATCCGTGATCTAGAACAGCAATTCCGAGGAGATCATGATCGTTCACTTTACACGCCCTGCCAACAAAATCCGTCGATTGACCGCTGCCAGGATTATATCGCCAAGGCGCCGTTGAAAACTATGGAGCGAGCCGCGCAACAATATATCGACTTCGCGTCGAAACAAAATATTCAGCAAAGTTACACGCTGACGCTTCAATCGATTCGCTCCCCGAGAAACTATGGGAGGGTCAAGGTCTCCGTTAGATTCGACCATCATTGGTTTATCGATGAAGAGTTTGATCTAAAGGAAGATACGAATAGGGTTGGTCGGCAAATTCCAGTGATCAAAAAACCGTCGGATCGCGTCGATATCGCGGTGGAACTGAACAATCTCGGCATGTCCGCATTTTGGAACCGTGACCTGGGGAAGAGAACCGATAATCTAACCCTCGATCGGTTACGACAACAATATGACCTGTGTGTCCCGCACCCTAAGCAAAAAACTGATTCGATTTGTCTGAATTTTGCGCTTAGCGGGTTGGCCGCCGCTCCGACGATGCCTCAATGGGGAGGATAGGTCATCATGATGCAGCACGATCCCAAGCGTTCGTCATCCGTTGGCGATCCCTCGTCATTGCGGCCTGAAATTGAACCATCGGTGGGAGCTGATCCAATGGGCGCCGTTGCGTCCCCCGGCACAAGCACACTGATCCCCGAGGGTGGCAAATGTGTTGCTGTTAATGGTGCTGGAAACACAACGGGCACAGACCCGGTGATGACCAAGACCCCGTCGGTAGATCAGCGGAAAGGACGCGGTCCAACCGGTGCAGAACACAACCATGCGCAACGTCAACCGCTTCGTGCCATTCCAATCTGGGTCTTGATCATGTCAAGTATCGGGATTATCGGAATCACTGGTCTAAGCATTTACTCCTTCGTATTCAATGGAAGCGTATCTGCACCTGTTCAGGAAACTCCCCATTGGGAGCCTTCCGTGCTGGGTGACGAGTGGAATGATCGCGGGATGCAAGACGAATTTGAGAAGAATTGTGTTAGGATTTTTGATCAGGAAGGTTGCGACCTGTCCGCGGGTGTGCCGCCGAAATTTGAGGAGCTGCGAAGTCTTGAAGCCTGTCGTCATCAGGGTAATATCGATAGAACGAGCTCGTCGCCGCGCCTGTCCCATGTCTTCTTCCTGGTGCGAGAGCTTGGACCGACGCATCAGGCATCCCGACTGCTTGGGATAGCGGATCGTGATTTGTCCTGCGGTCAATATCTTGCGGCTACGCAGAATGTCATCAAAGTTCGCGAGAGTCTAGCGGATCTTGTTTCTACGCTCGATGATATTCTGACAGATCGGAATCAGCATCAGAGCAATTTGTCTGCTGGGCTGAACTGGGGTACATCGCTGCTTGAGAACACCCGCGTGCTGATTCAACGCGCCGAAAAATGCGATCAGAGAGAAACCGTTGTCAGGGACGCACAAGCGATGCGAGATCTGAAACTACCATTTTTTGTCGAAAGCGATGAAAGGATCGTCGGGTATCTCAATGAGGTTTTTGGTCGCTTAAACGGCGGCAGCTTGTACGAGCGGTTACAGGCGTATCGCGATTTGGCCGAAAATGAACGGGGCGTCCAGAATCTGCCATTCATAAAGGATTTGAGAAAGGCACTGGAGGCTTTGGATGGTTTTGACGTGACAACTGGATGATGATTTGGACAAAGGGACGTGCGCATCAGTACGTTGTCCTGACTAATCTTCAAAACTTTCCACAAGAGCGCCCTAAGGGCGCTTTGAAAAATTTAAGGTACCCGCGCGGGGCAGGGATACCCCGCCGCTTTTTGGTTGCCTAAGGGCCTGAAAGAGAAGCGAGGCGGAAATCCCATTTTTGCTTGGCGTCTCGAAAAATTGCCCGGATGGCAATTTTTCAAGGTCCCTTTAATCGAGACTCCAGCCTGAATTCGGACTGTCGTCATGCAACCGACGTTTATTGCAAAAACCCCCCGCGCCGGCGAGTTCAATCATCGGTACCTCGTTCCCCTTCAGCACGGCTGGGCCGAAACCGAGATTTATGCACTTGCGCGACGTGCAACGGGTCGTGTCTGCGGCCCCGATTTTCTCGCGGCCTATCGGCAGGTCAGGCAGCTTAAGGGTGGGCGCTCCGGTGAGGAAGCCGTTATCTTGGCGGGTATCGATACCGCCGCCTTGGGCGAGCGGCAAAAAGTCATCCTCGGCTGGCTCGAAGACTTGTTGGCGGATTTGGAACACATGGTCACCGAGGAAATCGACTGGGGCCAAATTGCCAGCGATCGGATGCTGATCGAGCGCGAGACACTAGATCTTTGGATGGAGCGGCTGAAGGAGCGGCTGGCGACCGAGCAACACGGCGATCCGTCCTTGCCCGTTTATGTTCCGCCGGCGTTGGCCAACCCACGCCGGAAAGACCAGTCGCTATCCGCTTCACGACGAAAACCAGCGAAAACGCAACGGCGACCGTATGGTTTGACGGTTTTGATCGCATTGGGCTCTCTGATCGTTGGGGGTATTCTTGGATGGACATCTAGGGATCTCTCCCGGCCGGCGCAGTCAGAAATAGAGACAGAGTCAACTATGCGGCTGCCCGGAAATAATCTCGACAATTTTGAGGCCCGTACAACCGAAAACGCCATTCCCCCGAAAGAGCAGGCTGTCATATCAATCTATGACAGTGAGAGTGGATGTTCTCGTGATTTGCAACCTGTCATGCAAGCCGAAGTACAATCGTGCAACTGTTCCGACCAAGAGTCGGAGTTGCGTGAATCTAGGGCGAAAATCACGCTCCTTGAACGCGAGCTAAATGGGCAAAACGAGAAAATTGTAGCATGCGAAAACAGATGGGATGCTTTTAATGAAGACTGTCAAAAGACCGAGAAACTTGATAGCGAGAAGGTTTCCGGGTTTTTTGGTAAATATTGTAATTAGGCCGTCTTTTTCGATTAAGGTAATGGTATGGCGTCTACCTGGTCACGCAGCGCCAGCTCCCCTACGCAACCGCCATCGTGCGACACCATGGGTACCATTAAGATCTTGGGTTTCGGGTCGACTTTTTACAACGTATTTCGCGGATTCAGGGGAGAGAGACAATGGATATAAAGTTGCCGGGAATGCCGGAAGCGCGGTTCGATCCAGCGAGTCTTCGCAAGGTGCTCGGCTATAGCAAGGAGCACCGGAATGCAATTTCCGTAGCTTTAAAAAAGGCATATCCAGAGCAGTGGCCAGATAAACGCCTCGCAGAAGACGTTTTCTACGAGGCTTTTTTCCAGCAGTTAAAGGACTCTGAGTCTTGCTTCAGGCTCTCCAGCGAACTTCTTTCCTTAGCAAAACGCAAGAATAAGGACAATTGGTACAAGGCGCTTATTCTGCCGCTACGACTAGCCAGTCAGGCATTGGATTTGGTCTCCGATCGCGATGCGGCTATCGCTGCCCTGGATGAGGACAGTCTATCCGAACTGTTCGATGTCATCGCCGAAGAGGGCCACCCGGAGTTCCAGTGGTGGTACCAGTGGGTGGCCTTTTCACGCGCAGCCAATGCTGAAGTGGCCAAGGGATCAGAGGCGGAGGATGAGCTGGCCGAATCTGATGCGCTGGAGGAAGAGTGGCGAGGGACGCTTGAGAAGCTTGGAATTCGCGCCACTGAGGCCGCGACGGCACCGCCTTCGGAGGATCTAGTAAGCTGGCTGGTCGGAGTCGTTGCGCAACTTATTGATCTGGCGAACCGCTATTCAGGACAAACTAATCTCACGGAGGCATTGAAGCGCTGTGGCGAGGCACTGGACGAGTTTGAAGCATTAGAGGTGCCGGAAGTTTTGGAGCTGACGAGGAAGGCACGCGACGCCCTGTCAATGACCGTGCGAGCATGGCAGATAATTGATGGATGGACGAAGCTTCTGCGGCGTAAAGGCGAAGCCCTGCGAGAGGTTTATGCCCGGGAAGCGGAACAAAAGAAAACGGCCCAGTTGGCTTTGGCGCGAGGGGATTACACCGCGGTCTCACGCTATTCAGAGCAGGCTGCTTCGACCCGCGGTGAGTTCGACGCACTTGTTGCGGAACTAGCCGTTTTGATAGCGGAAATGGAATCTTCAGGGCCTGGGCAAGATGAAGAGCCCGTGCCAGCCAACAGCCCGGTGGGCAAGCAACGGCAAGATGGGACGAGAAACGATGAGGGAATCGATGGTTCTGATAAGGGGCCATTAGTTTCTCCAGCAGGCGAAAGCGCGGCAGTGCAAGGGAGCGAAGCCGAGAGAGGGGCTGGGAGTGATGATAATAAGGGCTCCCCCTCTGAAGCCGTTGTGGGGGTACAACTCAAGGATGCGGCATCGCCGCTGCAGGTCTCCGGCGTACGGCAGGAGCCTCGGCCCGAAGGCAACTCTGATGTGCCGCCTGATGGAGAAACGTTGGAAAAGCCGCTCCTGGCGGTGAATGGTATTGACGGCGCTGATGCTCCGCAATGGGACTCGGAGGTTTCGGCGCACGCGCTGGCTGCGGAGGTAATACAGCACGAAGGTGCTCAGCGATTGCAGAGTGCGCGAGCGCTGATCTGGGCACTGGTCAGGGACGGGCAGATTCCGTTGGCCTACCACATAGCCCGTGCGGCGGCCGAGATCTCGCCAGCCGAATCGGGCGGTATCCGCCCCGAGCCCCTGCGGGCAGTCCACCTGGGGGCTTATCTCAGCAGCAGCGCTGGCGAGGAGATGGTGGAGCTTGGGGAGGCCCTGCGCCGTTTCTACGAGGTAGATCTGGCGGACAACAGGGCCTTACGAGGCCAGCGGTCCTTGTCTCTGTTGACGTTCGCGGCGGTGCTGCGGCCTGCTCTTGTGGCACCCCATGCCTACGGTGCGCGGGATCTGCTGCGAAGCCTGCCGCTCGACGATAGCCTCTCGGCGCTGCACACGTTACGCGAGCAGGTCCTAGCCCCCGATCTTCGCTACCAGGCGATGCTGCACTTGGATCCCGGCAGTCATCTGGATGAATTGCGCAGCCAGGTCCGTGAGTGGTGGGAAACCAATCGGCATCACCGCTTCAAGTACGAACCTGCGACCTGGGTTTGGCATCACCTACTGGAGAAAGGGCAGACGCTCGGTAGCGTCCTGTCCATCATCGCGGACGGTGGGGCGGCCGAGCTGGAGCAAGCTCGTGAGCTTGTGCAGGGGCTCCAGAGTCGAGGCTCGGTGGAGAAAATGATCCGCCAGGCCGATCAGGCTGTGCGAGATCGTAAGGCCATCAAGAAGCCCATCGAGGCTGGCCCTCGGACGGACATGATCAAGCGCACCGGTGAACTCGCGGGCTTACTCTTGGAGTGGATAGAATTGGTTGAGGAGCAGGCTGAAAAGGCGAAAGTGCCTGGACGCGAGGCCGCCCTGCGTGCTGATAGGCAACATCTGTTGAACACATTGGACCGGGCGCTTGAGCAGGTGGATGCCCTTCAGCACACGGGGGGGCTGGCGGATGTCGCTGCGGCCGCCTGTACCACAGCGGTCTTGCGTGATGTGCGTGGGCGTCTGGATGGAACAGCGGCTGCAATGGGTGTGGCGCGTTCAGCTTGGTGGCGTACCCTTAACGGGGTGCTACTTCAAAGCGAGTCCATCTTCTTGGTTGGCGACAGATGGGAACCGGAGTTGGGGCCGGAAGCGACCGTGGCTCTGGCGCGGCTAGTGGATCCGCCGGGCTGGGACGCGTCTTTTAATACTGCCAACAAGAGCTGTGATCATGCCCGTACGGCTCAGATCCTGGAGTGGCTGCGACATGAGGGAGAGGAGACCGATGAGCTGCTTTTAGACTCGCTGGAGCGGAAGCGCGAAGAAGGATTACGGAGGTGCCGTCGAAATCTTGAGGAGGATCTCGATAGTGTCCGCGATGAGGTTGAGCGTGCGGCGAGTCTAGGCTACCTAGGGGAAGAGGATCGCTCCCGTCTCGTGGTTTCGTTGGAGGCGGCAGGCTCCAGCAACCGAGAAGATCTGCGCCGGGCGAATGCGCGCATCCAGAAAGTGAGGGAAGAGCTGGATCAGCTCAGGAATCGCCAGGTCAGCGCCATACGCCGGCGGATCGAGGAGAGTGGAGTTTATCAGACCGAACCCGAGGTACACAGTCGGATCGACGCTCTCCTTGAAGAGGGCGACATCCTCACCGCTAGCGAATATGTGGCGCTTCTGGAGGACGGGCAGCCGATTCCCGGTCCTGCTGAGCGCCGAGATCCATTTAAGGACGACTTTTTCCCGGACTTCGTAGATCGCCTTCAGGAGTATTTGGGTAGCCGGACAGCGTCCCCTAAAGACATATCCGAGATCATTGCCCGCGGTGGACAGGCCGGGCCTTTGGACATGCGCCATGTACCCGGAGCGCAGGCCCGTAGCGCAGCGGAGATGCTGCGTGCCTGGTTGTTACTTAAGGCCCGGCGGACAGAAGTAACGGAGCATCTGGTTCTCTTGTTGGAGCGCCTGGGTTTATCCGCCGTGGTTGCCACGCCGGTGATGGAAACCGGCCTCGACGTTCGCGAGCAGGTGTTCGACATTAGCGCTCGAGCGCTTGCGGACCGGGATATCTGCGTGGTGCCCCGCTATGGCTCCCACGCTGGGGGCCAATACAGGATCCTGTGCGTCTGGGAGCGCCCATCTGAAGAGGATGTCCTCGCCTCGGCCCATGCGCACAGCGGCGGCCAAGCGGTCATTGTGCTCTACTTGGGACAACTCAGCGTTAAGCGAAGACGCGACCTCGCTTCCCTCTGCCGCGGGCGCAATCAGTCGGTCCTGGTCATCGATGAGACTCTGATCTACTTTTTGTGCAGCGAACGGGGCAGCCGTCTGGCGACCTTGTTAGATTGTGCGCTGCCTTTTACGGTCGCCAAACCTTATGTCACGACCAGCAGTGACGTCCCCACGGAGCTGTTCTTTGGAAGGCGCAGGGAGCTAGAGGACGTCTTCGATCAGGCCGGGACCAACCTCCTCTATGGCGGCCGACAGCTCGGTAAAACGGCGTTGCTGCGGGCAGTGGTGCGCCGTTTCCACGACCCGAAACGAGGAATCATTGTGGCCTGGGTGGACCTCAAGGAACGCCACATTGGTCTCAGCGAGCCAGCCGGCGCAGTGTGGCAGGCGATCGACCGAGAGTTAGTGCAACGAGCGGTACTTTTCAACGCAAGACGCACTCCCGAAGGGACCGCTGAAGCCATCACTCGCTGGTTGGATGAATCGCCTGAACGCAGGATCGTGATGCTTCTCGACGAAGCCGATGCCTTTCTAGCTCAGGATGCAAGGGACAACGATTTTCGCACTGTGGGTACTCTAAAGGGACTGATGGAACGGACCGGGCGGCGATTCAAAGTAGTATTCGCCGGCTTGCACAACGTGCAAAGGACTTCGCGGGACGTGAATACTCCACTGATCCACTTCGGCAACCCAGTATGCATTGGGCCTTTGCTGGCTAACGGCGAGGCTCGGGAGGCATATCAGCTTGCGGAACGCCCCTTGCGCCAATTAGGCTTTCGTTTCGAGTCGCCCTCGCTCGTGAACCGCATCCTGGCTCAGACCAATTACTACCCAAACCTCATCCAGATATTCTGTGACCACCTGCTCAAGTATCTTCATGATTTGGGTACTGTGCGCTTTGACTCCGCCACGACACCGCCCTTCCTTATTACGCGCGAGCATGTGGAAGCGGTCTCGCAGAGCAGGGACCTGCAGCAGATCATCCGCTCCCGGTTCCAAATTACCCTCGATCTCGACAATCGTTATCAGATCGTGGCTTTGAGCGTTGCGCTCGAGACCAAGCGTCGGCAGGAGGCCGGTGACGGTGAGGCTGACGGTTACGATACGGAATGGATACGTCAGCAGGCTCTGTCTTGGTGGCCCCAAGGTTTTCCGGACCGGAGCTATGATGCGTTCCGCGCCTTGCTTGACGAGATGGTCGGTCTTGGTGTGCTGCGCCGAGCCGGGCCTGAGCTGAGGGGCTACGCGTTGCGTAGCCCCGCTATCGCTGGTCTTCTCGGCAGCCCCGGCGAAATCGAGCAAGCCCTTCTGGAGGCGAGCGACAAGGCGCCGCCCGAACTCTATCAGGCTGCCATCTATCGGCGAGGTAGGCGCGGGGATCCATGGGTACGTAGCCCTCTGACGGGCCAGCAGGAGTCAGAGATCCTCGCCGCGAAGGACGGCGTTCTTGTGCTCTTCGGTACGGTTCTCGCGGGTATTGAAAGCGTTGTCGCGTTTTTGCCGGAGATGCTTGCGGATAAGGACTTCGTGGAAATTGCCCGAATCGATGGGGTTCAGAACCTCAGGGGGTTCGAGGATCGGCTGCGTGCGACATTGGTAGCTACCAAGAAGACAGATGGGATCCGGCTCGTGGTGATTCCACACACGGAGCCGTGGACCCGCGAATGGATCGAGGCTGCTGCAACTCATCTTGGTCGCCATCGTTCCACTCGGGTGACCAACCGGGTGCTATTTGTGGGGGAGTCCAGGGACGCCTGGGATTGGTTCGACACCGGGGGACAGAACGGCACCGGCGCGGTAACCGAACTCACGCTCTCACCCTGGGCTGAGCCTTTCGTTGGACAGTGGGCGAAGGACGCGGGCTTCGGTCCTCTCGGAAATGTCGATCTGGCCTCCTGGCGTGATGCGACGGGCTGGTGGGGTGGTCTGCTAGCGATGCTCGGCGAGCAACTTAGAGGAGATCACTCGGCTTTGCAGCGAGTGGCTTTCCAGTCCTTTCACGAGCAGCTTCCTCAGACTCTGCGGGAGATCATCTCGCGCGACCTTCCACCCGAGTTGGCGCACCCGCTCCAGGTACTTGCGATCTATGGCGAATCTCTTTCCGAGCCCGATTGGCTGGAGTTGCTCAATGGACCTGATACGACCTTGGAGCGGGAATGGTTGGGGCGGCTCATACGCTGGGCCTCGCTGCTGAGCCTACTAGTGCCAGGCGAGGGTGGCACCTGGGCGATCGACCCGGTGGTGGGTCGCGCGTTGGCGGGATGATTGGTCCGGACTGGCACTATTGGTGGTCCCTTCCGGGACCGGCGGCGTTTGTGCGTTCACTGGTCGCGGACCTGCGCCGAGGGGTCAATCTGGTTATCGGCCTGCCGCGCTGGGGGCCCGAGGGGCTCGCACAGGCTGTCGCGCACCAGCTTCGCGACGATGACTTGTTGAGTTGGCGACCGCTTTCGGTTGAGGGGCTTTTACAAGAGGAGCCCCTCAGGCTCTTGGCCCGCCGCTATGCCCCCGATGTGCCGGAGCGGAGACTGTGCGACCCGTCGGACCTGGTTGACTCCCAGGCTTTCTCCGGCGGCCTGATCTGGGTTACTGGTTTAGAAGACAGTGCCTGGGCTGCCTGGAAGGCCCTCCTGGAGGGGTACGCGAGTGCGGTGCGGAGACGCGCCGCCGAGGATCGAGGTCTGCTCTGCCTGGTCGTCAGCGGGATGTCCAGAAGCGCCTTTCCCAAGGAGGACGTGGCGCTCTCCGTACGGCTCTGGCAGGATGCGGTGACAGAGCTGGATATGCTTGCTTGGTTACACTACCTGATGGGGCGTGGCGGCCGGAACGGAAACGCCATGCGCCGGCGCTTGCAGCTTCGCCATGCCCTGGAGTTGGTGGCTTTCGATTCTCGCTTGGCCTGGGATGCCTCCTCCAAAGATCTGGAGGTCCTCGCGGTTCCGGCGGCGTGGTTGGCCGGTGTAGCCGCAGCCCGGGGCTGGACCTCGAACACGGACGTGTGCTGGGAGGAGGGTACCTGTGACACTATGGAAGGCCGGCTCATTCAGCATCCCGCGCTAGTTGCTATGGCCGATAGGGCAGAGGCGAACCTAGGCAGGCTATTGTGGCGTGCCCAGGTGGGTGTTTTGTTCCCTTTTCTGGAGGAGGCGCGTAGCCAATACCTAACGACGTATCAAAATCTGTTGCGGGTGCCACACGACACAGGTCATGGGTCGGTGATATTAGAACGGTGGGAGCTGGAAATTGGCCATATCCATCATCAGCTACGCAGGCGAATCGAGGAGAGAGAGTTGCATCGGCTGCGCTTGCTGCGCGATGTGCGCAACGCTCTAGCCCATCATGAACCACTAGCCCCCGACCTACTTCAGGATCTCGTGGGTCTAGGCTGACTTCTCAGCCTGCCGCCTTCGGCACTCCTGATGGGCGCCTGCTTGGTGGCGCGGTTGCGCCAATCCGGCTAAGTCGTCTTCGCCTGCTCACGCGCGCTCATGTTGTGACCGAGCGAGACCATTCTGGTGTCTGCTCCAGCGCCACAATCTTTCGGCGTGCCGTGTGAGGCCATGCGGGGGCTGGGGCAGGGTGTTGCGGGCTGATGAGAACAACGTCGGCGCCGGGCAGATGAATTTCCCGTGCCTGACCGCGATCGCCAGCCGGGTCGACCAGGTCCCGCCCGATACCACCCGTCTGTCGACCATGCAGCGGGAGTTCCGCATGATCGATCGCGCGACGCTCATACTGGCCCATGCAACGGGAGCCGGCAGGCGCCGACGAGACCATCACCGTTGCTACGGCCGCCGCCGCAGCCTCCTGCCGTCCTCCGATGTGATGATGCCCTGGACAGGGGCCAGGATCGCGTCGATGTCCCCCTCGCTGATCGTGCGGACCAGCGCGAAGCAACGGATCGGGATACCGGGGAAGGCTTCCGCGATCCGCGGAAACACGCCGACAAAGCTCGATCCGCGCGTGATCACGTCGTCAACGATGGTGATCCTCTCCGGCGAGAAGGGGCTGTCTCGCTCCACGACAACGGAACCATCATGGTCAATGGGGTCCGGGCGACCACCAGGCCCGGCGGTTGCGGCCTTGCCGACCGGAGATCTTCTCCGCAGGCAAGGCTCGATCCCGGCGCCCAGGCCCTCGGCCTTCAGCGCCAGGCAGATCGCAAGGGATGGCCACAGCGCGCCCGGCTTTTGCAGGCTGCTGCGGGGCATCGGGATCAGCACCGTGGTCCGCCCAAGGCAGGGGGTCAGAACACCGCCGGAGGTGATGTTCTCGGCTGTCCGCCGGGCCGCAATCAGCGTTATTGGGCGGACAACATCGACGATATGGACCGCCAGCGCCGCAAGCAGGCCGAGTTCCTCGTGCACCGATTCTGCCCGTGGGAACTGATCTCAGGAATCGTCGTCATCGACTCGCCGATGCAGGCGCGGGTCCAGGCGACACTGGCTGACTACGAGGTCGGCATGCGACGGCCGGTCGCCGTGCGACGCGCTTGGTACTACCACTGACAACCGGACAGAAACGATGATCACCGAGACCCGAGGCAATCTGCTGACCGCCGATGTCGAAGCGTTGGTCAACACGGTCAACTGCGTCGGCTCTATGGGCAAGGGCATCGCCCTTCAGTTCAAGCAGGCGTTTCCGGACAATTTCAGGGCCTACGAGAAGGCCTGCCGAGCTGACGAGGTCAAGCCGGGACGCATGTTCGTCTACGCGACGGGTTCTACGGTAAACCCGCGCTACATCATCAACTTTCCCACCAAACGGCATTGGCGCGGCAAGTCACGCGTCGAGGACATCGAAAGCGGCTTGAAGGCGCTCATCGATACCGTTCGTCGTTTGGGCATCCGATCCATTGCCGTACCGCCGCTGGGGAGTGGACTGGGGGGACTCGACTGGAGCCAAGTGCGGCCGAAGATCGAGCAAGCGTTCGCCGAGCTGCCGCAGGTCGAGGTGCTTGTTTTCGAGCCGCTGGGCGCGCCCGCCGCCCGAGCCATGCCGGTACGTACCGCGCGCCCGAAGATGACCGAGTCCCGCGCGCTCTTCATCAAGCTGATGGATCGCTATGCCGCGCTGGATTACCGCCGGACCCTGTTGGAGATTCAAAAACTCGCCTACTTCCTTCAAGAGGCGGGGCAGCCGCTGCGCCTGCGTTACGAAAAGGGCCTGTATGGGCCGTATGCGCACAACCTGAATAAGGTTCTCGAAGTGCTGGAGGGTCACTACACCCGCGGGCTGGGAGATAGTCAGCGACCGGACGCGGAGATCGAGCTGATGCCCCAGGCCGTCGACGAGGCCGATACCTTCCTGGCACGGCATCTGGAGTCCCGCCAACGTCTAGACCGTGTCAGCGAACTGATTGCCGGATTCGAAACGCCTTACGGGATGGAGCTGTTATCCAGTGTGCATTGGGTGGCGACGCATGATCGACCGGCCGCATGCGACGAGGCATGCGCCGCTCAGGCCGTCCAGAACTGGAACACCCGCAAGCGTCGCATGTTCCAAGCGCATCACGTCCAGGTGGCATGGGAGAGGCTGACGCAACAGGGCTGGTTGCAGCAGCCTTCGTGCGCCGACCGTACCGATCGTCGGCCCCCGACATGAGCGCTGTCGGCCAACGCGAGATCCATACGCAGAACACCGTGGTCCGGTTCTTCCGGGAGGCCCTCGGTTACGCCTACCTCGGCCACTGGCGGCACCGCGAGGGCAACGGCAATACCGAGCAGGAACAGCTGAGCGACTGGCTCCAGCGCCAGGGGCACGGCGAGCGGCTCATCAAGCGGGTCCTCTTCGAGCTCGGCAAGACCGCCGCGCTCGGCGGCAGCAAGACCCTCTACGATGCGAACCGCGAGGTCTACGGCCTGTTGCGCTACGGGGTCAAGGTGCGACCAGAGGTCGGCGAGCCGACGGTCACGGTCTGGCTGATCGATTGGGCGCATCCCGGGAACAACGATTTCGCCGTCGCCGAGGAGGTGACCGTCACCACACGAAGCGGCCCGACCTCGTCTTCTACGTGAACGGCATCGCCCTGGGCGTGCTCGAGTTGAAGCGCTCCACGGTGGCCGTGAGCGAGGGCATCCGCCAGAGCCTGGACAGCCAGAAGAAGGCGTTCTCCGCCCCTTCTACACCACCATGCAGCTCCTGATGGCAAGGAACGAGACCGAGGGCTGCGCTACGGCGTGATCGAGACGCCGGAGAAGTACTGGCTGCGCTGGAAGGAGGCCGACGCGTCCGCCGAGAGCCCGACTGAGATCACGGCCGAGATCAGGGCCATGGCCGGGGACAATCCGCTGCTGCGCGAGCTGGGCCAGCTCTGCAGCAAGGCGCGGCTGCTGGAGATCGCCCACCACGAGGTGGGCGGCATCCCTGTCGAGATCGTCCGCAAAGATATCAAGAACCTGCACATGGGCGTCTATCCGCCCGCGGGACGCGTGCGCATCGCCGCCCCCTTGCGTCTCGACGATGACGCCGTGCGCGTGGCCGTCAGCACGCGGCTCGGCTGGATCCGCCGCCGACAACGCGAGTTCGCGGCCCAGGAGCGGCAATCCCAGCGCGAGATGGTGGCCGGCGAGAGCCACTACTTCGAGGGACGCCGCTATCGACTCAGCATCATCGAGCACGAGGGGCCACCGTCCCTACGTATCGCCAACCATTCGACATTGCAGCTGACGGCAAGGCCGGGGCTCGATCGCGAGGGGTGCGACGCCATCCTGCAACGCTGGTACCGTGCACGGTTGCGCGCGCGGATCCCGGAGCTGCTGGAGAAATGGCAGCCGCGCATCGGCGTGCAGGTCGGGGAGGTCCACATCAAGCGGATGAAGACGCGATGGGGAAGCTGCAACGCGGCGGCGCGCCGGATATGGCTCAACCTGGAGCTAGCGAAGAAGCCGGTCGCGTGCGTCGAGTACGTCCTGGTTCACGAGATGATTCACCTGCTGGAGCGGCAGCACAACGATCGGTTTCGGGAACGGCTGGATGCGGCGCTGCCCGGCTGGCGAGCGGCGCGGGCTGAACTGAACCGCGCCCCGCTCGCCCACGAGGACTGGACGTATTAGCCAGCCATAGCCGGCGGTGCGAAATCCGCCGGACGCCGATGGCGCGCCGCCACCCCGAGGATGAACACGGTAGGGTGTGGCGAGATGGCAAACCCCGCTCGTCAATCGCTCGGGCGCATATGCGGGAAGAGCAGCACATCGCGAATCGACGGCGAATCGGTCAACAGCATCGCGAGCCGATCGACGCCGATCCCTTCGCCGGCCGTCGGTGGCAAGCCATGTTCGAGGGCCCGGATGTAGTCCGCGTCGAAGTGCATCGCCTCCAGATCCCCCGCCTCCTTGTCGAGGGCCTGCCGACGAAAACGCTCGGCCTGATCCTCGGGGTCGTTGAGCTCCGAGAAACCGTTGGCGATCTCGCGTCCCGCAATGAAGAGCTCGAAGCGATCGGTGATCGTCGGGTCCTGGTCATTGCAACGGGCGAGCGGTGAGACCTCGGTCGGATAACCGGTGATGAAGGTCGGATCCTGCAACCGGGACTCGACCGTCTTCTCGAAAACCTCGAGCCAGATCTTGCCAGGTCCCCAGCTGGGGTCGACGGCGAGGCCGAGCTGCGCGGCGGCCGCCCGGGCACGGTCCGGGTCGGCCAGGTCCACCGGCCCGAGCTCTGGATTGAAGCGGGCGATCGCCTCCGCCAGGGTCCAGCGCGCGAAGGGTCGACCGAGCTCGCAGGCGTTGCCCTGGTAGTGCAGTTGCGTCGTGCCGAGGAGTTCGCGCGCGAGCCCGCGCAGCATCTCTTCGGTCAGGTCCATCAGGTCCCGATAATCCGCATACGCCTCGTAGAACTCGAGCATCGTGAATTCGGGGTTGTGGCGCGTCGACAGACCCTCGTTGCGGAAGCTGCGATTGATCTCGTAGACCTTCTCGAACCCGCCGACGACCAGCCGCTTCAGGAACAGCTCCGGCGCCACCCGCAGATAGAGCGACCGATCAAGGGCGTTGTGATGGGTAATGAAGGGCCGGGCAACCGCGCCACCCGGGATCACCTGCATCATCGGTGTCTCGACCTCGAGAAAACCGCGGGCATCGAGGAAGGCGCGCAGATACTGGATGATCCGGGTCCGGATGCGGAAGGTCTCGCGCGTCGCCGGATTCGAGATCAGATCCAAGTAGCGCTGGCGATAGCGGCTCTCGACATCGGTCAGGCCGTGGTACTTCTCCGGCAAGGGCCGCAGCGCCTTCGTCAGCAGCCGGATCGACTCGCATTGCACCGAGAGTTCGCCGGTCTTGGTCTTGAACAAGGGCCCCTCGGCGGCCAGGATATCGCCGAGATCGAGGTCCTTCTTGTAGGCCTCATAGGCATCGGCACCCAGCCGGTCGCGCTGGACGAACAGCTGGATGCGCCCGGACATGTCCTGCAGATGCGAGAAGCTGGCCTGGCCCATGATGCGCCGACTCATCAAGCGCCCTGCGACCCTGACGCGGCGCGGCGCCGCGGCCAGCGCCTCGGCGGAGGCGTCCCCGTAATCGCGCAGCAGATCCCCGGCCAGCGCATCGCGCCGGAAGTCGTTCGGGAAGGCCGGCCCGCGGTCGCGCAACTGGCGGAGCTTGTCGCGCCGTTGCGCGATGAGCTTGTTTTCGTCGTGCTGATCGGTCTCGGTCATCGTCCTCTCGGTCATGGTGTGCCGCGCCGGCGCGCTTACAGGCCGCTCTTCAGGCTGGCCTCGATGAAGGGGTCGAGATGGCCATCGAGCACCGACTGGGTATTGCCGATCTCGACACCGGTTCGCAGGTCCTTGATCCTGGATTGGTCGAGCACATAAGAGCGAATCTGGCTACCCCACCCGATGTCGGACTTGGCGTCCTCGGTGGCCTGCTGGGCAGCGCGCCGCTTCTGCATCTCCAGCTCGTAGAGCTTGGCCTTGAGCTGACGCATCGCCTGGTCCTTGTTCTGGTGCTGCGAGCGGCCGCTCTGACACTGGACGACGATCCCGGTCGGATTATGGGTGATACGCACGGCCGATTCGGTCCGGTTTACGTGCTGACCGCCGGCACCGCTCGCGCGGTAGACATCGATGCGCAGGTCCGCCGGGTTGATCTCGACCTCCACCGTGTCGTCGATCTCGGGCGAGACGAAGACCGCGGCGAAGGAGGTATGGCGCCGATTGCCGGAATCGAACGGCGACTTGCGGACCAGCCGATGCACGCCGGTCTCGGTACGCAGCCAGCCGAACGCATGATCACCCTCGAAGCGCACGGTTGCGCTCTTGATACCGGCCACCTCGCCCGGGGACGCCTCCATCAGATCGGTCTTGAAACCGCGCCGCTCGCCCCAGCGCAGGTACATGCGCAGAAGCATCTCGGCCCAATCCTGCGCCTCCGTGCCACCGGAGCCGGCTTGGATATCGAGAAAGGCATTGTTCCCGTCCATCTCGCCGGAAAACATCCGGCGGAACTCGAGCGCCCCGACCTGCCGCTCGAAGCCGTCCAGGTCGTCGCTCAAGGTCGCAATCGTCGTCTCATCATCCTCGTCGAGCGCCAACTCGAGCAGATCCGCCGCATCGGCCACCCCGCGATCGAGCTGATCGAGGCCGATGACCACCTGCTCCAACGCTGAACGCTCGCGACCGAGGGCTTGAGCCCGCTCCGGCTCGTTCCAAACCTCGGGGTCTTCCAGCTCGCGCAAGACCTCGGTCAGCCGCTCCTGCTTTCCGGCGTAGTCAAAGATACCCCCGGAGGGACAACAAGCGCCCTCGAAGGTCGTTGATCTGGCTCTTGATCAGATGGATGTCTCGCATGGCGTCGTCTGCTTGCTTGGGCGTGAACCGGGGCTGGTCGTAACACTGAGCGGGCACCAAGGCCACAGGTCGGAGCGACGAGGCATCGCCGACCGGCGCTTGCGCCCGACCGAGCCGATCATCATATCGCGTCGCACGGGATTCGGCTAATCGCCGAGAACACCCGTGGTCAGCACGGCCCGGCAACGCCGACGACGGACGCGAGAATCGCTTGTACAATCGGCGGAGACCCTTGTCGACCCGCCTGGATCCGTCGGCCGTGCAATGCCGCGGGCCGGGCGCCCACAGCTGGCGGTACCATGATCAAACTCCGAACCTATGTCTTTATGGATTCGCTGCAACCGCAACTGGCGGAATACATGGCGACGGTCTCGCAGGGTTTCCTGCCGATTCCCGGCGACGCCTGCCTGTGGGTCGAGGTCTCGCCGGGCATGGCCGTCCACCGACTGACCGACATGGCTCTCAAGGGTACTCGGGTCCGCCTGGCCCAGCAGGTCGTCGAACGCGCGTTCGGCTCGATGGTGATCCACCAGCGCGACCAGAGCGACGTGCGTTCCGCCGGCCGTTTGCTGCTGGCCAACATGGGCGCGCGCCAGGAAGACCGCCATCCGTGTCGCATCGCCTGGCAGGAGACGATTCGCGGCATGACCCCGGACCATACGGTCCTGATCAATCGCCAGAACCGCCGCGGCTCGATGATCCTACCGGGACAAAGCATGTTCATCCTCGAGACGGAGCCGGCCGGCTATGTCGTCTACGCCGCGAACCAGGCCGAGAAGGCCGCCAACATCACGCTGATCGACGTGCGCGCCGTCGGCGCCTTCGGGCGTTTGACCCTGTCCGGCACCGAGGCCGACGTCGACGAGGCGGCCGCCGCGGCCATCGCGGCCATCGAACAGCCATCCGGGACCTGACCCACCGCACAGCCATGCACCGCCAAGAACTGCTGACCCGGCTAGGTCGCTACCAGACCTGCTATATGGAAGAAGCGGGCCACCTGTCGCGCGCGCGGGCCTTCATCGCCGCGCACGAGGATTGCTTTCACTGCGATCTCTGGCCCGGCCACGTCACGGGCTCGGCCTGGGTCGTCAGCCCCGATCGGCGACGCGTGCTCTTGATGCATCACCGCAAGCACGACCAGTGGTTGCAACCCGGCGGCCACGCCGACGGCGACGCCGATATCCTGCGGGTTGCGCTGCGCGAAACCTCGGAGGAGACCGGGCTGGATCCCTCGCATGTGCGACTCGTCGACGACCGAATCTTCGACGTCGATATCCATACGGTCCCAGCGAGCTCGCGCGGCCCCAAGCACGAACACATCGACATCCGCTTCCTGGTCGAAATGGACGACGACCTGGCGATCCCAGGCAACGACGAGTCACATCAGATCCTGTGGGTACCGCTCGCCGAGGTGTCCCGTTACAACAACAACCGCTCCACATACCGCATGGTTGCCAAGACCCATCGGCTACTCACGGGTACGCGGCGCAACGCGCGATAGCGCCGTCGCGCGGGAACCAAGCGGGCATCCGATCGCCTGATAAGCCCGCGAGCCGCGGCATCGAGATCGAAGACGGGAGCCTCGATACCCGCCTGCACCCGCGTCGCAACGGCGCCAGACCCCGGGATCGCGGCTCGCATCCGCGGTATTCTGCGGTCGTGACCGGGGACGCGCCCCGGATCCGGATATCGATCGAGAGAAAGGTGTCGATCAGCTACGAAACCGTCGTTGCCCTCGTCTTCCACGCGGTGCTGGCACCCGCGACAGCCATCCATGCCTTGTTGTACAAGCGCGACCCGCGCGCGTCGTTCGGCTGGATCGCGGTCTGCGTCCTGTTTCCATTGGCCGGCCCGGCCCTCTATCTGGTGTTCGGCCTCAACCGTGCGCGCGGCCGCGCGCAGCGGGTCGGTCCGCGCGGCCTCAGGGTCGGCTTCGAGCGCGGCGCGGTGATCCTCGACAAGGAACCGCTGCCGGATTGGATCCGCACCGAACACGGTCGCTTGGCGCGTATCGGACAGGCACTGAGTCGACACGCCCTCGCACCGGCCAATCGGGTCGATCCGCTGCGCAACGGCGAGCAGGCTTATCCCGCGATGCTGGAGGCCATTGCCGGGGCCAATGGGCAGATCCTGCTCACGACCTATATCCTCGACAACGACGACACCGGCCGGATGTTCCGCGAGGCGCTTGCCAAGGCTACCCAGCGCGGCGTCGATGTCCGCGTGATCATCGACGGCTTCGGCGATTGGTACTCCCTGCCACGGACCAGCTACATCCTGCGCCGCGACGGCATCCAGGTCGCACGATTCCTGCCGCCGAGGCTGCTTCCGCCCAGCCTTTCGCTGAATATGCGCAATCACCACAAAATCCTGATCATCGACAATCAGATCGCCTTCACCGGCGGCATGAACATCGGCGATCGCCATCTGGTCGACAAACCGGGCAACCGACAGCCGACCGCGGACATCCACTTCCGCGTGACCGGCCCCGTCGTCGCGCAGTTGCATCGCGAGTTTCGGCGGATGTGGCACTTCACGACCGGGACCCACCTGGCGCCTCCCCGTCATAGTCCTGCTCTCGCCGGTACCCTGGCCTGCCGCACCCTGACCGACGGTCCTGATGAAGACCTCGACCGTTTAACCATGCTGCTGGTCGCCGCGATCGCCGAAGCCAAGCGATCGTTGCGGATCATGACGCCCTACTTCCTGCCGCCGCGTGAAATCGTCGGCGCCTTGCAGGCCGCGGCGATCCGCGGGGTCACCGTGCGGATCGTATTGCCCGAGAGGAACAATCTGCCCTTCGTCCACTGGGCGACACGCAACATGCTCTGGGAGGTCCTCCTCCACGGCGCTCAGGTCTTCTATCAGCCACCGCCGTTCAATCACGCAAAACTCTTCGTCGTCGATGACGGCTACGCGCTGATCGGATCGACGAACTGGGATCCACGCAGCCTGCGACTCAATTTCGAGCTGCAGGTCGAGGTCTATGGCGAGGATTTCGCACACCCGCTGATCGAACACATGGACCGGGCCGCGGCCGCCGGGCGGGCGGTCACCCTCGACGAGGTCGACGGCCGGAGCCTTCCGACGCGGCTGCGCGACGCGGTCTGTTGGTTGTTCTCGCCCTATCTCTGAACCCTCGCGGACGAGGAAAGTGCGTCGCCGTCAACGATCGTCAGCGATGCGCGGCAAGATTGGACCGGCCGACGGGGGTGGCGACACGCCAACGGCATCAGTAGACTTGTGTTATCGTGAAAATCGACCGCGCTGCGCGTGACTTGCACGGCGATCGATGGGGAAACAGCCTCTTCGACACGGCACCAACGACCCCGACCGATCCTCCGTCAATCGAACCCCAGAGGGCATAGCAGAGATGAACAACTCCCACCTGTTCACCATCTTGGCCACGCTCGTTCCTCTCGCTCCTTTTGCGGGATCGGTCTACGCCGAGGTCGAGGATCCACGCGTGACCGAGGCGAAGGCGATCGTGCAGGAGTTCGGTACGGCCTTGATGGGTGAATTGACGACCGCCTTGCAAACCGAGGGCCCGATCGCTGCCATCGAGATTTGCCGACACAGGGCGCCGGCCATTGCCGAGGAGCTGTCGGAACGGACCGGCTGGGAGGTTGGACGCACCAGCCTCAAGACGCGAAACCTCGCCACCAACACCCCGGACGCTTGGGAAACGCACGTCTTGGAGCAGTTCGACGCCCGCCGCGCCGCCGGTGAAGACATTCAGCCGATGGCCCATGCCGCGGTCATTGCCGACGAAGACGGAGAACGGTTTCGCTTCATGAAGGCCATCCCAACCGTCGATCTATGCCTGACTTGCCATGGCCAGACACTGGCACCCGAGATCGCGGCGGCCATTGATGCCGCCTACCCGGGGGACCAGGCGCGCGGCTATGAAACCGGCATGGTTCGCGGCGCCTTCAGCCTCTCCAAATCCTTGTCCGGAGAATGAGCGCGGTTCGACCTTCGCCTTCAGGGGAAAGTTAACCATGACCGATTCTCGATTCGACCTAGTGTTCGCCGGACAGCTGGTCGCCGGGGTAGACCCGCTGGTGGCGCGATGGCAGTTGCAGGCCGTGTTCGAACTCTCCGACGAGGCCGTGGCGCGACTCTTCAGCGGCCATCGCATCGTCATCAAGAGAAACGTCGATCCCGATACCGCGTCGCGTTACCAGGAACGGTTTCGCGAGGCCGGCGCCTCGATCGAGCTGATACCGGTCATCGATGCCGATCCGACGGATCCTACGGGAGCGACGGACCAGGCGGCGGCACCCGGCATGAAGGCGGCGGCAACGCGACTGACGCTCGCGCCGCCGGGCTCCCCGCTTCTCGATGACCTGCACAGGCCCTCCCACGGCGGGCCACCGGCCCCGGACACGAGTCACCTGAGCCTGGCGACGGGAACGAACTGGACCCTGGAAGACTCCGCGAGGCATCCGCCCCCAGCCCCGATTCCCGACACCAGTCACCTGACCCTCGAGCCGGTAGTCCCTGAAACCAAGTGAACCCGATTCGACGAACTGGCAACGTCACCAACAACGAGAAGCAACGGATGGATTTTGAGCACATCGTCGTCGGGGCCGGTATCAGCGGCTTGGGCGCCGCACACTTTGCCGCTCGCGCCGGGGTACCGACCCTGGTGCTCGAACGCAGCAACCGAATCGGCGGCTGTATCAATAGCCACCAGTTCGCCAACTGCGGGGATTTCTGGACCGAGGCAGGCAGCCACACCTGCTTCAATAGCTATGGCACCCTGATCTCGATCCTCGAGGACCTCGATCAGCTGGATCGCCTGACACCCAAGGCCGACGGCTCTTATAGGCTTTGGCGACAAGACCAGCTGCGTCCCGTCTTATCCGGCCTCCATCCACTGGAGGCATTGATCTCGCTGCCGCGCCTCGCTCGACGGTCTAAGGCCGACGCCAGTGTGGCCGATTACTATGGGGCCATCCTCGGCCGCCGCAACTACCGCGATCTGCTCGGACCGGCCTTTCAAGCACTGGTCTGTCAACCGGCGGACGACTACCCGGCCGAGCTGCTGTTTCGGCGCAAACCAAGACGCAAGGATATAGCGCGCAAATTCACGTTTCCCCGCGGACTCTCGGAGATCCCGGCGGCCATCGCGCGGCAGCCCGAGATCGAGGTGCGCACCGCGCAGGAGATTCGCGGGATCGTCGGTGATGGCAACGGCTTTCGCATTCAGCTGACGGCCGGTGACGAATTGCGCTGCGACTATCTGACCTTGGCGGTCCCGCCCGACGTGGCGGCACGCCTGCTACCGAAACATCTGACCAACGCCAAGGCCGCGGTCGACGAAATCGCGATGGCCGAGATCGAGACCCTGCTCGTCGCGTTCCGCGTCGCCGATTTAGACTTGCCCGCGATCGCCGGCCTGATCTCGGTCGACGACGCCTTTTACTCGGCGGTGTCGCGGGATTTTCTTCCGGATGAACAGTATCGGGGTTTCGCTTTCCACTTCCGGCCCGGGGCGCTTGACGCCGAGGCCCAGATCGGGGCCGCTTGCCATGCGTTGGGCGCCCGTCCCGCCGATGTCGTCGAAAACGCCCATATCGGCAACCGGCTGCCGGCGCTCCGGAAGGGCCATCACCGCACCGTCGAGCGACTCGATGCCGCTCTGGCCGGAACCCACCTCGCCATCACTGGGAATTGGTTCTATGGCGTCTCGTTGGAGGACGCGTTGACGCGCAGCCGCCAGGAGCATCAGCGCCTGTTCAGCAACCGCTTGAACGGCTAGGCCTCGTCGCCCGATAGCCGACGGTCGCGGAACATGGCACTGCAATCGTGCCCGCAGACCACGCACAAGCCTTGCCAGGCGACGACCGACGACGCCGTCGCGGCCCCCGTCACGGCACAGACGCCCGCAGAACCAGGCGTTCGACATCGGCCAACGTGACTCGCTGGCCGTCGAGGGTCACGAAGGAGCGATCCCGGACATCACCGCGGCGGGCCTGGTAGATCGAGACCTGGCCCGTGTTGGCATTGACGACCTCGACGATGACCCGCTCGCGAGCATGATCCCAACGTTGGATCAGCAGCGCAGCCGTTCCCAGCACCATAAGGCCGACAAAACCATAGGCGAGACCACGGAGCAAACCTGGAGGAATGGACAACCGGCGGGGCACCGGATGAGCCGGTGACACGCGAACACTTGGCGACCGGCGACCCCGAATAACCAAATAGGCTACTAGGATGACGGCGGCTGTCAGCAGGATTTGTCCGAGCATAGGCGTCTAAATTAGCATGTCCGGAATCGGCCGACCACGATCGACGGGGCTGCGCCGGTTGCGACCGGCAAACATGCCATCATACTATGCGCGGATGTTGCCAGAGACGGCCATGACCCATGTGCCCGGCCAGTCGACCAGGGCCTCACCCACTGCCAACCTGCCCTCCGGCGACTGTTATTCGACTCCCTAGCGGTTGTACCCATGTATCCTTTGGGCCTGTTACTATTGTTGCTCCTCACCAGCCTCGGTCTTTCCGGCTGCGGCGAGCCGGCCCGTCCGACGGTGAACCTGGATCGGGCCGTCGACATCGGCGATCTCGATCAGTTACGCCGCCACCTGTACTGGGGCACGGATATCAACCGGCCGAACACGGACGGCAACTACCCGCTGCATGTCGCGGCCAATGCGGGGCGTGTCACGATCGCGCGCGAACTGGTCCGCAGCGGAGCCCATCTCGACGCACGCGACTCATCCGACCGAACACCGCTCGAGACGGCCCTGTACCACGGCCGAACCCGAGTCGCCGAGATGCTGGTGCGGCAGGGCGCGGCGCTCGATCCGCAGGCCATGCTATTCTCGCTGATTCGACAGGGTGTCTCGGGTCGCGACTCTCTAGACTTCCTGACTCGCCGCGGTGCCGATCTGGATGCCTTGGACGAGGATGGGCTCGCCCCCCTGCACCGAGCGATCGAGCAGGGCCGATTGGAACAAGCAACGCGCTTGATCCGCGCCGGAGTCGACATCAACCTGCCGGACCGGGAGGGCCGAACACCACTGGCCATTGCCCAGACCAAGGGTCAGCGTGGGATCATCGCCTTGCTCAAGCAATATGGCGCCCGTTCCTGAAGGATGGGCAGCCTCTGCCCGATCCCGTTAACTGGATGACGACTGAGACCGAACCATGACCGAAAGGGTGGAAGACCTGACCGTTTCCTACATGGACGATGGTATCGAGACCGTCAAAGAGCTGGACAAGGTGGTCCTCTCGAAAGGCAGCTGGACAACGATACTGTTCCGCTATCAGGACTGGGACCGCGCCAAAGCGGTTTATGGACCGGAGAAATACACGATTCGCAGATACCAGAAGCGCGGCGGCGAGTACCGCCAACAGTCCAAATTCAACATTTCGAGCCGCGCTCAGGCCGAGGCCCTGATCAAGGCCCTGGCGGCCTGGCTCGAGCCACCGGGTGATTCACGGAAGGATTGAGCCGCCGGCCCCTTGCTCCCGATCGGTGCGACCCGGACGGGCGGCCGCGATGCGCGATGAAGGCCCGGCCGACCCAATCAGCCTGAAACGCGCGAATCACGCCGAACCGACGAACCAGGGCCGTCGCCTCAGGGGCCAACGGATCGCTGTGCTCCGTACCCCATAGCCGGGACTCTAGGGCAACGGCGGCAGATCGAGCATCGACCAGCGCGCTCTGGGCCGGATCGCCAGGGGCTCCTGTTGACCGGCCATCAACCGCAACCAACCGACATAGGCGACCATGGCGCCGTTATCGGTGCACAAGGCCGGCCGCGGATAGAAGACTTCGCTGCCTTCGTCGGTCATCACCCGCTCCATCCGTTCACGCAGACGCCGATTCGCGCTGACCCCTCCGGCCAGGACCAAACGGCGATGACCGGTCTCGCGAAGCGCCCGGCGACATTTGATCACGAGGGTGTCGACAACCGCCTCTTCGAACGCCCGAGCGATATCGGCACGGGTTCGATCCGGATCCACGGCCCGGGGAAGTTCGTCGCGCAGTTTGTGCAACGTGAAGGTCTTGAGCCCGCTGAAACTGAAGTCGAGCCCAGGGCGGTCGGTCATCGGCCGCGGGAACCGGAAACGGCGCGGGTCGCCTCGCTCGGCGAGCCGCGCGAGATTGGGTCCCCCCGGATAGCGCAAATCGAGCAGCTTGGCCGTCTTATCGAAGGCCTCGCCGGCCGCGTCGTCGACGGACTCGCCGAGCATCCGGTAACGACCGACACCGATCACCTCGACCAATTGGGTGTGACCACCCGAGACCAGCAACGCGACGAACGGGAAGTCCGGTGCCGGGGTTTCGAGCCGCGGCGCGAGCAGGTGACCCTCCATATGATGCACACCGAGCGCCGGGACCCCCCAGGCCCAGGCGAGGCTCCGCCCGACAGCGGCCCCGACCAACAGCGCGCCGATCAGCCCCGGCCCGGCCGTGTAGGCCACCCCATCGATCGAGGCCGACGACAGCCGTGCCTCGTCCAGCACCTGTCGAATCAACGGCAGGATCTTGCGAACGTGATCACGGGACGCCAACTCAGGCACGACGCCACCGTAAGCACTGTGGAGATCGGTCTGACTGTAGACGGCCTGGGCTACCAACCCCCGACCACCCTGATACACCGCAATCCCCGTCTCGTCGCACGAGGTCTCGATACCCAGCACCTTCATCGAAGGACCCGTCGGAAGCTGCAAAATGACACGATGCCACCAACGATGGGCATTGGGCAAGGCGCAGAGCTTGCGTTTCGCTCGACCCCGGTTATACTTTGGAGTCTTTTTTCGCCCGGAGGGTGGCTCCGGGGACCGCGTGCTCAACTCACCCTGAAGGATCATCTATGCCCAGCGTCCGCGTCAAAGAGAACGAACCCTTCGAAGTCGCCATGCGCCGATTCAAGCGCTCCTGCGAAAAGGCCGGCGTGCTCGCCGAGGTCCGGCGCCGCGAGTTCTATGAGAAGCCCACGTCGGAACGCAAGCGCAAGAAGGCCGCGGCGGTCAAGCGGCACCATAAGAAACTCCAACGCGAAGCCCGCCGCTGGGAACGTCCGTACTGACGCAGTCGCCGTCGCTCGACCAATCCGACCCGAACTGATCGCCATGATCAAAGAACGCATCCAGTCCGACATGAAGGCCGCGATGAAAGCCGGCGATAAGCGTCGCCTCGGCGTCATTCGGCTGATCCTCGCTGCGGTCAAACAACGCGAGGTCGATGAGCGGATCCTGCTCGACGACGCTCAAACGCTGGCTGTGCTAGACAAGATGGTCAAGCAACGGCGCGACGCGATCGCCCAGTTCGAGCAGGCCAAGCGCCAAGATTTGGCCGACGCCGAGCGTTACGAGGTCACGATCTGCCAGGAGTATCTGCCCGAGCCCCTCGGCGACGAGGCCCTCGCCAGCCTGATCGGGGAGGTCATTGCCGCGGTCGGCGCTTCGTCGGTCAAGGACATGGGGCGGGTCATGGCCGAGCTGCGCCCGAAGGTTCAAGGGCGCGCCGATCTGGGCGTCGTCAGCGGGCTGGTCAAACAACGGCTTGGCGAGAGTTAGACCGACGGCAGCGCCCAGGCAGTCCGATTCTGCTAGCTTTATCGCATGGCCGGCAGAATTCCTCAGTCCTTCATCGACGACCTGGTCGCGCGAACCGACATCGTCGAGCTGATCAAGCGCCGCGTGCCGGCGCTGCGCAAGGCCGGAAGGGACTACCAGGCCTGCTGCCCGTTCCACGACGAGCGGACCCCATCGTTCACCGTCAGTCCCGACAAACAGTTCTATCACTGCTTCGGATGCGGCGCCCACGGCACTGCGATCAGCTTCTTGATGGAATACGAGCGGCTGGGTTTCCGCGACGCCGTCGAGGAACTGGCGCAGATGGCCGGCCTGGAGGTCCCCGGCGACGGGCGGGCCGGCGACCATGGACCAGATCCGTCTCCGCTCCTCGCGATCCTCGCCGAGGCGGCCAGCCTGTACCGTCGCCAGCTCAGCGACCATCCGACGGCCGGCCGCGCCCGGGACTACCTGTCCCAACGCGGCCTCACCGAGGAGGTGCTCACCCGCTTCGACATCGGCTATGCGCCTCCCGGATGGAGCTTCCTGCTCGACCGTCTCGGCCAGCGCCAAACAGACCGTGACGGCCTGCACGCGGCAGGGCTCGTGGTTGACCAGGACGGCCGACGTTATGACCGCTTTCGCGACCGCATCATGTTCCCGATCCGCGATCAACGCGGTCGGGTGATCGGCTTCGGCGGCCGAGCGATCGGCGATGAAAAACCCAAGTATCTGAACTCACCGGAAACGCCCGTCTTTCACAAGGGGCGCGAGCTCTATGGGCTGTACGAGGCCAGCCAGGCACGCGACGAATTCCCGCTACTGGTCGTCGAAGGCTACCTGGATGCCATCGCGCTGGCCCAGTTTGGGCTCCCGCGCGTCGTCGCCACGCTCGGCACGGCCACGACACCGGACCATCTGCGCCGCCTGCTGCGAAATACGTCGGAACTCGTCTTCTGTTTCGATGGCGACCGCGCCGGCCGGGAAGCCGCCTGGAAGGCCCTGCAAACCGCACTCCCTCACGCCGGGGGCCAGCAACCGATCCGCTTCCTGTTTCTCCCAGATGGCGAGGATCCCGACACGCTGATCCGAGGCATTGGGCGCGATGCCTTCGAACAACGGCTCGCCGGGTCCCAGCTGCTTTCGGATTTCTTGTTCCAGCACCTGACGAGCCAGGTGGATCTCGGCACCCGCGAAGGCCGAGCGCGGCTCGACTCGCTCGCCAAGCCACTGATCGAACGCATCCCGAATGGCACGTTCAAGCAACTCCTCAGCGAAGAACTGGCGAACCGCGTCGGCCTGCGCTCGGTTCGAACCGCGCCAGCCGCACCGCGTCGGCAACGGATCCGCCCGACCAAAACGCCGACGCTGACCCCGACCCGCCTAGCCATCGCCCTGATCTTGCACCAGCCAGACCTGGCAGACGAAGCGCGACGAATGCCCGACGACTGGCGCACGCTGGAAAACCCTGGCACGGCACTACTCGCCAGGTTACTTGAAACCCTTGATCGATACCCACATTCCACGATGGCGTCACTCGCGGAGCGCTGGAGGGACACCGAAGACGGCCAGTATCTCGGCCGCCTTTGCGATCCGACCCTGATCGAACACATCCCCAGCGACGGATTCGCCGCCGAACTACGCGGGGCAATCCAACTTCTGAATCGGCAGGCGCGGGAGCTCGAGACGCAACGACTCTTTGACCGGGGACGACCGTCGCAATGGAGCGAGGCCGACAAGGAACGCATTCGCCGGGGCTTGCTCGCGCGGGACTAGCCCGGGCACCCACACCGCGCACCGATCCGACGATCAGCATATGCTATAATAATGAGTTTCCCCCATCATCCGTGCCCCTAGCTTCTCAAGGTATCCCATGGATCAAGAACAGCAGCAGTCTCAACTGAAGCAGCTCATTGCCAAGGGCAAGGAACAGGGGTTCCTGACCTACACCGAGGTCAACGACCACCTCCCCCCCGGCATTGTCGAGCCTGAACAGATCGAAGACATCGTTCGGATGATCAACGACATGGGGATCATGGTCCACGAGACGGCCCCGGATACGATCGACCAGACCTTGAGCGACAACGCGGTATCCGACGATGATGCGGCGGAGGCGGCGGCCGCGGCGCTCGCGAGCGTCGACAGCGAGTTCGGGCGGACGACCGATCCAGTTCGGATGTATATGCGCGAGATGGGGACCGTCGAGCTCCTGACCCGCGAAGGCGAACTGAAGATCGCCAAGCGGATCGAGGACGGATTGAATCAGGTGCTCTCGTCGCTGTCGGTGTACCCACGCGCGGTCGAGAAGCTCATCGAGATCTTCGACCGCGTCGAACGTGAAGAGGCCCGCCTGACGGACGTGATCTCCGGTTTCCACGAGGACGGCGAGGCCTCGACGGCCCCCCCGATTCCATTAGAGGAGCAGCCGTCGGCCAACATCGACGACGACAATGAAGACGATGACGATGACAACGCGAATGCCGTAGCCGACACGGGCCCCGATCCGGTCGAGGTAGCGCGTCGCGTCCAATTGCTGCGCGAGCGCTTCGTCGTTCTCAAACAACATCTCGAGGAGCATGGCCGGGACGACCCCCGTTCCCGCGCGGCAATGGGCCAGGTCTCCGAGGTCTTTCTTCAGTTCAAGCTGGTCGCGAGCGTCTTTCAGGAACTCGCGGAACTGTTGCGCCAAACGATCGAGCGCATCCGCCAGCAGGAGAAGGTCGTCATGGCGGCCTGTGTCGAAGGCGCCGGCATGCCGCGCAAAGTCTTCGTCGAATCCTTTCCGGAAAACGAGACCAACCCGGCGTGGCTCGAGGAGCAGCTTGCCAGCGGCGAACCCTACGCAGCGAAACTCGCCGACTGGGCCGCCGAGATTCGGCGCGCGCAGCGCAAGCTGCAGGAACTCGAGCGCGAGAACGTGTTGACCATCAGCGAGATCAAGGAGATCAATCGCAAGATGTCGATCGGCGAGGCCAAGGCCCGCCGCGCGAAGAAGGAAATGGTCGAAGCCAACCTGCGGCTGGTCATTTCGATTGCAAAGAAGTATACCAACCGGGGGCTTCAATTCCTCGATCTGATCCAGGAAGGCAATATCGGCCTGATGAAGGCCGTCGACAAGTTCGAATACCGCCGCGGCTACAAGTTCTCGACCTATGCGACCTGGTGGATTCGGCAGGCGATCACGCGTTCGATCGCTGACCAGGCGCGCACGATCAGGATCCCGGTGCACATGATCGAAACGATCAACAAGCTGAATCGGATCTCCCGACAAATGATCCAGGAGATGGGCCGCGAGGCGACGCCCGAAGAACTCGCGACCCGCATGGAAATGCCGGAAGAAAAGGTCCGCAAGGTGCTCAAGATCGCCAAGGAACCGATCTCGATGGAAACGCCGATCGGCGATGATGAGGACTCGCACCTTGGCGACTTCATCGAAGATTCGGGCGTCGTCTCGCCGATCGAATCGGCGACGATGGAAGGCCTGCGCGAGGCCACTCAGAATATGCTCGCGAGCCTGACGTCTCGTGAAGCCAAGGTCTTGCGCATGCGGTTCGGCATCGACATGAACACCGACCATACGCTCGAGGAGGTCGGCAAGCAGTTCGACGTCACCCGGGAACGGATCCGCCAGATCGAGGCCAAGGCGCTGCGCAAGCTCCGCCACCCGACAAGGTCCGAGAAGCTCAGGAGCTTTCTCGACAACGATTGAGCGCAGCGGACGCCTTGATTGCTCGACCCGGCTTGCGTTAGTTGGCACCGCCCGAGATGCCACCGACCAGCCGGACCGAGATCCGGACGGGAGAGTTGGCAACGCGATTGCGATATAGGGCCGTTAGCTCAGCGGTTAGAGCAGGGGACTCATAATCCCTTGGTCCGGGGTTCGAATCCCTGACGGCCCACCATCATCGGCGCCCGCGCGAGGGGCTAGCGAGAAGCCGGTCGATGCTCTCCGAAGAAACGAAAGGTGTTGCGCCCCTCGTTCTTCGCGCCATACATCGCTGAATCGGCGCACCGCAAGAGCACGCTCGCGTCTGATCCATCATCGGGGTATCGCGCAATACCCAAGCTCGTCCCGATCGAGGTCACGTGACCGGCGATGTCGAACGGCCGACGAAGGACCTCGACCAACTTGCCGGCCAACCGCGCGACCTCCTCATCCGTACTGACTCGCTCGAGGATCACCGCGAATTCGTCGCCACCCAGGCGCGCCACGGTATCGTCTTTCCGCAAGGCTCCGGTCAAGCGCTCCGCGACCTGCCGCAGCAACTCGTCACCGGCCAGGTGGCCCTGGGAATCGTTGACCTCCTTGAAATGATCCAGATCGAGAAAGAACAGGATCACGCGTTGCCGATCGCGACGGGCCCGCTCCAGTGCATGGATCAGGCGAGCATCGAACAACAGCCGATTCGGCAAACCAGTGAGTAGGTCGTGGTGCGCCAGGCGCTCCAGTTCCTGCTGGGACCGTTTTATTGCCGTGATATCGGACAAGACGCCAACATAATTGCGCAAGACACCCATTCGGTCACGAACGGCGGTGATCGTCAGACGCGCCGGATAAAGGCTGCCGTCCTTACGGCGGTTCCATACCTCGCCCTGCCAACGCCCTTGCTGCTCGATGCTCGCCCACATCGCCGCGAAGAAGGCGGCATCATGACGACCGGAGCGCAACAGACTCGGTGTCTGGCCTTGCACCTCCTGGGTACCGTAACCAGTGATCTCGCTAAAGGCTCGGTTGACGGACAGGATCCGCGTCCGCGGGTCGGTGATCAGGATGCCATCGGCAGAGTTCTCGAACGCGGCGTCCGACTGCCGCCGCTTCTGCTCGATCGCCTGCCGCTCGCTGAGATCGCGGGCTAGGGCCAGAACGAACTCGCCGTCCTGGTGGGTGACGAAACTCGCATTCACCTCGACTGGCATCAGGCTTCCATCGGCGCGTTGGTACAGGGATTCGATGATCTCCGATCCTGTGTCGCGCAACTGTTCCCAGATCTCGAGCCAACGTTCCGGCAGCAGATAGGGGTCGATGTCCGAAACGACCATCTTCAGCAGGACGTCCCGATCGTAGCCGAGCGCACGGCAGGCCCCCAAGTTGACATAATGGAGCCTGCCTTCGGCGTCGACGAGAAAGGCGCAATCGGTTACGTGATCGAGTGCATACTGGAATAGATTCAGGTGCTCCCGCAGGTCCCTCTGGTCGGTGATATCCATCGCCAGCCCGGCGATCCGGAGCGGCCCGCCATCGCTCGGCAACGGCACCTTGGTGACGAGATAGCGACGCCGGCCGCGAGGACCGGACCATTCCCGCTCGAAGGTGAGCGCGCACCGCGCCGTCATTACCTGCCGGTCTTCATCGCGCAACGCTCCTGCCAGATCCGCCGGCAGATAGGTCTCCGGGGGACGCTCCAGCACCTCTCCGCGAGCCTTGCCGAGCTGCTCCAGATACCAGGCATTGGCATAAATCAGACGACTTTCAGCGTCCTTGATGAAGGCACCACCGGGCACCTGATCGAGAAATGACCGGAAACCCTCTTCACTGTCGCGCAGCGCGCTCTGAGCCATCTTCAGGTTGTGGATGTCGGTGATGAAGCCATCGAGAACCGGCGGGGCGACATCGACCGGTGATACCGACCGACCACGCTCCCACACCCACCGCACCGCCCCATCCGTGCGGACGATCCGGTATGTGATCTCGAATGGGCTCCGATCCTGACAGGCCGCACGAACCTGATCCAAGACCGCCGCCCGGTCGTCGGGATGGATCAGCTCGACAAAACCAAAACCACGCCCCTCGCCAGCCAATAGCTGCTCGGCCGTGGCACCGGTCAAGGCCTCGGCGCCATCGCTGGCGTAGATCAGACTGAAACGCGCATCTCCCAGACAACGGTAAGCCATGCCCGGCAGGTTGGCGGTCAAGGTCGCGAGTTTCCGCTCCGCCGCGCAAGCATCGAGGGCGAGATCGAGGAGCGAATCGAGGACCTGCGGATCCACGGGCTCACGCAGGATCGTGATCGGCCCTGCACTGCTCGATAGGCTGGGCGGCGGGGCCTTTGGCCCAAGGATCAACACCTGGCGCAGTGTCGGCGCGAGGCGGTGGAGGCGATCGCTAGCGGTCAGCGCGGCGGTGGCCTTCGCGTCAAGAATGATGGCCAACGAAAAGGGCTCCGAAGCCTGCTCGGCAGAGCGCAAGGCACTCTCCATCTGCTCCAGCGAACCGACCAGGACCGGTTCCCACACGCCATTCGGTCGCGGCGCCGACACGGCCGACCCACACGACGACCAGAGGAATGGGCCGACGTCGGCCGAGTCCAAGTCGCGCAACTCCAGGACGAGAAGACGAAATCGGGACTCGTTGCCCATGCAGCGGATGCCTCGCACCATCGGGAACCCTAGCGTAGCACCGCGCCGGGGCGATGCGCGGCGCCGAAGTCGAGAGGCGCCCCTGACGACACGCGCCGCCCGCAAAAGAGAACGGCGCAGGGAAGTGCGGGACGATTCAGCACTTCGCGTGCAGGGTAGGCGCCTCACCGTGTTCCTTTGTGTTCCGTCGCGACAAGCGACGGAACACAAAGGAAGCCAGAAACCGCGCCGTCGACTTCCGTGCTGATCTTTGGCCAGGACGCCCAATCGATCAGCGTCTCCTCGAAACTGCAGCCAACGCGCGCAACCCGCTTTTCGGCGCAAGGCCCAACTGCACGTCAAGAAATGGTCTTCGTTCGGCTTCGCCGACAAGCCATAACGTTAACAGGATTGCCAATAGAATCCCAGCGGAGGATCAGCGAGAGACCCGCCGCCATGACGAGACATCCCTCGCCTATCCTGGAGGCGTTCAACCATCCGCGCCAAGCACGGGCCATCGACCCGGCCCGTGGATCCGAATCCTGAAATCCGTAACGCCTAACGCTCGACCGCGGTCAAGTAATTGGCCTTGAATTCATCGCGGTGGTCCTTGATCGCCGGATCGTAGCCTTGGTCCTGCATCTTCTGTTTCATCCACCGTGGAATGACACCGCGCACATAGACGTTTTTCGGCTCTTCGGGGTCGACATACTGCGTATAAGGACGCCCGACGGCCTTCACCGGCCGCTCAGCGGTCTTGACCGAGCCACGGCGGCGGCGCGCCGTCAACAAAGGCGCGATTTCGTTGACGTTATAACCACGGTTCGCAATGATATCCTTCACCTCCTGCGCAACCTCGAGTTTACCCTCCTGCCGCCGCTTCTCCAGCGCACGCTCCAGGTCCGCCTGGCTCTGCTGAAGCTTCTGCAGCTGCCGCTGTATCTCGTCGACAGTCATGTTTTTGTATTCCACGCCATTCACCTCTGACTTTGCGAATCCAGTTCAATTATTATAGGTCACTGCGACCATCGAATCCCATCCAACTCGATGGCGGCATGATCTATTAGATGCAATGACGATGTCAAGCGAACAGCACACCCAGGCAAAGCAGGCATGCTTCTATTGCGACTCACGACAGGGGCCAGGAGTCCGATCCGTGAATGAACGAAACGGCATGCTTGGTCGAGGTATCTCACGGCTATTCTCCGCGGACCGCCGATGATCGCACGCGGCCTGCCAAACTTACGATTACGCGACGCCCAAAAACGATGAAACCCGACTACCCATTGACCTATCGCGTGCAGCTGACCGCCCCCGCGACCCATTTATTCGACGTCGAGCTATCGGTATCGCGACCGCCCGGCAGCCAGGTGATTCTCTCGCTTCCCGCCTGGATCCCCGGAAGTTACCTGATTCGCGACTTCGCCCGTCACATCGTGACTCTAACCGCCGAAGACGAGCTCGGCGAACGACGCTGCGACAAAGTCGACAAGCAAACGTGGCGCCTGAACGACGTCCGCGGAGATCTAACGATCCGCTATCGGGTTTTCGCATGGGATCTATCGGTGCGCGCTGCTCACATGGACACCACGCATGCGTACTTCAATGGCACCTGCCTCTTCCTTCGCGTCCTTGGCATGGATCAGATGCCATGCCGTGTCGAACTGATCAAACCTGCGGGCGCGGATTACGCGAATTGGCGCGTCGCCACCAGTTTGCGGCGCCTGACGGCCCCGCCCTTCGGGTTCGGGGACTATTATGCCCTTGACTACGCCGACCTGATCGATCATCCGGTGGAAATGGGGCACTTTGAACTGGCCGGCTTTCGCGTCAGGGACATACCCCACTGGATCGCGATCACAGGCCGCCATGATGCTCACCTGGAACGCCTCGGACAGGACCTCGCGCGCGTCGGCGAGCAGCAGGCCGACCTTTTCGGGGAGCTGCCATTGGACCGTTACCTGTTCCTTGTCACCGTGCTCGACGAGGGTTATGGAGGCCTCGAGCACGGCTATTCGTCGAGCTTGATCTGTTCACGCCACGATCTGCCGCACGCGCGACTAGATAGGCCGGACGACGGCTATCGCCGTTTCCTCGGGCTGTGCAGCCACGAATACTTTCATCTTTGGCACATCAAGCGGATTCGCCCACAGGCACTGATCGATGCCAGCTTGACCGAAGAAACACCGACCCGAACACTGTGGGCATTCGAGGGCATCACAGCCTATTACGACGATCTGATCCTGGTGCGCGCAGGACTGATCGATGAATCGGCCTACCTGGACCAACTCGCGCAGACCATTACCCAGCTGGTGCGCTGGCCGGGTAGACGGGTGCAAACCCTTGCGGCATCGAGCTTCGATGCCTGGATCAAGCTCTACAAACCGGACGAAAACACGCCCAACGCCGTCGTGAGCTATTATACGAAGGGCGCGGTGGTTGCCTTGCTGCTGGATCTCATGATTCGCCGGGTCACCCAGGATTCCCGCAGTCTCGACGATGTGATGCGCGCGCTGTGGGAACGCCACGGCCGTACGGGTCTCGGTGTCGCCGAGCGCGGGATAGAGGCTTTGGCCAGCGAAATTGCCGGTGCCGATTTGCGCGACTTCTTCGATCAGGCTCTCGACAGCACCTCCGAACTGGACATCGCCGATGCGATCGCACACGTCGGTTTGGCGATGCGCCTGCGCCCGATGCGCGGGCCAAAGGATCTTGGCGGTTTCGTCGCACGCTGGGATGATCTGCCCGCCTCGGTCGGGCTTGGCGTCGGATTGCGGCCGACCTCGGTTGAACCGGTGATTCAGCACGTCTTGACCGGCACTGCCGCAGAGCGCGCAGGCCTCGCACCCGGCGACACGCTCATCGCTGTCGATGGGATCCGGGTCACTCGCGACAATCTCGACGCGGTGCTGCAGCGTCTCACGGTCGGCGCCAAGGTGCGGATCCACGCCTTTCGCCGCGACGAACTGATGGCTTGCGACCTTGTTTTGGAGCCCGCGCCGGCCGACACCTGCGAACTGTGCCTCATCGACGAGACCTCGCCCGAGAGGACGCAACGCCGAGCGGCGTGGCTGCATGCACCGGGATCCTGCTGATGGACCGTTCGATGCAAACCCCGCTGGCGATTCTGGGCCAGCTTTCCGATGGGGCCATTCACTCCGGTACGGCGATCGCGCGGGACCTTGGGCTCAGCCGCACATCGATCTGGAAGGCACTGGATCGCCTACGGGACGACTTGGGTGTCGAGGTCGTAGCCGTGCGCGGAAGCGGTTACCGGCTGCCCGCACCCATCGAAATGTTCGATCAGGAGCGGATCGAGGCCGCGTTGAGCGTTCAGGCGCGGCGCTTGATCAGTGGTATCGAGCTGCACGCGACCATCGATTCGACCAACAGCAGCCTGATCAAACGGATCAATGAAGACCTGGGTTCCGGTTTCGTCGTCATCGCGGAACACCAAAGTGGCGGCCGGGGACGTCACGGTCGATCCTGGGTTTCGCCGTTCGGCGGCGGGATCCTGCTGTCGGTGTTCTGGCGCTATGCCCGCGGGCCGTTCCAGTTGGCTGGTCTGAGCATCGCCGCTGGCGCGGCCGTCGCCACGACGCTGCGCGAATGGATCGGAGAGGAACTCGCGCTCAAATGGCCGAATGATATCCTGTGGCGGCGACGAAAACTCGCCGGCCTCCTGATCGATGTGGTCGGCGAAGCATCGGGGCCAAGCCATGTCGTCGTGGGACTCGGCGTGAACCTGCGACTGAGCCAGGAGATGTCCGCAGCGATCGACCAGCCATGGGTCGACCTCGCGAGTATAATGGGACATGGCTTACCGGGTCGCAACCAGCTTGCCGCGGCGCTGATCGGAACCTTGGTCGAGGCGCTCGACCGATTCGATCGTGATGGCCTCGAAGCCTTCCTCGCCGCATGGGAATGCCTGGATCGGTACCGCGGTCAACCAATCATGATCCGGATCGGTGATCGGGCGATCAACGGGATTCACGCAGGCATCGACGAGAAGGGGGCATTACGGGTCTTGACCAAGGACGGTGCCCGGCTGTTCCAGGCCGGTGAGGTGACTCTGCGGGCTCCGGAATTTGGCGACGAGAAGGGGGACTGGTAGTTAGGCCCGATCTTTGTCCGCAGCCCATGGCTTTTCGGTGTTTGCCCATCACGCGCACCTCGACGGCTGCCGCGCTTCACCATCACGAACGCCGCGCCGAAGGAGCATGGAGATGAATCGGCCGCGATGCACGGAATAGAACGAATGGGCGACTGGCGACTGGCGGCACTCGGCGCGACAAACCATTGATTGTCTAGATAATCCTCACAAGCATTGGCGCGACCATCGGCGAGAGGAGCCTCGCCGTCGAGCCGACCAGGGCGTCGTCACGGCATGTCGCGTAGCGCTCGATGCGAGGGCTCAGGCAACCATCGACACTACGAACAGGGCCATCCGATGAGTTCGATCGACGAATCCGGTACCCATGAGTGCGGCCCGAACCCCTCGACCGATGAAAAGGAGCTTGCATCACGAGCGGCAGCCCCGGCAGGAGCGCTCGAGGCCCGAGGGATCGGAGGACTGATCGGGGCCTTGCAGGCCGCGCGCGACCGATATGAGCGATTCTTCGAGGAAGCCCCGGTCGGCTATCTGGTTCTCGACGAAACAGGACGGTTGCTCCGCGCCAACGCCTCCGCACTGAGGCTTCTGCAGCGCGACCGCAAAGCCTTGGAGGGCCGGCAGATCCAAACGCTTTGCACAGCTGGCTCCGCCGACCAAATCGCGGCGCACTTGAGGCGCCTGACCGGCGGAACACGGCGGGACAGCTGCGAGGTCCAGCTGCTAGGCCGTGGTGGTCCCCCGCTCCATGTCAGATTGGACACACTGCACGTCGGCGCGGACGAGTGGGGGCCGCTCAGGACCGCACTGATCGATATGACCGATCAAAAGGCCGCCGAGACACGACTCGCCCTCGCGGCAAGCGTGGTCGAACACACGACCGAAGGCGTCTTGATCACGGACGCAGAACGCCGGATCGTTGCCGTCAACCCGGCCTTTACGAAAATCACCGGCTACGGCGCCAAGGAAGTCCTGGGGACGCCGCCGCGCGTCCTCCGCGAACAGCCCGATGACAGCGAGCACTACCGCCGCATCCGCGAGCAATTGGCGATGACCGGCCGTTGGCAGGGCGAGGTCTGGAATCGGCGAAAAAACGGCGAACGCTACCTCGAGTGGCTCAGCCTCAACGAGATTCACGACGACACCGGGGCGACGACCCATTATATCGGCATTTTTTCCGACATCTCCGGCCAACACCAGACGAAAAAGCAGCTCGAGCACCTCGTTTACCACGACAACCTGACGGGCTTGGCCAACCGCCAACATCTTCGCGAACAGCTCCGCGACGCGCTGTTCGCGTCGGTTCGGGACGCCAGCCTGGTCGGCTTGCTCCATGTCGATCTCGATCATTTCAAGGCGATCAACGAGAATCTCGGCCACACGGTCGGCGATCGGCTGTTATGTTTCGTTGCGCGGCTGCTTCAGGATGCGGTCCGCAAGAGCGACACGGTGGCGCGCCTGGGCGGGGACGAGTTCGCGATCGTTTTGCCGCAACTCGATTGCTCTACCGACGCAGCGACCGTCGCGAACAAGGTGCTGAGGAGCCTTCACGCGATCCCTTTCACCTTTGACGACAAGGAAATACAGGCCGCAGCCAGCATCGGCATTGCCCTGTTTCCCGATGACGAACAGGACTCTGAAGGGCTGCTGCGTTGCGCCGAAATAGCGATGTATCGAGCCAAAGAGTCCGGGCGGAATGGTTATCGCTATTTTGCCGTCGACATGACAGCTCGACTCACGGACCGACTGGAGCTGGAAGCCGATTTGCGCCGCGCCATCAGCAACAACGAGCTGTCGCTGCGATATCAGCCGCAAGTTCGCCTTTCCGACGGCCGTATCATCGGCTGCGAGGCCCTATTGCGATGGAAGAGCGGCACGCGGGGTTTGGTCCCACCGGAGCGCTTCATACCGATCGCCGAGGAGTCGGGGCTGATCGTACCCCTGGGCCTCTGGGTTGCCAATGCCGTCCTGAAGCAAGCCCATGCGTGGCAACCCCATATCGACGAAGACTTTCGCATCTCGATCAATGTCGCCGGGGTGCAGCTTTCGCCGATTCATGCCGATGGCTTGCTCAAACGCATTTCAGAGGCCCCGCCGGCGGACCGCAACCGACTGGAGCTGGAACTCACCGAATCCCTGCTGATGGAACACGCCGAGTTTCTCGAGGGGGTCCTGACCCGGACCAAAGCCCTGGGCCTCGGCATCGCCGTCGATGACTTTGGCACCGGGTACACCTCGATCCGAAACCTGAAACACCTTCCAATCGATCGCATCAAGATCGATATGTCGTTTGCCCAGGATATCGGAAAGGGCTCAGAAGGGGCGGCGATCGCGTCGGCGATCATTGCGATGGGGCACGCGTTGGGGCTGCGCATGGTCGCCGTGGGCATCGAGACATCGGAGCAACTCGCGCTGTTGACCCGAAACGGGTGCGACGCGGCCCAAGGCTACCTGCTCAGCCCTCCCGTAGAGGTGGAATCCATGACGCAACTCCTGGTCGCCGGGCAAAGGCTCCTGCCAGACGGGGCGAGACCTCTGGAAAACGGACGCAGCCACCGGACCGGGTTCGGCCTGTTGAAGACATTGCGGTTCTGGCGCGGCCGAACCGAGCGGAGCGACGGCCGCGGGGAAGTGTCCGAGCACGAACCCGGGAGGCGCGACGGATAGGGGCGCCGAGCCGCCCCAAACCCTCCTGGTTCACGGGACTTCGGCCACCACCTCGACAGTCACCCCTTGACCCAATTGGCGAAATTATCGGTGTTTTGCTCTTCGCCGTCCGCATATCCCGCCTCGTAGGCCTCGGTGATCCGCTGCTCCTCGCGCTTCGGATTACGAAGAAAGCCACACTGCCAGCCCTGAATATACTCATCGTCGACCCCGAACTGCTCCATCTTGGTGACGGTGTCGTAGTAAAACTGATTCATCTTCGATCTCCGGGCTATGGTTGGTCAGGGCAGGAACCCTTTTATCGCACGGTGTTGGTGTCCGACCGACCCGCGTCGCCGCCGGCAGGGCGATCGGCCACGCCGAATCGGTTGTCCTCGTCTATCCTGGGCTCAGGCACAGGGCCGAGCCGAGAAGGGCGATAAGAATACTCTGGTTTTCTAATGTTCGCCAAGAGCCGACTGCCGGCCGAATCGGAGGCCGCCTCCCGATGATACTCGCTTGGAACTACCCCATCGACGCGATGTTCCTAGGTCTGGTATGAAGTCTTCATTGATCACATGGTTTTTTGTCAGTGCGCTCGCGGGCGCATCGCTCATCGGCGCCGTGCCGACTGCGATCAGCGCCGACGTCGGTAGCCCCCGACTGAACCTACCAGACTTCGGCAGCTCCGCCGACACCCTCTTGTCTTCCGGCGAGGAGCGACGGCTCGGCCAGGCCTTCATGCACAGCGTCCGGCGCGCGCTGCCGGTCATCGAAGATCCGTTGCTCAGCGACTATGTCGCCGGATTCGGACAGCGTCTGGTCGCGGCCAGCGGCCACCGTGGCCGACATTTCCACTTTTTCCTGATCGATGACCCGCTGGTCAATGCCTTCGCTGGTCCCCACGGGTATATCGGAATTTACGCGGGGCTGGTCCTGGCCGCGGAGACCGAGAGCGAACTCGCGGCGGTCATCGCCCATGAGATCGCGCACGTTACGCAGCGCCACCTGATGCGGGCCATCGAAGACGCGCGGAAGATGAGCTTGCCGGCGACGGCATTGCTGATCGGGGCCGCGATTCTCGGAGCGCGCGTCTCGCCCGACGCGGGGACCGCCGCGATGGCCGGCATCCAGGCCGCGACGATCCAACGCCAGATCAGTTTCACCCGCGAGAACGAAAAGGAGGCCGACCGTATCGGCATCGCGACCCTTGCCGACGCTGGACACGACCCCTTCGCGATGGCCGGCTTCTTCGACCGACTGGCCAAAGGCTCGCGGATCCACGAGACCAATGCACCGGAGATGCTCAGAACCCATCCGGTCACGACTAGTCGCATCGCCGATGCCGTGGCCCGAGCCGAAGCCTTCGGGCACCGCCAACGACCGGACAGCCTGCGATTTCACCTGGTTCGCGCGAATCTGCGTGAACGAGGTTATCGGCGACCGGAACAGGCGGTCGAGCATTTTCGCGCGACCTTGCGAGAAGGCCGATACGCCAACGAAACGGCAGAACGTTACGGTTATGCGCTGGCGCTGGCCCGACACGGACAGATCGACGCCGCCCGGAAGCAGATCGCGCCCTTGCTCGCAAGCCACCCGCAGCAAGCCGAATTCCTGATCCTCGATGCCGAGCTGGCCCGACGTGCGGGTAACACGGACCGCGCGCTGACCTCATTGCGCGAAGCTGTCGGGCTCTCGCCGTCGAGCCTGCCCTTGCGCATGGCCTACGCCGAAGCGCTGCTCGAGGCCGGTCAAGGGCGGTCGGCCTTGCGTCAGCTCGAGCCGCTCGCCCAAGGGCAGGAAGCCGGACCGGCCCTCTTCGCACTTCTGGTCACGGCGGCAGCAAGGGCGCAGGACCAGGGTGCGACTTACCGCTACCGCGCCGAGCAGCACTACGCGCGCGGCGACATCGACGCGGCCATCCGCCAACTCGAGGCCGCCGTGCGGCAACGCGACCTTGCCTATCATGAGGCGGCGCGGCTGCAGGCCCGTCTCGACGAACTCAACGACGAAAACGAAGCGATCAAGCAGGACCCCTGGAACCGTTAGGAAGGCACTGATTCACGCCATTTTCCGGCCGGACCGCGGACGGCCAGGCTGGCGAACCAGAGGTTTTGCGATCTGTCCATCTGGGTTAATCTTCAGCATTGACCGATGCTCGATGAGGAGACTGTGATGATCGATACGAAACGCCGAACCCTGCTCAAGGGTTCGTTGTCCGCCGGCGCCCTCGGGGCTGCGATGGGCGCGGGCCTGCTGACCCCCGGTTCGCTGCTGGCCGCGTGGAACGCCGGGGCCTTTTCGGCGAAGGATCCTGCCACCGCGCTGAAAGCACTGCTCGGGACCGACCTTCACGAACCCTCGGACGCGCTCCACATCCGCGCCCCGGAGATCGCCGAGAATGCCGCCAAGGTCCGGATCACGGTCGAGACCGAGATCGAAGGCGTCAAGACGATCACCATCGTCGCGCCTGGCAACCAAGTCCCGCTGATTGCGACATTCGAACTCGGCGACAAGGCCGATGCCTTCGTCGTGGCGGAGATCAAGATGGCCCAGACGGGCGATGTCGTCGCCATCGCCCAGACCGCGGATGCGCTCTATAGCGCAGCGAAACCGGTCCAGGTCAGCGAAGCCGGCTGCTGAGGCAGGCGGTGCCCTGGTAATCGACTTAACGAGGTAACCGAGTTATGAGCAACATCCGGATTCGCGCGGAGGCCAACGGCGGCAAGACGACCGTGGCGGCCTTGATCACCCACCCGATGGAGACGGGCCTGCGCCAGGACGCCGAGAGCGGGGACACGATCCCGGCCCATTTCATCAAGGAACTGGTCTGCCGCTGGAAAGACGAGATCGTGCTGAACGCACAATGGAGCGGTGGTGTATCGCAGAACCCCTATTTGTCGTTCCGGTTCCACGGCGGCGAGCCCGGTGACGCGATCGAGATCGCCTGGACCGACAACCTAGGCCAAACCGGCGCCGGCACCGCAACGATCCGCTGAAGGAGCGCTGGCTCCTCGGCCTGGCCCGCCTTGGCGGAAGGCGATATCACGCGGCCGCGCGGCGTCAGTTCGAACCAGGCAGCCGCGCAAAGACCTGGGCATCCTCGAGGCCACCCGAATAGAGACGCGGATGCCCCGGCGGGCGACGCCGGAATCGCTTGTAGGTCCAGAGGAACTGCTCCGGACAAACCCCGATGCAGTGCTCGATGCCGAGGTTCAGGGCGCGCGCAGCGACCTGCTCATCGGGGCTGTCGATGCCTGGCGGCGCCGGCAGGCAGTGAAGGCGAAAGCCGCGCGACGCCGCCAGCCGTTCCGCGAACAGAAAGACGACTGGCGCGCCGGTCTTGCGCGCCAGACGGCTAACCAGCAGCATCGTCAAGGCCGGCACGGTGAAAAAGGGGGCGAAGACCGCGCCTTTATCGGATTTGGGTTCCTGGTCCGGCAACAAGCCGACATAGTCCCCGCGCTCCAACGCCTGCACCAAGAGGCGTACGCCCTTGGCCGTCGTTGGCGCCATCGACGCCCCGCCGCGCGCGCGCGCCGCGAGGATCAAATCATCGATGTATTTCTGGGGCTTGTAGAAGATCGCTGTTGGGCCTTGTGCGGCCAGGTAAAGACCCGCCAACTCCCAGGCCCCGATGTGCGGCGACAAGACGATCAAGCCGCGGCCTTCACGGCGAGTCAGCAGTTCACCGCCGCGGACCTCGCGCACGAGGCCAAGGACTTTGTCCGCTGGCTGCCGCCACAGGTACGCGATCTCGAAATAGGTCTTGCCGAATTCGACCAGATGCGCGTTGCGCAAGGCCACCTGCTCGGCCCGAGTCAGATCCTGGCGGCACAATCCAATGTTGATCAGAGCGTTACGCCGCTGCCGGTTGGGAAACCAGACGACCAATCTGCCCAATTGGGCGCCAAGCCGATGAAGAAACGACAGGGGCAAGCGCCCGAGTAGACGTATGGCGGCGGCGGCTAGACCCTGCTTGATCCGCAAGCCGACGGAATCGCGACTGATCATCTTCCCGGTATCCGACAACAGGACATCGATCAGGCCGCCGACACGGGCACGGGCCCGGTGCCGCCGGCCAGATCGCTCGTCACGACCACCCGTCTCGATCGGGACGGTCGTGGGTTAAACTAGCGGATCGACTGGCCATGCAGGCCACCGATCAGCGCAGGCCCTGTCTTTCGTCGGACTGGCCGCGCCCCTTGCATCTTACACAAGATTGACCGCGAACCGCGGCCAATACACAAAAACGACAAGACCCAACGATACCGATGGAGGAATTCGCGATGCGCGAATCGACACCGAAGGCCATTTCGCCGAAAGAGGCCCACCAATTGCTGCACGACGACCCCCAAGCCCTGCTCGTCGACATCCGCTCGACGATGGAGTTCTTGTTCGTCGGACACCCGGTCGGTGCCGTTCACGTACCATGGATCGACGAACCCGATTGGACCGTGAACCCGGATTTCGTCACCGAGATCCGCAAGCTCCTGCTCGGGGGCGCGATCTGCACCCCGGAGTCCCATTGCGCGCCGGTCATCCTGATCTGCCGCAGCGGAAAACGCTCATTGGAAGCGGGCAAGGCCCTGATCGACGGGGGCCTTCAGAATGTGCTGCATATCGACGAGGGCTTCGAAGGAGAACTCGACGAACACCATCACCGCGGGACGGTCGGTGGGTGGCGCTTCCATGGACTGCCGTGGGAACAGTGCTGAACGAAGCTTGCTGATGGCTCACGGGCTATGGAGCATCCTCGGCCATCGCGAGGGCTTTCTCGGGCGTGTTCAGCGAGCCGCAACGGGGCACGGATTCGGGGAGCATAGGGTACGCGAGCCGAGTTCGGAGGCCCTCGCGACGCCTTCGGGCGCGCCTGGAAGGTCGCCCGTCGGCCGGGGTCCGCTTACAACCTCTCAGATGGCAAAGCTGTCACCGCAACAGCAGACGCCCCTGGCATTCGGATTCTTGAACTGGAACGCGCCCTTGAGGCCATCCCAGCGGTAATCGAGCTCGAGGCCATCGAGGTAGACCAAATCGCCGGACGCGATAAAGACCTTGACACCTTGGTCCTCGAAGACCTGCTGGTCCTGGTTGACCTCGTCGACGAAGTCCAAGACATAGGCCAAGCCAGCGCATCCGGAAGGGCGGACACCGAGTCGAATGCCCAGACCTTGCCCACGCCGCTGCAACTGCCGGCGCAGATGATCCGCGGCTGGCTGGGTCAGGGAAATGCCCATCGCCTCGGTCCTCCGTTATGTTCTCGAAGCGAGTTCCGCGCGCCTAAGCCTCGATCGAGGCCCGGCGGCGGGCGAAATCCTCCACCGCCACATCGGCCAGCAGACCTTCCGACACATCGACGGAGCGGGGCCACCGCTTGCGGCGGACCAGATCCTCGAGCGTAATGCGGCTCAAGTAGTCGTCGATCGTGCGACTCAGGTCTTCCCAGAGTTCGTGCGTCAAGCAGGGCCCGTCGCACAGGCAATCGTGTCCGCCGCCACAGCGCGTCGTGTCGACATTTTCATCGACCGCGGCGATCACCTCGGCAACATTGATGTCCGCACCGTCGCGGGCCAGATGGTAACCGCCACCGGGACCACGGACGCTGGCGACCAAGCCGTGCTTGCGCAACTTCGCAAACAATTGCTCGAGATAAGACAAAGAAATTCCTTGGCGCTGCGCGATATCGGACAGCGAGATAGGGCCTTGCCCCTTGTGCATGCCCAAATCCAACATGGCGGTCACCGCATACCGCCCCTTGGTAGTCAGTCTCACGGAAGATCACTCCGGCCTATAGCAGGTCCGCCTATGGTACGATAACCCACAAAATCGATCCAGTATTGCTGGACACCCCGGGGCGCGCTGTTCGGCGGCAAGGGTCTTCCGGCGCTGATCGCCGCGGCCGTTTCGACGGGGCTCGGAGGGTGGAGGGGGCACCCATCAGACCATACGGCGTCCCGCTCCCTGCTACCCGAGACCCGGGGAATCTGGTTTGCGGTAGACGGTCCCCTGAAACAACGCGACCAAGGCGCCATCCTGATCCAGAACCCGGATCAGATAGGTCGCCAACCGGCGATTCAAGGAGACCTCCTCGGCCTCGGCGATCAGCACCCCCTGTCGGACGGCCTTCAGGTAGGACACGCTTGCGTTCACACCCAGGGCCAAGGATCCATGGGCATTCGATGCGACGGCGAAGACGAGATCAGCAAGGCTGAAGATCGCAGCACCATGAACCATACCGACGGCGTTGCGGTGATGGTCGTCGATCCTCATGCTGGCCCTTGCCCTCCCGGGCGCCGCGTCGAGCAACTCGATGCCGACATGCTTCGCGAACAGGTCGCGTTCGAAGAACGCACGAATCCCGTCGTCAGACATACCACCTCCAGCCGGGCGCCAGTTTGTCACTCGCACCACGCGAGCGCACGCAGGACCGCGACTGGAGCGACGTGGAGTCGACATCCGAGCAATCGATCCTGTATCCTTAGTCTAGGGTCGTTGCTGATCGCATACCAGCTTCCGGCCTTCTCCTCGCGCCCGTAGCTCAGTTGGATAGAGTACAGCCCTCCGAAGGCTGGGGTCACAGGTTCGAATCCTGTCGGGCGCGCCAACCGCACCCTACACTTGTCCTGTCCTTCTTGAGTGGCAGGACTGCTCCCCGATACGTGGACCGCTTCGTGCAGTTTGCACGGCGCGCGGTCGCGCAGAGCCCCCTGGGCGAGCTTGGCCGTGGCCATCGCTCCGCCCGGCCGTGCCCGCCCTGCGATCCCCGTTGTCGACTCCTCCATGCGCGCTCCTCCACCGATCGTGCCTTTCAGCCACCGCTCAGGACCTCGGCGATCCGGTGCAAATGCAGACGACCGGCGGCTTGCCACTCGCATCTTCAGGCAGCCCGCTGATCGCTTCCTTCCAGTTTGCGTATCAACGGATACAGATGTTCCGTCTCGCGCTCGATCCGGTCCAGCACCAGCGAGAACATCTGGTTGGTGTCGGTGACGAACTCGTCGTAGTTGCCCCTCACGGTCAACTGCCGCTTCGACTCCCGGCACCACTGCCGCAAGTAGGCGGCAAAGATCCGCTTGATCTCGGACGAGCCAGACAGGAACCGGTCAGCCGTGTTCTTCACCGACTGGTCCGGGTGCGAAATGAGCTGACCACACAGCTTGCGATCGACAAGCTCGATGTGCTCGCGCACCGCCTTGGCATAGTCCATGAAGACATCGCAGGCCGTTTGCGTGTCACACATGGCACGATCCTGAATCAGGTAAAGAAAGACATTGGACAATTCGGTAATTCGGTGATTCTGCGCATGCAATGCCGCAAAGGTAACCATGGCATCCTCCAATGGCCGGTGACGGTAAAGCTCGATAATCGTTCTCAACGAGATCGGTAGGGCGCGATGCGTCGTGCAACCCACTTTTTATTAGCTAATACTTATAGTTATGGGATGCAACAGGGATACGATACGACAGCGGTCAGGTTCGTTCAATGTCCAGCTAACGTTGTTTCGAAGGCGCGCAACGGTCGATGGCGCGTCGAGGAGATGATGGCGAGGCAAGAAAAACCAACGTTCAGCCCGGTTCCGCGCACGGGCTTCCCGTGACGGTACAACCGGCCTCGATCGCGGTAACCGGGCAACAGCCGGCCGGGGTCGTTGTCCCTCGGGGGACGACCCGCTGCGCGCCGATTGCGGTATCCTTCCGGCCTTGTTTCCCGAAGCCACCCTCGAACCTGCCATGCGACGACAAACCGACGACCTGCGCATCCGCCATATCACCGAAGTCGTACCACCGAAGCTGCTGCAACAGGAGTTCGACGTCAGCGATGCCGCGGCGGACACGGTCTTCTTCGCCCGCGAGGCGATCCGGCGGATCCTGCACGGCGACGACGACCGACTCCTGATCGTCGTCGGACCCTGTTCGGTTCACGACCCGATCGCCGCCCTCGAGTATGCCCAGGGGCTGCGTGCGCTGCGCGACGAATTGCAGAGCGATCTAATGATCGTGATGCGCGTCTATTTCGAGAAACCACGCACCACTGTCGGCTGGAAGGGTCTGATCAACGACCCGGATCTCGACGGCAGCTTCGGCATCAACAAGGGCCTGAGACTCGCTCGCAAGCTCTTGCTCGATCTCGCCGAGATGGGTGTCCCGGCCGGCACCGAGTTCCTCGATCTGATCAGCCCCCAGTATCTCGCGGACCTGATCAGCTGGGGCGCGATCGGCGCGCGCACGACCGAGAGCCAGGGCCACCGAGAGCTGGCCTCCGGCCTCTCTTGTCCGATCGGCTTCAAGAACGCGACCGATGGCAGCGTCAAGGTCGCGATCGACGCGATACACGCGGCTGCACGCCCCCATGTCTTCATGTCCGTGACCAAGGACGGCCAATCCGCGATCTTCACGACCGCCGGCAACGAGGATACACACATCATCCTGCGGGGCGGCCAGCGGCCGAACTACGACACCGAGAGCATCAACATCACAGCCGAGGAAATCATCGAGTCGGGCCTCGTGCCGAAGATCATGATCGATTTCAGCCATGCCAACAGCCGCAAGCGCCCCGAGAAACAGATTCCGATCGGGCACGACGTCGCCGGCCAGATCGCCCGCGGTGATCGGCGAATCATCGGCGTCATGATCGAAAGCCACCTGGTCGGCGGACGCCAGGATCTGAATCCAGGGCAGGAGTTGGTCTACGGTCAGAGCATCACCGACGCCTGCATCGGGTGGAGCGATACGGTCCCCTTGCTCCGGATCCTGGCACAAGCCGCCGCGCGGCGCCGCGAAACACGCTGACGCACGGAAACGCCGATGGACCGGGGTTCCATCCCCGGCCTGGCGCCGCCCCGCAGCGATACACACTATACGCGCATGACAACGAAACGGTCGGACGTGGCCTAGAGACTCGCCGAGCTGACTCGGTGCGCGGATGGCGCTGATCCGCACGACCCAGTCGGGCCGAGGACGCCGGATGTCCGCCCGTAGGCCAAGCCAATCCGTCAGGGGAGCGGAAAGCCTTTTTCCGTGTACCAACGGCGATCGAACGCCCAACGGATTTCATCGACGTCGGGCTGCTGGATGATCAACGCCTGCGCTCGCCGTTGATGATGGATCAAGCGTTCCTGCGCCGCGACCATGTCCGGATGGTCTTGGGGCTTGCCGGCGAGTTCGGGGGTGATCAACGGCAAGAATCGGTACGCCGGATGGTCGAAATCGCGCGGAGATGACAAGGTTGCGACACCCTCGTCGAGCGCCACGACCCGGAATGTATAAGGGTAACTCGCGAGCTCCGCATCCGCCTCGAGGATCCGATTCAAGTCCGCGACCCGCGGGTTCCAACTGGCCAGGAACCACCAAGACAGCAGCCCGACGACCAACAGGAGCACCGCGATTGAGTAGTTTCGAGTAAAACGATCCATCGGGGCCGACCTCTTTTGTTTGCCATCGATTATCCCCCACGGGGCGGATCGAGCAATGTGGATTCGCAATGCCTGTCCAACTCGGACGGGCGCGCCCGGTCACGCCCGCCGAACCGGTGCGACGACGAGCCTGGTCCGCTGGTCCCGGCGAGGGGTGACGCCGTCTCTGGTGCAGGATAGAATTCTGTCTCCCCGCCCCCGTAGCTCAGCTGCATAGAGCGCACCCCTCCTAAGGGTGAAGTCGCAGGTTGGAATCCTGCCGGGGGCGCCATTCGAGTTCGTTCGACGCCGCGTCACGAGATTTCTCAACGAAGGCGCGGGCGCCGGGTTCCTTCATTCGGGCGGTCGGCCTGAGCGGGCCGCATCGGCGAGAAACCGCGCCAACCGTTCGGCGCAGGCCGCCGGGTCCTCGAGATGCAGGGCATGACCACAGCCGGCGAGCACCTCCAGTCGGACCTCGGGGATCGACCGAGCCATCTCGCGATTTATCCGGACGAATTTGGGGTCTCCGGCGCCGACGAGCAACAGGCAGGGCATCGGCAGCGATTTCAGATAGCGCCACAGCGAAGGCTGGCGGCCGATGCCTAGGTGACGCAACGAGCGGGCCAGCTCCTGGGCGTCGTTGCGCCGCCGCCGCGCCAGGATCTCGGCAAAATCGCGATGGGTGGACAGGGTGCCGAATAACGGGTTTCGATACCAGTCCGACAAGAAGGCATCGAGCCCGTCGGCCTCGAGCACCTGGGCCAGTCGCTCGTCGCTGGCCACCCGCAGCCGTCGCTCGCGCCCGACCGCCAGCCCAGCCGACGCCGAGACCAGGACCAAGCGATCGAAGCGCGTCGGAAAACGGACGGCCAGGTACAGGGCCAGGCGCCCACCCATCGAGTAACCCACCAACGGGCAAGACTCGATACCAAGCACAGTCAGTAGACCGATCACGCCCCGGGCCGTAGCCGCCATGCGATAGGCGGCCACGCTGCCGTCGACCTGCGTCCGACCGTGGCCCGGCAGGTCCAGCGTCACACAGCGAAACCTCGGCCCAAGGCGCGCCGCGAGCGCGTCGAACTCATCGAGCCCACCGAGAAAGCCGTGCAATAGCAAGACCGGCGGGGCGTCTCGATCACCGGTCTCGCGATAGTGAAAGCGGTAGCCTCCCACCGCGACGACCGACGTGCCAGCATCAGCGCAGGCGGGATCAGCGCCGCGTCCGGATTCCTCCTTGTTCGACATGGGCTAAGCTCCTGGGTAGCCGACAAGCCAATGGACACCATTATTGTCCTGATGCGCTGGTTGGGGTAGCGTTAAAGGCGTTCCGTGCCTTTGCAGAAGGGGATTCCCATGGCCGTGACCGCATCGGACTGGCAGACGCTCGAGGATCTGACGTTTCGCGTCCACTACCGCGGCGCCTTCGCGATGCTCGAGGTGCGCTTGCAGGCCAAGCAGACGATCAAGGCCGAGTCCGACGCGATGGTCGCGATGGACCCGACGATCGATATCGAAGGCAAGCTCGAAGGTGGCCTGCTCGGCGGACTCGGGCGGATGCTCAGCGGCGAGAGCTTCTTCTTCCAGACGTTACGAGCCTCGCGCGGGCCGGGGGTGGCGCTGTTGGCCCCGGCCCAGCCCGGCGACCTGCTGCCGATCCACCTCGACGGCCGCGAGGCCTACATCCTGCAGAAGGACGGGTTCCTCGCCGCCAGTGACGGCGTCGAGATCTCGACCACCGCGCAAAACCTCGCGCGCGGCCTGTTCAGCGGCGAGGGCTTCTTCGTGCTGCGCGCCGGCGGGCGCGGCATGCTGTTCGTCGAGAGCTATGGGGCCATCCATGCGTTGACGGTCCCTGCCGGCGAGGAGCTGATCGTCGACAACGGCCACCTCGTTGCCTGGCCGGTTGGCATGCACTACAGCCTCGAGAAGGCGAGCGCCGGCTGGATCTCGAGCTTCACGTCGGGCGAGGGTATGGTGTGCCGTTTTCGCGGCCCCGGCACCCTCTATATCCAAAGCCGTAACCCATCGGCATTCGGCGCCTGGCTGCGGTCGTTGCTGCCGAACAACCGCCGGAGCTGACACCATGTCGGAGCCGATGCCCAAGGGCGCCAACCGCTCGCTCCCCGTGGCGACCGACTACCAGATCGAGATCCGCTGGGATCCGGAGCGCCCCGCCGGCCAGGAGGTCGATGCCAGCGGCTTTCTGCTCGAGGCCACCGGGCAGGTCGGCCAGGACGCGGATTTCGTCTTCTACAACAATCCGCACTCACCGTGCGGCGGCCTCGCGTTGATCGAACAGGCCGGGGCCCTCTGCCGATGGCGAATCCGGCCTGAGCAGGTACCGGAGCGCATCGTGCGGATCGCCCTGTGCGTGACCCTGCACGGTGGCGGCACGCTGGCCCAGGCCCGCTCGCTCGAGCTGCGTCTGCACGATGCGAACGGCACCGACCTGGCGCTGATTCGGCCGGTGACGAGCGAGCTGTCCGTGGCGGCGCTGATCCTCGGCGAGATCTATCGGCATCGCGGTCGATGGAAGATCAGGGCCGTAGCGCAAGGCTTCGCCGGAGGCCTCGGACCACTGGCCCGCTCGTTCGGCGTCGCCATTGCCGACGACCCACCGACGACCGCACCACCACCACCACCGGCGGCGACCCCGCCACCGCTGGCCCCGGTCGCAACGACCCCGGTGTTCGCACCCCGAGAGGCCGACTGCGGACCCGAATACTCGCGCGTCGCCGATCTGCACTACGAGATCCTGTATCGCGGCGCCTACGCAATGGCTCGAATCGAGCTGCCGCGCGGCCAGCAACTGCGGGCCGAATCCGATGCGATGGTCGCGATGCATCCGGCGCTCGACGTCGGCAGCCAGGTGTCCGGTGGACTTTTCGGCGGACTCGGCCGGCTGGTCAGCGGCGAGAGCTTCTTTCTGCAGACGCTGAGCGCGACACGCGGCGCCGGGGCCGTGTTCCTCGCGCCGGCGGCGCCCGGTGATGTCGCCGCGCTGGAGATCGACTCGGGCGATGGCCTGCTGATCCAACGCGGCGGCTTTCTCGCCTGCTCACAGGGGGTCGAAATCGATACCAAAGTCCAGAATTTGGCTCAAGGGCTCTTCAGCGGCGCCGGCCTCTTCGTGATTCGCGCCCAGGGACGCGGCCTCGTCTTCGTCGAATCCTTCGGGGCCATCCATCGGCTCGAGCTGGCGCGGGGCGAACAGCGGATCGTCGACAACGGACATCTGGTCGCCTGGTCGACGAGCCTGCGTTACGGCCTGGAGCTCGGCAGCCGCGGCCTGGTCGCCGCCTTCACGTCGGGTGAGAACATCGTGTGCCGCTTTCACGGCCCCGGAACCCTGCTGATCCAGAGCCGCCAGCCGCGCCAGTTCGGCCGCTGGATCTCGCGCCTGCTGCCCGGATAAGGGGTCGCGGTCGTCATGATCGGCGGTTGCCTAAGTCCGCGCATGGCACCACTCCTTATGGCGACAGGCCAAGCAGTCGTCGTCACGTGTTCCACAGCGAGGTGTTCGCTTGCGCCGACGAACGCGCCAACGCCACGCGAGCGCTTTCGAGACCGTCGCTGTCCGCCCACCGAAACACGGCCTGATCAGGATCGATGAAGCTCTACAACTGCAACGTCTGCGGTCAGCTGACCTACTTCGAAAACGTCAGTTGCGTGCGCTGTGGGGCGAAGCTCGGGTTCCGGCCCGATCAGCTGGCCCTCGAGGCCATCGAGGCGAACGATGACGGCACCTGGCACGCGGTCGGCGACGCCACCGCCCGCTATCGGCTCTGCGCCAACTACACAGGCCTGGGCGTGTGCAACTGGCTGGTTGCGTCAGAAGAGGACAACGCTTTCTGCGTGGCCTGCCGGCTGAACCGAACCATCCCCGACCTGTCGGTCGCCGGTCACCTGGCCCTGTGGCACAAGCTCGAAATCGAGAAACGGCGCCTCGTCTACTCGCTGCTTCGACTCGGGTTGCCCCTGGTTCCGCGGGACCGCGATGCCAGCGGGCTCGCATTCGATTTCCTCGCCGATACCGAGCCGCGTTTCAGCGAGCGCGGGCGCGTCATCACCGGTCACGCCCAAGGGCTCATCACGCTCAATGTCGCCGAGGCCGACCCGGTCGTGCGCGAGCGGATGCGCGCACAGATGGCTGAGCCCTATCGCACGATGCTGGGGCATTTCCGGCATGAATCGGGCCATTACTACTGGGAACGGATGATCGCGGGCCAGCCGTGGCTCGAGCCCTTCCGTGCCATCTTCGGCGACGAGACGCGCGACTATACGCAGGCGCTCGACCGCCATTACGAACAGGGGCCGCCGGCCGACTGGCCCGAGCACTATGTAAGCGCCTATGCGAGCAGTCATCCATGGGAGGACTGGGCCGAGACCTGGGCCCACTACCTGCACATCCTGGATACATCCGAAACGGCCCAGCAGTTCGGCCTCGAGGTGCGACCGCGCGCCGGCGACGACGAGACATTGACCGCAAGCCATGACATCGATCCCTATCGCTACGATGCCGTCGAATCCCTGATCGGGCGCTGGCTGCCGCTGACTTACGCACTGAACAGCCTCAATCGCAGCATGGGACACGAGCACCTGTACCCGTTCGTGCTGTCGCCAGCGGTCATCGACAAGCTCGCGTTCGTCCACCGGGTCGTGCGGAACCCAAGCGGCGCCTAAGCCCGTGTGATCGCACCCGTCCGCCGACGCGCCACGGACGGCCTCGAGCAGATGAGGCGGCCGGCCCTGCAGGGCTGGCCCGACTTCGACTATTCAACGCCATTCGCGCTAAGGCGACCAGGGTGTCAGCGCAAGGCCAGCCGTGAGGCGGAGAGGATGGACGGCCCATAGGCCGGCTAGCGAGCGGATCGCGTGGCGCGATCCCGCCGGCGAGCGGCAGCGGGATGCCGACCCGGCTCGTCATCGGCGAGAATCGCCGCCGAGAGCTGCGCGAGCAGCAGATCCTCTTCGTTCCGCGAGGGCCCAGCCGCGTCGAGGGTCGGCGATTCCGGGTGGTCGGCACGATAGGCCAGCATCGCCCCGCGCAGTTCCCGAGCCAGATCGGCCGGATCGTAATCATCGGCCGCACGAATGGTCACCAATGGCAAACCGGCCGCGTCACAGATCTTAGCCAAGACCGCATTCGGCCCCCTCTGCGTCGGCCGTCCACGTTGATCACCGATCAGATCGATCGCGCAGAGCACCCTGAGGGTTCGGCTGTCGCAAATGGCAAAGTCGAAACGGTGTTCCGCGAGGCGCGCCCAGGCGCGCTCCTGCACGCGGCGCCCGACCCCACTTTCGACGCCGATGACATCCTCGGCCCACACCTTGCCAAAGATCCGGTAACCACTGCCCAATGCCTCCTCGAGCGCCTCGAGCAGGCGCATCTCGGCCGCCGACAGCAGAGGGCCGCTGACCCGATAGGGAAAGAGGTTTCGCAACCGCCACGCCTGGCGCAACGTCAGCGCCAGCGATAGCGATAGCGACAGCAGCAGGGCCAGTCCGATGAGCAGATGAGAGAGGTCCATCGATGGGCCTATCGCGGGTCGGAGGCACGAGCCACCGCCCCGCACGCGTTCAGATATAGCGAACCCCGAGGATCTCGAACTCGCGCAGCCCACCGGGCGCATTGACCGCCGCGACATCGCCCTCGGTCTTGCCGATCAGCGCGCGGGCGATCGGCGAACTGATCGAGATCATGCCTTGCTTCAGATCGGCCTCGTCATCGCCGACGATCTGGAAGGTATGCTCGGCATCATTGTCGAGCTCGAGCACGTCGACAGTGGCGCCGAACACCACCTTGCCGTTTGGATTCAGTGTCGTCACGTCGATGATGTTCGCAAGCGCCAGCTTCCCTTCGAGGTCCTTGATGCGACCCTCGATGAAAGCCTGTTGTTCGCGGGCGGCGTGGTACTCGGCATTCTCTTTCAGGTCGCCATGGGCACGGGCCTCGGCGATGGCCTGGATCACCCGTGGGCGTTCGGCCTTCTTCAGGCGCGCCAGTTCCTCGCGCAATTTCTCAGCGCCCCTGGCGGTCAGAGGTACCTTGGTCATGAGCGGTGTCCTCGCAAGATGGGCGCCGCGCCAGACCGGCGCGGGCATCGTATCGGCGCTGAACTCCAAGCCATTCAGCACCTTGGGCCAGCCACCGCCGCAGGCGGCGGCGTTCTTCAGTAGAGATCTTGTAACCGATTGACCGACACGATGTCCAGTTGTTTCAGGGCCAGACAGGTCGCCTCGGCCCCGGCGATCGTGGTCGTATAGCTGACCTTCTGCTGCAAGGCCGCGCGTCGGATCGCCGCTGAATCCGCGATCGCCTCGGCGCCTTCAGTCGTATTGACGATGAAGCTCACCTCGCGATTCTTGATCATGTCGACGATGTGCGGCCGACCTTCCTTGACCTTGTTGACCCCCTCGCACGGGATGCCGGCCTGGCGCACGAACTCGGCGGTACCGTGGGTACCGTAAAGCGTAAAGCCGAGATCGAGCAGATCCTGCGCGACCCGCAGCAACCGGCGCTTGTCGGCGTCACGGACGCTGAGCAAGGCCTTGCCCCGTTCCGGCAACCGGGCACCGGCCCCTTCCTGAGCCTTCGCATAGGCCTCGCCGAACGACTCGCCAACCCCCATGACCTCGCCGGTCGACTTCATCTCCGGGCCCAGGACGGTATCGACACCCGGGAATTTGATGAACGGGAACACCGCCTCCTTGACGAAGTAGTGCTTGGGCTTGCGCTCGGTCGTCAAGCCCTGCTCCTTCAGCGTCTGGCCGACCATGCAGCGGGCCGCGATCTTGGCCAATGGCAGCCCGATCGCCTTCGAGACAAAGGGCACCGTGCGCGACGCACGCGGGTTGACCTCGAGGATGTAGACCTCGTCGTTCTGGATCGCGAACTGCGCGTTCATCAGTCCGACGACGTCGAGTCCGCGCGCCATCTTGGCCATCTGTTCGCGCATCCGATCTTGGATCGCCGGGGACAACGTATAGGGTGGCAGCGAGCAGGCCGAATCGCCCGAATGGACGCCGGCCTGCTCGATGTGCTCCATGATGCCGCCGATCAGGATGTCCTGGCCGTCGCAAACGGCATCGACATCGACCTCGATCGCATCGTCGAGGAAGCGGTCGAGCAGGACTGGCGATTCATTCGAGACCCGAACGGCGTCGCGCATGTAACGATCCAGATCGACCTCGTCGTAGACGACCTCCATCGCCCGCCCGCCCAGGACATAGGACGGACGGACGACGAGCGGATAGCCGATGTCCGCGGCCAGGGCCTTCGCCTCGCCCTCGCTCCGCGCGGTCGTGTTCGGCGGCTGCCGCAGGCCGAGCCGATGGATCAACTGCTGGAAGCGTTCGCGATCCTCGGCCAGGTCGATCGAGTCCGGCGTCGTACCGATGATCGGAACCCCCGCCGCGGCGAGCGATCGGGCCAGCTTCAGCGGCGTCTGTCCGCCGTACTGGACGATCACGCCGAGCGGGCGCTCCTTGTCGACGATCTCGAGCACATCCTCGAGTGTCAGCGGCTCGAAATAGAGGCGGTCGGAGGTATCGTAGTCGGTCGAAACCGTCTCCGGATTGCAGTTGACCATGATGGTCTCGTAGCCGTCCTCGCGCATCGCGAACGCGGCATGGACGCAGCAATAGTCGAACTCGATGCCCTGGCCGATTCGATTGGGGCCACCGCCTAAGACCATGATCTTATCGCGGTCGGTCGGTTCCGCCTCGCACTCCTCTTCGTAGGTCGAATAGAGGTACGCGGTGCTCGCGGCGAATTCCGCGGCACAAGTATCGACCCGCTTGAAGACCGGGCGCACGCCGAGCTGCCAGCGCCGTGAGCGGATCTCGTGCTCACCGACGCCGACCAGGGTAGCCAGGCGTCGATCCGAGAAACCGAGCCGTTTGAGTCCGCGCAGCCGCTCGGCGTCGAGCCTGTCCAGCCCGCCACCAAGAATCTCTCGCTCGGTCTCGACCAGCTCCTCGATCTGGGACAGGAACCAGGGGTCGATGCCGCTCAGAGACTGGATCTCGGCGAGCGGCAGCCCGGCACGAAAGGCATCGGCGACATAAAACAACCGCTCGGCTCCGGTCTGGCGGACCTCGAGCCGGATCGTCTCGAGCGCCTCCGGATCTCCGAGATCGACCATCTCGACGAGTCCGTCGCGATCCGTCTCCAGGCCGCGGATCGCCTTCTGAAGCGACTCCTGAAAGGTCCGGCCGATCGCCATGACCTCGCCGACCGACTTCATCTGTGTCGTCAACCGCGGGTTCGCTTGCGGAAACTTCTCGAACGCGAAACGCGGGATCTTGGTCACGACATAATCGAGCGTCGGCTCGAACGAGGCCGGCGTTGCGCCACCGGTGATCTCGTTGCGCAGCTCGTCGAGGGTGTAACCGACCGCGAGCTTCGCTGCGACCTTCGCGATCGGAAAACCAGTGGCCTTCGAGGCCAACGCCGACGAGCGCGACACGCGCGGATTCATCTCGATGATGATCATCCGCCCGTTGTCGGGGTTGATCGCGAACTGGACGTTCGAACCACCGGTGTCGACACCGATCTCGCGCAGCACCGCGATCGAGGCATCGCGCATGATCTGGTATTCCTTGTCGGTCAGCGTCTGCGCCGGCGCGACCGTGATCGAGTCGCCAGTGTGCACGCCCATCGGATCCAGGTTCTCGATCGAGCAGACGATAATGCAGTTGTCCCGCCGGTCGCGGACGACCTCCATCTCGTATTCCTTCCAACCGAGCGCCGACTCTTCGATCAGCAGCTCGCTCGTCGGCGACAGATCCAGACCGCGCCGACAGATCTCCTCGAATTCCTCGAGGTTGTACGCAATACCGCCGCCGCTACCGCCGAGCGTGAACGATGGGCGGATGATGCACGGGAACCCGATCGACGGCTGGACCTGGAAGGCTTCCTCGAGGCTGTGAGCCATCGCCGACCGCGGCATGTCGAGCCCGATCCGGCGCATGGCCTGGCGAAACAGATCGCGGTCCTCGGCCTTGTCGATCGCCTCGCGCGAGGCGCCGATCAGCTCGACACCATACTGCGCCAACACGCCCTCGCGGACCAGATCGAGCGCGCAGTTGAGCGCGGTCTGACCACCCATCGTCGGCAACAGGGCATCAGGCCTTTCACGCTCGATGATCCGCTCCAGCGTGCGCCAGGTCACCGGCTCGATGTAGGTGGCATCGGCCATCTCGGGGTCGGTCATGATGGTCGCCGGGTTCGAGTTCACCAGGATGACCCGATAGCCTTCCTCGCGCAGCGCCTTGCAGGCCTGGGCCCCCGAGTAATCGAACTCGCAGGCCTGACCGATGACGATGGGACCGGCCCCGATGATCAGGATGCTATGGATGTCGGTTCGCTTGGGCATCTCGCGCCTTCGATTCGGTGGTAAGGACCAGGGCTTCGCCTGGTTCGACCGGTGCGGTGGGACGCAACCGGCGCAGTCCAGCACGGTCCTGGGAGGTCCATGGACGGGCGGCCTGCGGTCCCTGGGGGCCGAGCCGGCCGGCATGCCGCGACCCGGCGTGCGCGATGGGACACTGGGCTCAATCCGGCCGCTTCTTCATCGATGCGATGAACTGGTCGAACAACGGGGCCAGATCATGCGGCCCCGGACTTGCCTCCGGATGGCCTTGAAAGCCGAAGGCCGGGCACCGACGGTGACGGATCCCCTGCAGCGACCCATCGAATAACGAGCGATGGGTGGCAACCAGATCGTCCGGAAGACTGGCCTCATCGACGGCGAACCCGTGATTCTGACTGCTGATCAGGACCGAGCCCGTCGCCAGATCCTGGACCGGGTGATTCGCGCCATGGTGGCCGAACTTCATCTTCAGGGTCCGAGCCCCGGCCGCGAGACCGAGCAACTGATGCCCGAGACAGATGCCGAACAGCGGGACGGCGGCGGCGAGGAGTTCACGGATCGCGGCGATCGCGTAGTCGCAAGGCTCCGGGTCACCGGGGCCGTTCGACAGGAAGACACCATCGGGGGCCAACGCCAGGACCTCCGGCGCCGAAGTCCGGGCGGGCACCACGGTGATCCGGCAGCCGCGCTCCCCGAGCATTCGGAGGATATTGCGCTTGACCCCGTAATCGTAGGCGACGACGTGGTAGGGGCGGGCCGGATCCTCCGGTCCCGGGGCATCCGGATGACCGCCGTCGAGCGACCACAAACCCTGCGTCCAGACGTAACCCTCGCGCGTGCTGACCTCCTTGGCCAAATCCAACCCCTTCAACCCTGGAAAGGCCCGTGCCGCGGCCAGCGCCGCGGCCTCGTCGAGGTCGTCGCCGGCCTGCAGGCAACCATTCTGGGCGCCTTTCTCACGCAACAGCCGCGTCAAACGGCGGGTATCGATATCCGCAATCGCGACGATCCCGTGCCGAATCAGATAGGCTTCCAGCGACTCGCTATGGCGCCAGTTGCTCGGCTGGCGCGGCCGGGCGCGCACGATCAGTCCGGCGGCCTGCACCAAGGCCGATTCCTCGTCCTCGTCGTTGGTGCCCGTGTTGCCGATGTGAGGATAGGTCAGGGTCACCAATTGGCGCCGGTACGAGGGATCCGTCAGGATCTCCTGATAGCCGGTCATCGCGGTGTTGAATACGACCTCCCCGACGCTCTCGCCCGGGGCGCCGATGGACTCTCCCCGGAAGATCGACCCATCTTCCAAGGCCAGTAGTGCGGGTGTTCTCAAGGATTTCTCCGGACCAGACGGCGGCAGGAAACGGCCGCGCGGGATGCGTCGGGACGGCAGGCATCGCCTGATGCCCTAACCCGCTCGAATTCTAAAGAAAGCCACCTGAGCTGTCCACGCGCAGACGGTCGCCGGACTAATCGGGCCACTCGATGCGGGATCAGTCCCCGGGTCCGACTCGCGGTCACGCACCTTCCCCGGCGGGGCCGGACCGTTTCTCAAAGATTCGGGCGAAGCCAAGCGAGCAAGGCCGTCAGGTCCATGGCACCGGCGGTGCGCGCGGCTTCGTGGCCACCGCGAAAGACGGCGAGGGTCGGGATGCTTCGGATACCGTACTTGGCCGCCAGGCCCTGGGCCTCGTCGGTATCGACCTTGATCAGACGAGCCGCCGGCTCGATGCGACGGGCCGCCTCCTCGAAGATCGGCGCCATCATGCGACAGGGCCCACACCAGGGCGCCCAAAAGTCGACGATCAGCGGAAGGTCGCTACGCTGGACATGGGTCGCGAACCGCGCCTCGTCCAAAGCTACCGGCCGGGCCGTGAAGAGGGAAGCATGGCACCGACCGCAGCGCGGACCGGCGCCGAGCCGCCCGCGCGGCACCCGGTTGACACCATCGCAATGGGGACAGACCACATGGACGTTCTCGTTCATGCTGTTGCTCCTGTGAAGTTCTCCGTCAAGCCACCGCGGAAGACCCAACCGAACACTCGACGTGCCGAAGCGCCGGCCGACCGGCGGCTCGCGCCCGGCTACCGCGGCAGCGCGCGCGACATGCAATCGAGGCTCGCCGAACATGGCGCACGCGGCGCTGTTCCCGCGATCGGGCGGATTGCCTTGATTCAACGTGCCAATCGATCTATGTTGCGAAATCAATTTTCCCAACGACTGTCGGGAGCGCAAGAGTTCATGAACGCCTCACCCTTCATCGTCACGGTGACCACGGAAACCTTCAATCAGGACGTGATCGAGGCATCGTACCAGGTACCGGTGCTGGTCGACTTCTGGGCAGACTGGTGCGCGCCCTGCCGCTCCCTGATGCCGCTGCTCGCCAAGCTGGCCGACGAATACCAAGGCCAATTCATCCTCGCCAAGGTCAATACCGACGAAGAGCGGCAGCTGGCCGCACACTTCGGTATCCGCAGCCTGCCGACGGTACAGCTATTCAAGGACGGTCAACCGGTCGACCAGTTCCTCGGCGCCTTGCCGGAGGCCCAGATTCGCGACTTCCTCGATCGCCATATCGGCAAGGTAGCCGACTCGCTGGTCGTCAGTGCCCAGCGGGCGTTGCAGGCAGGCGACCTGTCCGGTGCCGCGGCATGGATCGAACAGGTCCGCACCAGCGACCCGGACAACAAGTGGCTTCAGGTCATCGAGGCCGAGTTCAAGGCCGCCAGCGGCGACATCGAGACCGCCGAGGCGATGCTCGAGCGGGTCCCGCCGGAGCTGCACCATGATCCAGAGGTCGTCGCGCTCCGCGCCCGGTTGCGGTTCGCGAGCCTGCTGCGCGATGCCCCGGCCGCCGAGACCCTGCGAGACCGCCTCGCGCGGGACCCCAGCGACAGCGACGCGCGACAGCGACTCGCCGCCCATCTCGTGGTCCGCGGCGACTACGAAGGCGCGCTCGAGCAACTCTTCCTGCTGATGACCAAAGACCGCGCCTACGGCGACGACGCGGGACGCAAAGGACTGCTCGCCGTGTTCGACCTGCTCGGCGGACAGGGTGAGCTGGTCAGCCGGTACCGCAGCCGCATGATGGCCGCGCTCTACTGACCGAGACGGTGATCGAGATCGCACCGAATCTGACCCTGGATGAGCGCGATCTGACTGAACGCTTCGTCAGGGCACCCGGTCCAGGCGGACAGAAGGTCAACAAAGTGGCCACCGCGGTGCAATTGCGCTTCCAGGTGCGCGGTGTCAGCGACTTGCCGGAAGCGGTGCGCGAGCGTCTGATCGCACTGGCCCGCCGCCGGATCAGCGCCGAGGGCTTCCTGACGATCGAGGCCCACCGGTTTCGCAGCCGCGAACGCAACCGTGCCGATGCCTTCGAACGTCTGGCCGAGCTGCTACGACGCGCTGCCCATGCACCGACTCCACGGCGGCGAACACGGCCGACGAAGGCATCGCGCGAACAACGGCTGCAACTGAAGCGAGCACGCTCGGTAACCAAGCGCTTCCGTCGGCCACCGCCCGAAGCCTGAACCCGATCCTGGCCACGAGGATCATTCGGCATCGAGATCCCGCCCGTGCCGGCGTCGACCAAAGCGATCGAATGGTTGGATGGGAGCACGTTCGGGATGGTATCTTGCGCATTCGGGTCGGATCCACCGATGCTCCGACCAACAACTGAACTGGCGCGGGTGCACCGACCATCCGACCAGTATTACGAATTGGAGCGATTGATCAAGTGGCCGACATCAAATTCTACTCGGGCGAGTCGTTTCCATTGGAGATGCACAAGGTCTGCATCGTCCAGAAGCTCAACCTGCTGCCGATCGAGCAACGCCGGATCGCCATCGACGAAGCGGGCAACAATACCTTTCTTCTGAAGAACCGCGACGTCTACCTCGACATGCTGACCGACAGTGGCGTCAATGCGATGAGCGACAGGCAGCAGGCCGCGATGCTCGTCGCCGATGACAGCTACGCTGGGTCCGAGACCTTCTTTCGGCTCGAGCGCGTAATCCAGGACATCTTCGGTACACGCTTCTTCCTGCCGGCCCATCAAGGCCGGGCCTGCGAGAACATCATCGCCCAGGTCTTCGTCAAGCCAGGAACCGTCGTCGCGACGAACTACCATTTCACGACGACCAAGGCCCATGTCACGCTGAATGGCGGATCCATCGAGGAGATCTACAAGGCCGACGCGCTCGAGATCACGAGCGACAAACCCTTCAAGGGCGACATCGACCTGGAGAAACTGCGCGCCCTGATCCAACGCCAGGGTGCCGAGCAAATCGCGTTCGTCCGCATCGAGGCCGGCACCAACCTGATCGGTGGACAACCGGTTTCGCTGGCGAATATGCGAGATGTACACCAGCTGTGCCAGAAGCATGGCATCCCTCTCGTGCTGGATGCGAGCCTCCTTGCCGACAACCTGTATTTCAACAAGCTCCGCGAGCCCGAGTGCCGGGATATGAGCCTGCGCGAGATCACCCGCACGATGGCCGGGCTGTGCGATCTGATCTACTTCTCGGCGCGCAAGCTCGGTTGCGCACGCGGCGGCGGCATGTGCATGAACAGCGAGGAGATCTACAAGCGAATTCGCGACAAGATCGTGCTGTACGAGGGGTTTCTCACCTATGGCGGCATGTCGGTCCGCGAGATCGAGGCGATCGCGGTCGGTCTCGAAGAGACCATGGACATGGACATGATCAGCCAGGGGCCGCAGTTCATCCGATTCATGGTCGAGCAGCTCGTCGAGAAGGGGATCCCGGTCATCACGCCCCCAGGGGGGCTCGGCTGTCATCTGGACGCCGGGGCTTTCCTCCCGCATCTCTCTCAGGCGCAGTATCCGGCTGGCGCGTTGGCCGCGGCCCTGTACCTGGTGAGCGGTGTTCGCGGGATGGAGCGCGGAACCCTGTCCGAGCAACGCAATGCGGATGGCAGCGAGCGGTATTCGGACATGGAGCTATTGCGCCTCGCCCTCCCCCGGCGCGTGTTTACGATGTCGCAGGTCAAGTATGCGATCGACCGCATCGTCTGGCTGTACGAGCATCGTGCCCTGGTCGGAGGACTGAGGTTCGTCGAGGAACCGGAGTTGCTGCGCTTCTTCTTCGGCCGCCTGGCCCCGACGTCCGATTGGCAAGACCGCCTGGTCGCTCAGTTTCGTACCGATCTCGGCGACAGCCTGTAGTAAACGTCCAACGGCATGAACGCCTCGTTTTCGACGAATCGGATTCACCGGGTGGGAACCGCTCGGCACGGACTCGCCGAGCGTGGCCCTCGCTGAGCGCAGAGGTCAGACAATGAACGGCTGGTCCCCCGAGTCGTGGCGGTCGCGCAAGGCGCTCCAGCAGGCGAGCTATCCCGACCAGGCCGCGCTCGCTGCCGCGCTCGCCGAGCTGGCGGAGCTCCCGCCGCTGGTTACCCCGTGGGAGATCCACACGCTGAAGGACCAGTTGGCGCGGGCCGCCACCGGCCATGGTTTCCTGCTCCAGGGCGGCGACTGCGCCGAGCACTTCACCGATTGTCAATCGGACGTCATCGCCAACAAGCTCAAGATTCTGTTGCAGATGAGCCTGGTGCTCGTACATGGCTTGAAGCAGCCGGTCATTCGTGTCGGACGCATCGCCGGACAATACGCAAAGCCACGCTCGGCCGACCTGGAAACCCGCGGGCCACTGACCCTGCCGAGCTACCGCGGCGATCTGGTCAATGGCCCCGAGTTCACGCCAGAGGCCAGGACCCCGGACCCCAAGCGCCTGCTCCGTGGCCACGGTCGCGCAGCGATGACGCTGAATTTCATCCGCGCCCTGTCCGAGAGCGGTTTCGCGGATCTGCATCACCCGGAGAACTGGGATCTGGCCTTCATGGCCCATTCACCGTTGGCCGACGACTATCGCAAGGTGCTCGATGCGCTCGGCGAGTCCCTGCGTTTCATGCAGGTCGTCGGATGCGGTGATTCCGGGGAATTGGCGCGCGTGCAGTTCTTCGCGAGCCATGAAGCCCTGCATCTCCCCTATGAGCAGGCCCTGACCCGTCGAGTGAGGCAGTTCGACGGCTGGTTCGACCTGAGTACCCACCTACCCTGGATCGGCTTTCGCACCGCCGATCCGGATGGCGCCCATGTCGAGTTCATGCGCGGGATCGCCAATCCCGTTGGCGTCAAACTCGGCGGCGGCCTCTCGGCGGCTTGGCTCGAGGACTTGGTCCAGCGATTGAATCCGACCCGGGAAGAAGGCCGCCTGGTGTTGATCCATCGCTTCGGTGTCGAAAGGATCGAACGCGAGCTGCCACCGATGATCGATGCGGTCCGAAGCACCGGCCAGCCGGTGCTATGGGTGTGCGATCCGATGCACGGCAACACCGAGACGACCGCGAGGGGGTACAAGACGCGGCGTTTCGAGCGAATCCTCGATGAACTCTGTCTGGCCGTCGATATCCACCGCGAACTCGGAAGCCGCCTCGGCGGCGTCCATTTCGAACTGACCGGCGATGATGTCACCGAATGCCTCGGCGGGGCGCGCGGCTTGAACGAGATCGACCTGGAACGGGCCTACTGCACGCAGGTCGATCCGCGACTCAACTACGAACAGGCGCTCGAGATGGCGATGGCGATCGTACGCAAGATTCGCGGAACCCCAGCCGCCGCCGTGCGCTTCTGACCCTGCCCGGCCGGGTCAGTGACCCGGGGCATCCCCCCACAGGAGCTTGTGAAGCTGGATCTGCATCCGCACCGGCAGCCGGTCGGACAGGATCCAGTCGGCCAGGTCCCTCGGGGACAGCCGTCCAGCGGCCGGCGAGAACAGCAGCGGGCACAACCGCTCCAACCGATGGACACGAATCTGCTCGACGGCCCAGCGATAATCGTCGCGATCGCAAAGGACGAACTTGATCTGATCGGCTGGCGTCAAGCACGCGAGATTGGCATAGCGATTACGGTGCTCCTCGCCCGATCCGGGTGTCTTCAGATCCATGACCTTGACCACCCGCGGATCCAAGCCGGTGAGATCCAAGGCCCCGCTGGTCTCCAATGAGACCAGATAACCAGCCCCACAGAGTGCCGCGAGCAACGAACGGCAGCCCGGTTGCGCAAGCGGCTCACCACCTGTGACGCAGACGTACCGCACCGAGTAGTCGGCGATTTGCGCCAGGATCGCGGCGATGTCCATCCGCCTACCACCGGAAAAGGCGTAGGCGCTATCACAGTAGACGCAGCGCAAAGGGCAACCGGTCAGGCGCACGAAGACCGTCCGCTCACCGGTCGTCAAGCCCTCCCCTTGCAGCGAATGAAAGATCTCGGTGACCCGCAGACCGGCCGCATCGGAAGCGACCGAACCTTTTGTTGCAGCCCGCTGGGCCGTCAATTCGGCTCTCGCGCGATGCGCCGCAACCGATCCTGGGCCAACCTTGCCTCGGTCGAATCCGGGAAGCGCTGCGGGATCTCCTCGAGGACCGCCCGAGCCGCGTCCAGGCGTCGCCCCTCGTGATGGATGTAACCGACCTTGAGCATCGCGGCAGGCACCCTGGGGCTTTGCGGGTCATCGGCGATGACCCGGTCATAGTGCGCCATCGCGGCAGCATAGTCGCGCGTGACGTAAAGGGTCTCGCCGAGCCAGAAGTGCGCATCCGTACTATAGCGACCCGCAGGATGGCGCTCGAGCAGGTCGCGGAAGGCCGTGATGGCCCCGTCGTAATCGCGCTCCCTGAGCCGCTCGACGGCCTGCTGATAGGCCTCCTGCTCGCTGGGACTGGCTGTTTCAGGGGACGGCAGAGCCAACATCCCGGGGGCCGACGGACGCTCATCGGCCCAGCTCCCTGCCGGATCGCGCCTCTCGCTCGATGGCCAGGTCGCACCCGACCGATCGGTGCCCGGATCCGCTCCTTGATCGGTGATCGGGACAGTGCCCCAAGGATCCCGTTCGTACGAATCCTCATAGGTCCAAGGGTCCCCGCGCATCGTCGTCCCGGATCCTCCCTGGCCTTGGAGTCGTTCGAGCAGGAACTGATGGGTCTCGACGAGGCCCCGCAACTCCTGGACCTCCTGTTGCAGCCTTTGGACCTGGATCAGCAACTCCGACGGGCCTTGCGTACTCAGGATCCGCTCCAGGCGGGCGACCCGCGCATCAAGGGCCGGGTCGGCGATGGCAGGCCCGGCGAGCAGCAGAACGATAGCCGGCATTGCGCGCGATAGGGGGGTCATACTCAAGGCCTCTGGTAGTCAAGAAAGGCTCGCCGGTTCTGCGCCCATGAGGCTTCGCCATAGCCGGGGCTCGCCGGTTTCTCCTCGCCGTAACTGGCTGTTTCGAGCTGTGCCGGGGGGATCCCCTCGGCCATCAGAAAACCTCGCACGGCCTGCGCCCGCTGCTCACCCAGCGCGAGATTGAATTCGCGCGTCCCGCGCTCGTCCGCATGGCCCTCGATGATCACCCGCACATTCGGGTGCGCCGCCAGAAAACCCGCATGCACGCGGAGCAGGGCCGCGTATTCGGGCAAGATCTCGCTGCGCTCGTAGGTGAAATAGAGCGTACGGCGATGAATCGGATTTGCCGGATCATCCCACGGGGCCGGGGCCGCGACCGCCTGCGGTGCGACCTCAGGGACCGTCGGCTCGGCGCTCGGGACGGCCGACGGCGGCGCCTTCTGGACCGTCTCGCAACCGGCACCCAGGATCACGGTGAAGAGCGCGATAGCGACTGGAAACGAATACCTGAGCACGTCTTTTCCCTCACTCGACGAATGGCGACCAGGCGGGTTCGCGCACGTCACCCCGTTCCTGCGTCAGGCGTTGCGTGACCGCACCATCGGTCGATGCGGTCGCGAGGACGCCGCGGCCGTCGTGCCGGGTCGCGAAGATCACCATCGTGCCGTTCGGGGCGAACCCCGGCGATTCGTCGAGCGGCCCGCCGCTGACGAGCCGCACGCGATTCGTCGCGAGGTCCAGTCGCGCGATCCGATATCGCCCATTGACACGGGTCACCAACACCAATGACCGACCATCCGGGGCAAACGCAGCGCGGGCATTGTAGTCGTTCTGGAAGGTCACTCGCCGTGCCTCGCCGCCCACGGACGGAATACGATAGATCTGCGCTTGCCCGCCACGGTCTGACGTGAAGACGATCTCGCTGCCGTCGGGCGACCAGGCCGGCTCGGTATCGATCGCATGATGGTCCGTCAGACGGCGCAATTGCCGATTGACCAGGTTGAGCACATAGATATCGGGCTGGCCGTCTTTCGACAAGGTCATCGCGAGCTGATTGCCGTCCGGGGAGAAGGCCGGGGAACCATTGATGCCCGGATAGCTCGCGAGCAACTCGCGGCGCCCGGTGGCCAACTCCTGCAAGTAGATGGCCGAGCGTTTCTTTTCGAACGAAACGTAGGCCATCCGGCGTCCATCAGGGGACCAAGCCGGCGACAGCAGAGGCTCGCGGGAGGACACAATCGTCTGCGGGTTGTAGCCATCGGCATCCGAGACCCGCAGCGTCATCCTCGGGTCCCCGCCGTCGTCCTGGACCGCCACATAGGCGATACGAGTCGAGAAGACCCCTTTCTGCCCGGTCAGTTGCTCGAAGATCGCATCGGCAATCCGATGCGCGGCATGGCGCATGCCGGCCACGCTTGCCGGCATCGACATGGCGAGCAATTCCTCTCCGCTGAAGACGTCGAGCAGCGCGACGTCGATCTGGAACCCGCCGACCGACCCGGGCAGGATCCGGCCGATCACGAGACTGTTCGCGCCCTGCTGGCGCCATTCGCGCAGGTCGACATCCTCGACACGGTGTGGCTGGCTCAACATCTCACGGTGGGGCATCACACGAAAGCGCCCGGTTCGGGCTAGATTCGCGGCAATGACGGCGGCGACATCGACCGGCGGCGTCAGCTCGGCGTCGACCCCGAAAGGCACGACCCCGATCGGCTGAGCACCCTCGACCCCGCCGGTGACCTCGATCGTCAGCTGGGCCTGCGCCGACGCGATCGCGCCGAATGCGAGCAACAATGCGGTCAACAGAGATCGCAACATGTCTTGATTCACCTCGGTTACGGTGAAAAGCGAAACTGGAACTCTCGAAATCGCTCGAATTCCGGGCCGGCGGGGACCGGTAGCGGCGAAGCCCGATAGATGGCCGTGATCACGGACCGGTCGAAGGCGGGATCGCCACTGCCTTCGATCACCCTGACACTGCCGGCGACGACGTCCCCGGTCGGTTCGAGGCGGACCCTGACGAGGCATGCCGCATCGAGGGGGGAACCGGGAGGTCGAACCCACTCCCGCTCGACTTGATCGCTTATTGCTGCGACATAGGGAGTGATATCCGCTTCGCTGGAGCGCTGACGCTCGAGCGTCTTGGTCTCCCGCTCCAAGGCCATCAGCAGATCCTCCTCGGCCGCACGTCGGGCGGCCTCCTCTTCCGCCGCACGTCGGGCCGCTTCCTCGGCCGCGCGTCGGGCGGCCTCCTCTTCCGCCGCACGCCGGGCCGCTTCCTCGGCCGCGCGTCGGGCGGCTTCCTCTTCCGCCGCACGTCGAGCCGCTTCTTCCTCGGCCTCACGTCGGGCCGCTTCTTCGGCCTCGCGGCCCTGATCCGGATCGACGACCGGCTCGATGCGTTCGTCAGCGAGTCGATCCGGTATCTCGCCCTGGTCTGGGCGTGGCCGCGACAAGGCTAGCCACTCGGCGAGCTGTGCCTCGCTGACGAGGTTCGCTTGCACCACTGCCGGCCCCGAATCCGCGGGCTCGATCCGATTCCACCAATCGGTTCCGACCCACAACATCAGCACGATCAGGAGATGCAGGCCGACGGCCCGGCGCAGCGCGGCAGGGTTCCGACGAATGATCTGCAACATGGATCAGGGTTCAGCGTACTCCGGCAACTGCGTAATGAGCCCAACGTGCGGTGCACCGGCCGCTTGGGCGATGACCATCGCCTCGACCACACGACCATAGTCGACCCGGTGATCCCCGCTGACCATGACTGGCGTGTCGGGCCGTTCATCGAGGATGCGATGCAGATGGCCGTGAAGCTGACGCCCGTCAACGGGCAGACTGCCTTGCCCGCCGAAATCGACGTAGAGATCGCCGAACTGATCGATCGTGATCAGCACCGGCCGGCTGGTCTCGCCAGCAATCTCGTTCGCACGGGCCTTCGGCAACTCGACCCGGACACCCTGGGTGATCAACGGCGCTGTCACCATGAAGATCACAAGCAGCACCAACATCACGTCGATGTACGGGACGACGTTGATCTCGGCCATCAGCCGGCGGCGGGTGCGGGAACGCTTCCTGGGCATCGTAATCAGGAGTCCGTCCGCTCGCCCCGGCCCTGGCGCTGCAACAAGGACGAGAACTCCTCGATGAATTCCTCGTAACGATTGTTCAGACGCTCGACCTGGTTCGCGTAGCGATTGTAGGCGACGACCGCCGGGATCGCCGCGAACAACCCGATGGCCGTCGCGAACAAGGCCTCGGAGATACCAGGCGCAACCAGCGCGAGGGTTGCTTGCTCGACACTGCCCAAGGCCTGAAATGCGTGGATGATCCCCCAGACGGTCCCGAACAGACCGATGTAGGGACTGGTCGAGCCGACAGTGGCCAGGAAGGCCAAGTGGGTCTCGAGTCGGTCCATCTCGCGGCTCAGCACCACACGCATCGACCGTTCGGTACCCTGCAGGACGGCCGACTGGTCAGGCTCCTGTTTCCGCAGGCGCGCGTATTCCTTGAAGCCAGCTCGGAAGATCGCCGCCAGCCCTTGGCTACCCTTCGCGTCCTGAGCGAGGTCTCGGTAAAGGTTGCTCAAGTCGCCGCCAGACCAGAATCTCCGCTCGAAGGCCTCGGCCCCCCGCCGGGCCTGACCCAGCACTCGGCTGCGATCGAAGATCACGGTCCAGGACAGAATCGAGGCGAAGAGGAGCACCAGGATAACGAGTTGAACGACCAAGCTCGCATGCAGCAAGAGGTCGAGGTACGACATGTCGGTGCTCATGGCCTGATCGCCTGCAACAGGTCATCGGGGATTCGAGACGGACGCCAACCGGCTTCCTGTACCGCGGCGACCTGAACCTCCGCGCGCGCGCAACAAAGCCCGTCGGTATCGCGGACGGCCTCCTGCCGAAGGACTAGACTGGCGCGGCCCAAACGGATCGGCGTGAGGGTGATCGACAGCTGATCATCGAACCGGGCCGGCGCCAGATAATCGACGCTGGTCCGACGCACGGCAAAAACCAAGCCGTCGCGGTGCCGCAGAGTCCCTTGATCGAAACCGAGATGGCGCAGCCACTCGGTCCGAGCCCGCTCGAAAAATCGCAGATAATTCGCATAATAGACGACCCCGCCGGCGTCGGTGTCCTCGTAGTAGACGCGCACGGGCCAGCGGAAGGTGGCATGAGAGTTTGCGTCGAGCACCTGATACCTTGCCGATCGCACGTTGAAAACTTCGGCATGATACTGGATCGGCGCCGGCATCGCATGCCGGCCCGCGGACCCGACGGGCGTATCGTCCGCCGACCGGACGATGGGCCACAGCGATGGAGACGGGCGCCGCCCGGGGCCTTGGCACGCATGCACGATGGGCGTGCTACGACCGCGGGGCGCGGGTTGCCGCGCGCCCCAGCGCAATCTCGAGCCACCTGGCACATGGCGTCCAACCGAACCGACCAAGGAGCCGGCATGTCGTATTCCGACGCGCAACCCTCTGTCACCCGGCCGTCTCGGCGCCGTCGCATCGGCCTCTGGCTCGGACCCGCTGCCTTTCTGCTGATTCTGTTCGTCGGCCCGCCGAGCGGCATCGATCCCGCCGCATGGCATGTGGTGGGGCTGACGACCTTGATGGCGATCTGGTGGATCTCCGAGGCGATCCCGATCGCCGCGACGGCGCTGCTGCCGGTCGCACTCTTGCCGCTGCTCGGCGTCGTGCCGATCGGTGAGGCCGCCGCGCCTTACGCGAATCCCTTGGTCTTTCTGTTCCTCGGTGGATTCATCCTCGCCGAGGCCATCCAGCGCTGGAACCTTCACCGGCGTATCGCACTGCAGATCCTGAGCCTTGCCGGTCAGCGGTTGGACTTCCTGGTTGCGGGTTTCATGGTGGCGACCGCCGGTCTGAGCATGTGGGTCAGCAACACGGCGACCGCTGCCTTGATGCTGCCGATCGGCCTGTCGGTGCTGACGATGATCGAGGAGCGCTGCGAGGACGAGGACGCCCGTAACATGGCACCATCCTTGTTGCTCGGGATCGCGTTCGCGGCCAACATCGGCGGCATGGCCACCCTGATCGGCACCCCGCCGAATGCGCTGTTGGCTGGATACATGGCCGACCTGTACGATGTCCACATCGGCTTCGGCGAGTGGATGATGATGGCCCTGCCGGTGGCCCTGCTCATGCTGGCGCTGACCTGGTGGGTGTTGACCCGTTGGGTCTTTCCGGTCTCGCGCCGCCCGATCGCCGCCATCCACCAGCTGCTGCAAGACCAGCACGCCGACCTGGGCCCGATGACCAGGCCGGAACGTCGGGTCGCCTTGGTCTTCGTGCTGGTGGCGCTCGCCTGGATCACGCGGCCCGTCATCGACGCCTGGATTCCTGGCCTGATGATCACCGATCCGGGCATCGCGATCCTCGGCGCATTGCTGTTATTCGTGATCCCCTCCGATTCCCGCGGTCAACCCTTCCTGATGGACTGGGAAACGGCGCGCCGGCTGCACTGGGGCGTGCTGGTGCTGGTCGGTGGTGGGCTGAGCCTCGGCACCGCGATCGATAACAGCGGGCTCGCGAGCCATCTGACCGAGATCCTGCGCGGACTGTCCGTTCTGCCGATCGCGGTCCTGGTCGCGATGGTCGCGACAACGGCGATGCTGCTCAGCCACATCACGAGCAACACGGCCACCGCGGCCACCCTGCTGCCATTGACGACGGCACTTGCTGTGACCCTCGCGCTCGACCCGTTGCTACTCGCAGTGCCGGTCGCACTCGCGGCGTCCTGCGCCTTCATGCTTCCGGTGGCCACGCCCCCGAACGCGATCGTCTTCAGCAGCGAGCGCTTGCAGGTGATCGACATGGTCCGGGCCGGCGCGCGGCTCAGCGTTGCCGGGATCCTGCTGATCACGGCGATGGTCTTCCTGTTGGCCAAGCCGCTGCTCGGCATCGCCTGAGCACGCCGGCCGTCGTCAGCACGGATCCACGACCCGCCCCGTAACCGAGGACGAAGACGATGTCACAACAACTGATCAGGGTACCTCCGACGAAGAACACGCTCCTCAAGCTGAAGAAGCAGGTGCGCTTCCTCGAGGAAGGGCACGATCTGCTCGAGAGGAAACGTGAACTCCTGACTCGTCTCGTGTACGAACGGATCGGCGAATACGGCCGGTTGCGCGACGAGGCCGAGAGACGGCTCGAACGGGCCTATCGCTGTCTCGCCATCACGCATCTCCGCCTCGGCAGCCGCGGGATCCGCCAGGTGGCCCTCGGCAGCGAGCCCGCCCTCCAAGTGCAGATCCTGCCGCGCCGCAGCCTCGGCGTCGAATACCCCGCCGTATCGGCCGAGCGTCTCCCGCTGAAGCCGGTTGGACTGCTCGGCACCGATGCGAGCTTCGACGAGACCCGCGAACACCTGGCCGACGCCGCTGTGCGGTTGGCACGCCTCGGCGAGGTCGAGATGGCCCTTCATCGTTTGATGGAGGAACAGCGCAAGGCCCAGAAACGGGTCAATGCGCTCAGATACAACATCATCCCGCGCTACCGGCGCACGATCCAGTTCATCCAATCCGCACTGGAGGAGGAGGAGCGCAATACGCTGTTCCAAGTGAAACGGCTGCGCGAACGTCAATCTCCGTGAAAGGCCCGCTCGACCTCGTCGTTCGGCACGTCCGCGTCGTCGACCGCCAGGTGCGGAGGGCGCTCGGTGACCGGCACCAAGATCGCGATGCCGCGATCGCCGTCCGCGATCAACACCTTCTCGCCGGCTTCGACCAGACCGAGCAACTCCCCGAGATGGTCCACCGCATAGCCTCGATCGATCGTCTTCATCAGGGCTCTCGCTCCACCGGATGTTGAGTAGTGCGTCGGACAAGGCGAGCGCCGACGCGTAGCCTCATCAGCATGAGGTCGAACACGGGCGCGCGCAATGGCCGTCGCGCCATACGCTCGTTCTCGAGCCGCGACGAAGGCCGCAGTCAAACGCCGTCTCGACCACTCGCGCCGATCGGCCTGATCGCGGACAATACCCGTCCGCAACGCGTCCGCGCAACGAGCGGCACGGCCGACCTTCTTGGTACGAGGAGCGCGCCAAGTTCACCCATGGCCTGGCTTTGGGGAATCGGGGTGCCGAGCGGCGCCAGCCGTGACGGGTTCACGACCATCCATCATAGAGGAGGCTCCCGAGGCCCATGAGCGATTCCGTCAAGTTCCTGCTCGACGAGCGGGAGATGCCCAAGACCTGGTACAACATCAATGCGGATCTGCCCGAGCCGCTGCAACCGGTGCTGCACCCCGCGACCAAACAACCGGTCACGCCCGACGATCTGGCCGTGATCTTTCCGCGCGCCGTGATCGAACAGGAGATGAGCCAGGAACGCGACATCGAGATACCCGGACCGGTGCGCGATGTCTACCGCCAATGGCGACCCTCGCCCCTGTATCGCGCACGGCGTCTGGAGCGCGCGCTGGATACGCCCGCGCGGATCTATTACAAATACGAAGGGGTCAGCCCGGCCGGCAGCCATAAGCCGAACTCGGCGATCCCGCAGGCCTTCTACAACAAACAGGAAGGCGTCAAGCGCATCACGACCGAGACCGGGGCCGGCCAATGGGGCTCGTCGCTGGCATTGGCCGGGGCCTTATTCGGGATCGAGATCGAGATCTACATGGTCAAGGTCAGCTACGAGCAGAAGCCCTATCGCCGCGCCTTGATGGAGACCTTCGGTGCACGCTGCATCGCCAGCCCCAGCGACCTGACGGAATCGGGCCGCGCGATTCTGGCCGAGCGCCCGGATAGCCGTGGCAGCCTCGGCATCGCGATCAGCGAGGCCGTGGAAATGGCCGCGAAACGCGACGACACCTGTTATGCCCTGGGCAGCGTCCTCAACCATGTCCTGTTGCACCAGACGGTGATCGGGCTCGAGGCGATGAAACAGTTGGAGATGGCTGGCGATTATCCGGACATGGTCATCGGTTGCACCGGCGGGGGCAGCAACTTCGCCGGCATCGCCTTCCCGTTTCTCGGCGAACAGCTGCGCGGCGGCCGCGCGGTGCGCTGCATCGCGGTCGAGCCATCGGCCTGCCCGACCCTGACCAAGGGGCGCTTCGCCTACGATTTCGGCGACACGGCCCATTTGACGCCGCTGGTCAAGATGTACACCCTTGGATCCGGATTCATGCCACCCGGTTTCCACGCCGGTGGCCTCCGTTACCACGGCATGGCCCCTCAGATCAGCCACCTGGCGGCATTGGGCTACATCGAGCCGCGGTCCTACAATCAACTGGAGTGCTTCGCCGCGGGCATCCAGTTCGCGAAAGCCGAAGGCATCGTGCCCGCCCCCGAGGCCAATCATGCGGTCAGGGCCGCGATTCAGGAGGCCGAGCGGTGCCGCGAATCCGGCACGGCCAAGACCATCCTGTTCAACCTCTCCGGACACGGCCATTTCGATATGCAGGCCTACACGGACTACATGGCTGGCAAGCTCAAGGATCTCGTCTACGATGAGTCCGAGGTAGCGATGGCGCTCGCCGGCCTGCCGTCGGTGAACTGAAGGGCCACGTCCGGACCTGGGATAAGGACCCTGGTCGACTGGAGTACCAGGCCACTCGCGTGGTCCGGATGCTGTTCGGCCGCGCTCGCACCCAGGCAGCGCGGCCTGCGCCAACGGCCGTGCGACGACGTGTAACGTCGTCGCAGGCGACCCGATGGAGCGCGCCGTGCGAAACCTGAATAACCCGTCACTCGCACGGCACGAAGAAGGGGTTGGTCGCAGCCTCGGCGCATTGATCCTCGATCTCGCGCACGGCCTGGCGCTCGCCACCGCGGGCCGCGTCTCGCTGCCATCCGAGCAGCTGTCGAGCGGGGTCACAGGCCAGGCTGTCGGCGCACTGATTCGCGTCACCACAGACTCGCGCGACCAGAGATTCACAGGCACCGAGGTCCGCGTCGCCGCGTGTGTCGGCCGCGGCGCACGCCGGAAACCCGACCCTATCGCCGAGCGCGGCGCGACAGACCGCGCTGGTCTCGGTCTCCGGCCGGCGTCCGGCCTCGTAGGGCACCAGACGCTGTTCCGCGCGCTCGGCGTTCAGCCATCGCCTCGCTTGAACACAGGCCGACGTCACCGCGCACTCATCGCGTTCGCCACACACCCAGACAACCAGTTCGGCGCACGGCCCATCGCGAGCAACCGCCGCTTCAGGACCAGTACGCCAAGCCTCGAGCATCTCCCGCGTCGGCACCACGATACCGTCCCGAACGATGACCGTCGAGCCATCGTCGAGCCGGTGAACGCCGTCCCAGAGGGGCCGCATGCGGTCACCATCATCGCGCAATGCGCGTCGAGAATCGGGATCGACCCAGAGCCGTCCCCCGCTTTCGAGCGCGCCCTGCCAGGCACCAACCGGGTTGGCCAGCAGGATGGCCAGCGACGCCGCACCCGCCAGAAGCCACCGAACCGGGACCGCAGCCCGACCCCGTGGGGCGTCAGCTCCAGAGATTGCCGAGATCCAGCTGCAAGGCATCGAAGGGCGCAACTGCGATGGTGTCGTAGTCAGATGCCTCGGCGAGCAAACGCCAGTCTCCGTCAGTCAAGGCGTAGGCCTCGAGGGTGCGGCACTTGGGGTCGACCAGCCAAGCGTAGGCAACACCGTAGTGGGCGTAGACCGGCATCTTGACCTCTCGGTCCTTGCTAGCCGTAGAGGGTGACAGGATCTCGCAGACCCAGTCTGGAACGACCTCGAAGCGATGGTCGTCGGGGATCTGCGGCATGCGCTCTTTTCGCCACCCAGCGAGGTCGGGCACGGCGACCTCTTGGTCGCGAACCAAATGCAGCTCCGGTTCGACGATGATCCACCAACCGCCAGGGCCGCCGCGACCTCGGCCGTAGGCACTGCCGATGTCGATGCTGAGCTCGGTCTCCGCCCGCGCATGAGGACCCGCGGGGCGCGGCTGCGTATGCAGCTGGCCGCTCAGGATCTCGCCGGTCAAGCCCTCGGGTAGGGCTTCGAGCTGTTCGTACAGCGTCTGCTTGTAGGCATGTTGCATGGCTATTGCCGATTCCGCGGGTTCCTGTCTTCGGAAGACCTTCCGGATGTCGAGCGAACGCTCGCGCTGGCTCGATTCTACGTCATCATTCGGCGAAGAGCAGCCACGGCGCACGCGGGGAATCGGCCAGGTGCCACCTCCCGGCAAAGGGTATCGCCCCCCCCCCCCCGCAACCCGTGTTCTGGACTACGCCCCCCCTGCGGAAGGCACCAGCGAGACCAAGAGGATCTGATCACGGCGGAACGGGCATGGCCGGGGGACAACACGAATACCAAGCACCCGCCGGTGTCGATGTGCGTGGCCCAGACGTGACCGCGTGAAGCGTTGTTCGCACCAGCCGGGTTTGGACTTTTACCCCTCGGGTCGGCACAATCGAGACCAATCGAAGTCACCGCCGCCACCTCGGCAGCGGCCCGTGCGCAACCCCAGTCAAGCGATACCTATGGCTCAATACATCTTCACCATGAACCGGGTCGGCAAGGTCGTGCCGCCCAAACGCGTCATCCTGCGCGACATCTCGCTGTCCTTCTTCCCCGGTGCCAAGATCGGCGTGCTCGGTCTCAACGGCTCGGGCAAGTCGACGCTGCTGCGCATCATGGCCGGCCTGGATACCGAAATCGAGGGCGAAGCGCGGCCTCAGACGGGCATCAAGGTCGGGTTTCTGCCGCAGGAACCGCAGCTCGATGACACCAAGGACGTGCGCGGCAACGTCGAGGAGGCGCTCGCCCACATCACGACGGCCCTGACCCGGCTGGACGCGGTCTATGCCGCCTACGCCGAGCCCGATGCGGACTTCGACGCGCTGGCCAAGGAACAGGCCGAGCTCGAGGATCTGATCCAGGCGACCGACGGCCACAACCTGGAGCGCACCCTCGAGGTCGCGGCCGACGCATTGCGGCTGCCGCCGTGGGAGGCCGACGTGACCAAGCTCTCCGGTGGCGAGCGGCGGCGGGTCGCGCTATGTCGACTCCTGCTGTCGAAACCCGACATGCTGCTGCTCGATGAACCGACCAACCACCTGGATGCCGAGTCCGTGGCCTGGCTCGAGCGCTTCCTGCACGAGTATCCGGGTACCGTCGTCGCCGTCACTCACGATCGCTACTTCCTCGACAATGTGGCCGGGTGGATCCTCGAGCTCGACCGTGGGCACGGCATCCCGTGGGAAGGCAACTATTCGTCGTGGCTCGAACAGAAGGAGCAACGACTCGAACTGGAGCAGAAACAGGAAGCGGCCCGCATCAAGACGATGCAACGCGAGCTCGAATGGGTGCGCGCCAACCCGAAGGGCCGTCATGCGAAGAGCAAGGCCCGGCTCGCCCGATTCGATGAGCTTCAGTCCCAGGAGTTCCAAGCGCGCAACGAGACCAACGAGATCTACATCCCCCCGGGGCCGCGGCTCGGCGATCTGGTCCTCGAGGCCAACGGGATCCGCAAGGGGTATGGTGACCGGCTGCTGTTCGATGGGCTCTCGTTCAGCCTGCCGAAGGGCGGGATCGTCGGCGTGATCGGCCCGAACGGGGCCGGCAAGACGACGCTGTTTCGGCTGATCACGGGCCAGGAACGGCTCGATGGTGGCGACATGCGGATCGGCGATACGGTCCAGGTCGCCTACGTCGACCAGAGTCGCGACGCCCTCGATAACGGCAAGACCGTCTGGGAAGAGATCTCGGACGGCTCGGACAACATCGTCGTGGGCCGCTACGAGATGCCGTCACGGGCCTATGTCAGCCGCTTCAACTTCCGCGGCGTCGACCAGCAGAAGCGCATCGGCGACCTGTCCGGCGGCGAGCGCAACCGGGTTCACTTGGCCAAGCTGCTCAAGAGTGGCGGCAATCTGCTGTTGCTCGACGAGCCGACCAACGACCTGGATGTCGAGACCCTGCGCGCCCTCGAGGAGGCACTGCTCGCGTTCCCGGGCTGCGCGGTCGTGATCAGCCACGACCGCTGGTTCCTCGATCGCATCGCGACCCATATCCTGGCCTTCGAGGGCGATTCGACCGTGACCTGGTTCGAGGGCAACTATGCCGACTACGAGGCGGATCGCCATCGGCGTCTCGGCGCCGAGGCCGATCAGCCGCATCGGATCAAGTATCGGCGCCTGGCCGGCTGACGGGGCATGGCTTCACCGGCCGTCCTGGTCCAGCATCTGGTCATAGAGCTCCCAGGCCACCGCGGCCTGCTCCGCGGTGATCCGCTCGATGGCGTAGCCCAGATGGACCACGACGAAGTCGTCGACCGCGAGCGTCTCGTGGCCGAGCATCAGCAGATTGACATCCCGCTCGACGCCCTTCGCCATGCACCGGGCGACGAACCCGTCGATCGAGCGGATCTGCATCGGGATACCGAGACACATGAGCCCTCCTCGCGGCTGAATGGTGAACGGGGTCCGACGAAGAGCTGATTAACGCCGATCCCGACCCGCCTCGGCAAGGGTTTTGCCAGAGCGCCTGCTGCGGCCCGGTCAGGCGAATAACAAGCGGGCCGCGACCAGCATCAGCAGCAGGCCGAAGAACCGTTTGATCAGGGTCACCGGGAGCGTATGGGCGAGGTGGGCACCGAGCGGCGCGGTCGGGATGCTCGCGACGAGCATCGCGGCGACCGCCGGCCAGTAGACGAAGCCGGTGCTGGCCGCGGGCAACCCGTCACGGCCCCAGCCGACCAGCATGAAGCCGGTCGCCCCGGCCAGCGCGATCGGCAGACCGCAAGCGCTTGCGGTCGCCACCGCTCGCCGCAGGTCGATCCCACCGCGCGCAAGGAGTGGGACAGTCAGAGTACCACCGCCGATCCCGACCAGCGCCGACAAGGCACCGATACCCGACCCGGCGGCGAACAGGCCGGCGGGCCCGGGCAGGGTGCTGGCCGAATGCACCGATCGCGGCCAGATCATGCGCAGACCGACGATCAACAGGAAGATCGCGAAGATCCGTTTGAGCCAGAGCGCCGGCAGCCAACCGGCGAGCGCAGCGCCGAGCCAGGCCCCGATCACCAGACCCGGCGCGAGGCGCCAGGTCAGATCCCAGCGTACCGCTCCACGGCGCTGATGGGCCCAGACCGACGCCAGCCCGGTGCCGACGATGGTCGCGAGCGACGTCCCCACGGCCAGATGCGGTATCCAGTGTGCGGTCAGGCCCAACGACATGAAGACCAGGATCAGAACCGGCACCATGATGACGCCACCACCGACCCCGAGCAGCCCGGCCAACAGGCCCGCGAGGGCACCGGTCGCCAGGTAGACGACGAGCTCCAAGGCGCTCACGCGCTGCGATCCACCGGGGACGCGGCAGCGAGTGACAGGCCTGGGAGCGGTCCCGATATCGTCCCCGATCGGCGATAATGCCGCAGCGCGTGCCAGGTCAAGCGGCCGGCGACCACTGCTCCCGATTCCGCCAACAAGAACATCCGCACCATGAACAAGACTCCTATCTGCATCCTTGGAGGCACCGGATTCGTCGGCCGCCACCTGATCAACGCCCTGACCGCGACGGGCTACCCGTGCCGCCTGATCCTGCGCCGCCCGGAACGCTACCGCGACCTGCGCCTGGTTCCCGGCCTCGAGGTTCGCCCCGGCGACCTCTTCGACGCCGAAGACCTCGGCCGCCACTTGGCCGGCTGCGGCACCGTCATCAACCTGGTCGGCATCCTCAACGAGACTAGGACCAGCCGCTTCGAGCGGGTCCACGTCGAGCTGGTCGAGCACCTGGTCGCCGCGGCCCGCACCGCCGGCGTCGGCCGCCTGCTGCAGATGAGCGCGCTGCATGCGGATGCCTTGTCCGGCGGGAGCCGCTATCTGCGCAGCAAGGGCGCCGGCGAGGACCTGGCCCACCGCGCGCTGGAATCGGGCATCGCGGTCACGAGCTTCCAGCCATCGGTGATCTTCGGCCGTGGCGACCGTTTCTTCAATCGCTTCGCCGGGCTGCTGCGCATCGTACCCGGCTTCTTCCCGCTCGCCTGCCCGAATGCCCGCCTCGCCCCGGTCTATGTCGGCGATGTCGTCGCCGCGATGCACACCGCACTGGCCGATCCGGCAACCCACGGACAGCGTTACCCGCTGTGCGGTCCGCGCGTCTTCCGCTTGCAGGAGCTCGTCGAATACACGGCCGCCACCATCGACCGGCGGGTCCGCGTCGTCGGCCTCGGCAATGGCCTATCGCGGCTCCAGGCGCGGGTCTTCGAATGGCTGCCCGGCCAGCCCTTCACCCGCGACAACTATCTGTCGCTGCAAACCGACAACGTCTGCACCCGCGACGGGCTCGCCGAGCTCGGGCTCCGGGCCACCGATATCGCGGCCGTGGTGCCCGGATACCTGCGCTGATCGCGCGGGTGCGGGCCGTTCGAGCGACGGCGCTCACAAGCGACCGCGCAGATCGCGCAGCGCGAAACCCCGCCACGGGTACTCCAGGCCCTTGGTCAGGCCCATGACCTGGAAGCGTTCACCCATCGCGGTCGGCAGCACCAATTGCTTCGCGCCCTGGGCCAACGCCAGCGGGTCCTCTGGCGCCTCGGCGAGCAAGCGATCGAGACCGCAACCAAGCAGGAAGTGGGTCTGGGTACTGTACCCGGCGAGCGCGAGCTCGGCACGGGCGGCCGCACGCGCGACCGCCGTGAAGTCGACATGGGCGGTGATGTCCTGAAGGCCGATCGCGCGGTACGGATCGCCATGGGCCTGGTGTCGATGATGACACATCAGGGTCCCGGCACGGCGCTCGGGATGGTAGAGCTCGGACCTCGGGTAGCCGTAGTCGATGAGTAGGATCAGGGCTCGGTCGAGGGCCGCCGAGAGCGACGCGAGCCAAGGCGCCAGGCGCAGGTTGACCTCGCCGCAGACACCGGCTGAGCGTGCCCATCCGTCGGCCTGGATCTCGGCCACCGCGGCGGCCAGTCCCGGCGAGCGGGCCGGGACCACGGATTCCTGCCAGCCAAGGCCATCCGGCGTCGGTGTCACCATGACCTCGCCGACGGAGCCGTCGGCGAGGATCTCGAAACGATGGACCGGCATCGCGTCCAGCACCTCGTTGGCAACGACGACGCCGCGCAGGCCTTCGGGAAATCCGGTGACCCAGTCGATACGCGGCATCAGGTGCGGCACCGCCGCGCGAAGCCGTGTGCGCTGGCGATCGGCGAGCTCGGGGCTGAGCTCCAGGATTCGATACCGGCGCGGCAGTGGCCCGTCCCGGTCGAGCTGGCCGAGCACCTGGGCCGCGAGCGTGCCCTGACCAGCGCCGACCTCGAGGATGTCGCCGCCACCGACCGCGGCGAGGGCCTCCTGACACTGACGCGCAAGACACCGGCCGAACAACGGCGAGAGCTCGGGCGCCGTGACGAAATCGCCATCGGCGCCGAGCTTGCGGGCGCCGGCCATGTAGTAGCCCAAGCCCGGCGCATAGAGGGCCAGCTCCATGAAGCGGTCGAAGGGCAACGACCCGCCGGCTGCTTCGGCCTCGGCCCGGATCCGTTCGGCCAGCTCGCGGCTATGGGCCTCGGCGACTGGATCATCGCACCAGTGTCGTGCATCGGGCATCGGCGAACTCCTCGCGGGCCACTTCGCGGCAGCCGCGCTCTGTTGCGGTAGAATGGCGCCCTCCCTGTCATCACCGATGGAGAGCGACCATGAGGCCAGACCCGGCGTCCCTCGACGGCCGCGTGGTGCTGATCACCGGCGCGGCCCAGCGTCTCGGTGCCGAGACGGGCCGGCTGCTCCATGCCCAGGGCATGGACCTGATCCTGCATTATCGCCGATCGCGCGCACCGGCCGAGGCACTGGCTGGCGAGCTCGAGCAGAGGCGACCGGACTCGGTGCGCCTGGTCCAGGCCGATCTGTGCGACCTGGCGAGCCTGCCGGCACTGTTTAAGCAGGTTGCCGGCTTTCGCAATCGGCTCGACGTGCTGATCAACAATGCCTCGAGCTTCTATCCGACGCCGATCGGCGAAGCCGACGAGGCGCAATGGGAGGATCTGATCGGGACCAACCTGAAGGCACCGTTCTTCCTCGCGCAACAGGCCGCGCCCTGGCTGCGCCAGCACCACGGCTGTATCCTGAATCTGGTCGACATCCACGGCCGGCGGCCATTGAAAGGCCACCCGATCTACTCGATCGCGAAGGCCGGCAATGCGATGATGGTGCAGGCCTTGGCCCGCGAGCTCGGCCCGGAGATCCGGGTCAATGGCGTCGCGCCGGGGGCCATCCTATGGCCCGATCAGGGCCTCGACGACGCCGCCAAGGACGCGATCCTCGCGCGTACCGCCTTGGGTCGTCCGGGGACGCCCGGCGATATCGCGCGCGCGCTTCTGTACCTGATCCGCGACGCCGATTATGTCACCGGCCAGATCCTGACCGTCGACGGCGGCCGCACCATTCAGCAATGACGAGCGCGTCGAGCGCGAGCAGGCAGCGACGCTCGACGCCAGGCAAATCATGACTGACGACGACAAACCACGACTGCACGACGGAGCCGATCGCAGCGCGCCCTATCCGGTCAGCCGCCTCGCACCGGCGTTTCAGGCATCGGAATTGGCCGCCGAGATCGCCCGCGCCGAGGCCATGCTCGGCGCCCGCACCCACGCAAAGCTGCGCGTGATCGCCGATCAGATCCGCGCGCTGCAGAGCGAGGCACGCAAGGTCATCGACGAGGCGCGCGAGGAACAGGCCCTGACACAAGCCGAGTGCCAGTTCCAGCGCCGCCCGGGCCAGGTCTATCATCTCTATCGACGCACCGACGGGCGCACCTTCTTCTCGCTGCTGTCGCCGCGCGACTGGGGTGGACAGGCCCCGGACGAGTTCGTCGGGTCCTACCGGCTCGAAGCCGACTACAGTTGGACGCCGGCGGAACGGCTCGGCGATGCAGACGAGACCGGGGCCATGATCGACGGGCTGCTGCGCATCGGCGGTCTACCCGGACGCTGACGCCGCGGCGAGCCGAGACTTTCGTCAATCGAAGGCGAATGGGATTCGGACCAAGGGCGGCCGGTCTTTCGGGAACTCGGCCCACAGCTCCCGATAGCGGCGCCCGTTCTCCGGATGGCGGCCGTCCGGATCGACCTCGGCCAACGGGGCCAGCACGAACGCGTAGCGCAGGATCTCGTCGCGGGGCAGCCGGCAGCCGTCGACGACGCCGACCCGCTCGCCGTAGGTCAGCAGATCCAGGTCCAGGGTCCGCGGCGCGAACCGATCGCGGCCGCGGATGCGCCCGAAGGCGTCCTCGGTCGCGCGCAGCCACGCGTTCAGCGCCGCGACGCCAGCCTCGCTCGCGAAACCGGCAACCAGGTTCAGGAACGGTGGGCCATCGCTGCCGACCGCGGTGCTCTCGTAGACCGACGACAGCCGCAGATCACCGAAGCGGCGGCGCATCGCGGCGACCGCACCGCGCACGCTCGCCTCGCGATCCAGGTTGCTGCCGACACTGATCCAGGCCCAGGGCATCAGCCCCGGCCCGTCGTCGGCCGCGCGCCGCGCTCGATGATGACGCCGACATCGACGGCATCGGTCACGGCGCCGATCTTGTTGACCGTCAGCCGCACCCAAGAGACGCCGAACTCGCTGCGAATGATCTCGGTACATCGCTCGGCAAGCGTCTCGACGAGCTCGAACCGGTTGTCGCCGACGAAGGCCTTTAGACGCTTCGAGACGGCCTTGTAATCGAGGGCGTCCTCGATCCGGTCCGAGGCCGCGGCGCGGGCGACATCGGCGCTCATCTCGAGGTCGAGTATGACCGGCTGGCGGATCGCCTTTTCCCAGTCATAGATGCCGATCACGGTTTCGATCCGCAATCCGCGCAGAAACACGATGTCCACAACCATCTCCCTTTCCCTCATCGGCTACCTATGCGCCGCTACGCGGGCTTCTCGGCGGTAGCCAGAACATAGTCTAGGCCTCGGTAGATCCGGTCGGCATCGATCCTGAGCGCAATGCCGATCGCCAAGCGCAATGCCGGGTGCAGCCGGGACAACCCCTCGCGATGACCGGCCAGGTACTCGTGCAAGGGTCGATAGACCTGATCGCGAATCGAAACCACACGGCTTTCGCCGAAGCCCGCGGCGGCCAGCCGCGCCGGATACTGATCGCGCGTATAAAAATTGTCGACCGGCACCCGAAACTTGCCGGCGGTCTGGCGCCAGCTCCACCAGTGTTCGATTCGTCGCCAGGTTCCTGCGACCTTCGGCATCGGCAGGATATCGGCGAGGACCAGCCGACCACCCGGGCGGAGGACGCGGAAGGCCTCTTCGAAGAAGGCCTGCCGCGTGTCGAAATGAAAGGCCGACTCCATCGCCACGACCTTATCGATCGTGGCATCCTCGATCGGCATCCGCGTTGCCGATCCCAAGCGAAGGTCGATTCGGTCATCGAGTCCGAGCTCGGCGACGCGGCGGCGTGCCACTGCCACCTGCGAGGCCGTGATATTGAGCCCGATGATCTGCTTGGGCCGGTAGGCGCGAGCCCAGAAGAGGTCCTGATCGGCGAAGCCGAAACCCACGTCGAGGACGCAATCCTCTGGCCCCATCTCTGCCGCATCGGCCATCAACGCGGCCAACGCCTGACAGGCCTCATCGAGCGATTCGGCCTGGTCCCAGTAGCCGAGATTCAGATAGAGCCCACGCGTCGGTGATCGGTCCGCAAGCAGATCGTACACCTGGGTGACATCCAGGCCATGGTACGGGTTGATCAGCCAATTCAAGTAGCTCAAGGTCTCGCGTGGGCGACGACCAGAAACCAGGGTCTGGGACATCGAGGTGCTCCGGTTCGTGGGGGCCGATCGCGGCGCCCTCCGGAACTGCTGGCGCCAATGGTGTTTTTCAAGGCTGGCCAAAATGTCCCGTCGGGGTTCGTTTTCGGTCGGGCGGGGCCCATCCCACCCAACCCCTCGCCGACGCGCGCCGCCCCATCGAGAGACGACACCGTTCCCGTACTTTTGCCCGACGCGTCGGCTCCTCGCAGGGTACCAGCTCGATCCCGTGCTCCCTCGGTCTCACCAAGAAGCGTTGGCCGAGGTTCAGGCCCAGGGGCTCGCGGATGGACTTGGGCAGAACGTGCCATCAGCCGGTCTAAAATAGCTGGCCGGACAAATACCCGTCGTCCCATCCGGCTTTCATCAGAATCAGACGGCCACCACTGCCTTCCTCGATGCGGTAAGCAAGCTGTCCCTGCTCCTGCTCCTGCTCCTGCTCCGCACGCTCAGCCAGCCGAAAAGGCTCGCGGAAGGAGTCGCCGAAGCCGACATCTACGATCCAGCGCTCGTCGAGGGTGACCACCAAGGTCATGTGGTCGAACGCCGGCCCGAACTCGCCGCGACCATCCATGACGCTAGCCTCGAGCATCACGACATCGAACCCCAAGGCACGCAGCAAGGAGGCGAATAACCCGTTCAACTCGTAGCAGAAACCGCCGCGAGGCTCAGCGGCTCGCCGTCGTCTGGCGCGCGCGCTGAAGCGCCCAGCTGGGCAGCGACACACCTCATCTATGCATCTCTTCAATGACGGTTCGCGGGACGGGCCGCCACGCGCAATCCTTCGAATGGTCCATGTGCCATTGTATTCGCTGGTCCATCGTGACTTTAGCAGACGGATTGGAGGCGACGCCTTCGATCTGAGGAAGCGCACGAGGATTCCGAGCGCGACGGGTGCGGCCCGGAGGGGCTTTCTCTGGCGCCGCCAGGGTCTGGACGAGGCCGAGTGAAGGACGTTGGGGGATCGGGCGCGTGTGCGACCCGGCATCGATCTCGTCAACGGGGAGGCGGTTCGCTAGACTGGTGCGCACGCTATGGCGTCCACAGGTCCTCGTCCCTCGGTTTCGTCCCATGGTATCCGATCACCGCGATCCGGCCCGCTCACCGGCCGGCGACACCGTGCGTCCGCGCGCCATCCTGAGCGCGGTCCGCCGGGCTTATCCCAACGCCTGGCGCGACACGGATCGGCTGCGTGCCCAGCGCGGCCGGGAGGTCCCGGACTGGCCGGAGTGGTGCTTCCTGCCGTTGCAGGGTTTCGCCGCGATCTTAAGCGGCGCCGATGGGCGCGTCGACCCGCCGCGGATTCATCACCTGGGCATCGTCGGGGCGCTTGCCACCTGGCGCGTGAGCCAGGGGATCTACCGCTTCGATCCGGATCTCGCCGCGGCGCTGGCCGACACGCCGCTGAGCGGGGATCTGCCGACCGACACGCTGTTCCATCTGCCCGAGTGGTGCGTCTATGTCGAGACGCCGGGCCGGCGCTGGGCCGGCCGCGACCTGCACGGCTTCTGGGCGCACCTCGACTACGAGGTCGGCGGAGTCGCCGACGAGCTGCGCCTGGTGCTCGACGTGGCGGATTCGCCCGAGACGGCGCTCGACCCGCTGCGCGGCCTGCAGCCGGTCGTCTTCCTGCTCGGCGACGGCTCGCTGGCC